>JALEQE010000185.1 GCA_022766825.1 Oscillospiraceae bacterium | reverse complement strand
TTTCTGCTCGATTTCGTCGGTACGGGTCTGTCTTTTTTCAATAACTTTCGGCTCAAATTCGCCGTTGCGGTCCCGTGGTACGGATATCTCACATTCGCCGTAATCGCTGGTTATGGTTTTCTTGCCGTAACCGTTTCTGCTGTTTCCGGAATTGTTTCCTGCAACCGAATTTTTCTCATAGCCGAGATGCTCATCCATCTCTGCTTCAAGCATCTGCTCGATCGTTCCTGCGAATAATCGCTTCAGTTTTTCCTGAATATCTCCTGTGCTTTTGCAGTCTGCCATGAGAAGCTTTACAAGCTCCATTTCCTTTTCGTCCAAGCCGTGTTTTCTGTTTGCCATAATATTTTACCTCCACTTTGTTTGTGGATATTATTGGCATTTACACGGTTTGATATTCGGACTCGGCAAGAATGGAACTTCTCGCGGCTATGGGCAGACTTTCTCAATAAAATTCGGATAAAGTAACCAAAACGGCACTGTAAAGCGATTTGCAGTGCCGTTTCTTTTCGGGGACAGTTCAAAATCAGCATATCGCAGACGGCGGCGCAAAAGGACTGTTTCTCCGAACTCGGTGTAGAGCAATACGAAATCGTGGCCACTCTTGATACTCACACTTCCGATATTTGCCGAAATCTGGACGGCAAGCACTACCCGATGAGCGAATACAAGGCGGGCGTTACCGCGCCGCCGTTTCACGTTTACTGCCGTTCCACCACTGCGCCGTACTTTGACGATGATTTCGGGCAGATAGGTCAAAGAGCCGCACGAGATGAGAACGGCAAGACTTACTATGTGCCGGATAATATGACTTACGCAGAGTGGCAAAAGGCGTTTGTAAACGGCGATAAATCGGGGTTGACAAATGCGGAGAACGGTGGTATAATAGAAACTAACAACAGGAAAACGGCGGTAGATGATGTGATTACTGAATATGTTTCACTCGGGGGTTTGGAAACCTCTTATCTTGAAAATGAGTTTGGAAAGCTGCAAACAAACGAAACTATTATTACAAAAGAGCGGATGGAACATATCAAGGAAAGGCACATTGAAGATTATCCGCTGTTCAATGATTATGCACCGCAAGCTGTTTCCGACCCCGATTTAGTACTGAAAGATACTAAAAATAAAGGAACAGTATTTGTTGTAAAACGGCTATCTGATACAAATTTGAATGTTGTTGTTCGGCTGGCTTTGAGTACAGACGAAGACGGTTATAAAAATTCGGTAATGACTTTTTTCCGTATTCGTGACAAAAATCTGAAAAAGCTAGAAAACAAGCATAAAGTACTTTACAAAAAAGAATAAATATGATATAATGTATATAGAATAACATAGACGTTTGAAGTAGAGATTGTGCTGCTACGCACCTTAATGGTCAAAAGAAATGTGGGAAAGGGCACACCCACCTTACGCCGTTATTAACCGCTTAACGTAAGTTAGGCGGTTTTTCTTTACCAAATAGTTAAGCGCTCCAAAGGTGCGCCTTTTGGTTGTCGAAAGCCTGTTTATGAACGTTATCCGCCAAACCACCTCGCGTCAAAAATAAATCATCCTCTGCCGCAAAGCATAGGATGATAATATTTACAGAAATCAGGTTGCTTAATAAATCTTGTCATTGAACTCATCTCCGAACCGAGAACAGCGTCCTCGAAACCACCTGCAATGGTAAATTCCTTACTCACATCGTTGACTTTAACAGTGATCTTATCGCCAAGCTTAAGACCGACATTTTTCATTGCACAGCTCGTCATAAATAACTCACTGGGCTTAACACTTTTTTATCAATGCTTCAATTAAAGGACTGCATAAAAGTTTAACAGTCGTATGCTTTTCACATATGCCTGTTATCAGTTATTTATTTCTACATCAACCACCGATCGTCTTAAATCATTTGGTTTGAAACTTATTTTTGAATATGCCGCTTAGAGGGGCGCGTTTTTAAAAAATTTTTATAAAAATCCCAAAAACCTATTGACATTGTAGGAATAGTGTGCTATAATGACATCATAAGGAAAAAATATACTATGGAGGGTACTATTATGAAAGTATACAAAAATGTCACTGAACTTATCGGAAAAACACCGCTGTTAGAGCTTGCCCACATCGAAAAGGAGGACAAGCTGAAAGCGACCGTTCTCGCGAAGCTGGAATTGTTCAATCCCGCGGGTTCGGTAAAAGACCGCGTTGCAAACGCAATGATTGAGGACGCGGAAAAAACGGGGAAGCTGAAACCCGATTCTGTAATAATCGAACCGACAAGCGGCAATACGGGAGTCGGACTTTCGGCTATTGCGGCGGCAAAGGGCTACAGAATTATTATCGTTATGCCGGAAACAATGAGTATTGAGCGCAGAAACCTTATGAAAGCATACGGTGCGGAATTGGTTCTGACAGACGGCGCGAAGGGTATGAAAGGCGCGATCGCAAAAGCAAACGAGCTTGCCGAGGAAATCCCGAACAGCTTTATACCGGGACAGTTTACAAACCCCGTAAACCCCGCAACGCACGAAGCGACAACAGGTGTTGAGATCTGGAATGATACGGACGGAAAAGTAGATATATTTGTCGCGGGTGTAGGCACAGGCGGAACGGTTTCGGGCGTTGGCAAGGCTCTGAAAGCAAAGAATCCCAACGTTAAGATCGTTGCTGTTGAACCGAAATCAAGCCCCGTTCTTTCGGGCGGCGCGTCAGGTCCGCACAAAATTCAGGGTATCGGTGCGGGATTTATTCCCGATACACTTGATACATCAATTTACGATGAAATCATTCAGGTTGAGAACGAGGCGGCGTTTGAAACAGGCAGACGTATCGCGAGAACAGAGGGTGTGCTTGTCGGAATAAGCTCCGGCGCGGCTGTTTGGGCGGCAATAGAGCTTGCAAAACGTCCCGAGAACAAGGGCAAGACAATAGTTGCTTTGCTCCCCGATACGGGCGAGAGATACCTCTCAACCGCGATGTTCTCCGAATAATTATCGATTACTTCTTTAAATTTGGTTTTCTTTTCCCTGCAGAACCTCCGATTTTTTCGGAGGTTTTGTTATTTTTGCCAAACGTTCATAATGTTGTTTGTACGATAATACTATTGAATAATATAGGAGAATGTGGTAAAATAAAAAAGGGAGATGAAACAATGGAATTGCCTTTTCAGATAATCGAGGTGCTGGAACGTCTTGAAAACGCGGGGTTCGCCGCTTTTGTCGTGGGTGGGTGCGTTCGCGATTTCCTTATGGGAATGACGCCGCACGATTTTGACATAACAACGTCCGCTCTTCCGAAAGAAACGGAGGGCGTGTTCGCCGATTGTCGTGTTACCGAAACGGGCATAAAGCACGGCACGGTGACGGTTCTGTATAAAGGAATGTCAACGGAAATTACCACGTTCCGAACGGACGGAAATTATTCCGACGGACGTCACCCCGACAGCGTTTCATTTTCGAGAAATATCGAGGACGACCTCTCCCGCCGCGATTTTACGATGAACGGAATAGCTTACAGTCCGAAAAGGGGTTTTGTTGACCCGTTTGGCGGACAAGCCGATATAAAGTCGGGGATTATCCGCAGTATAGGCGACCCCGACAAGCGTTTTTCGGAGGACGAACTTCGCGTGTTGCGTGCACTCCGTTTTTCGGCGGTGCTGGGTTTTTCTATTGAGGAAAAAACCTGTCAGGCTGTTCATCAGCACAAAAATAAACTGAGGAAAGTGTCTTCCGAACGCATTTTCGCCGAACTCAGCCGATTGTTATGCGGAAAAGACGTTAAACGCGTTCTGTTGGACTTTTCGGAGATATTTTCGGAGATTATTCCGCCGCTTGGAGCGGAAATCGGCTACGAACAGGGTTCAAAGTACCATAACAGCACGCTGTATGAACATACCGCGCGAGCGGTTGAGGCCGCGCCCGATACCGTTGAAATGCGGTTTGCTATGCTTTTTCACGATTTGGGTAAACCGTCCTGCCGTTCGGTGGGTGAGGACGGCGAGTGTCATTATTACGGCCACGGAGAAGTTTCCGCAAAAATGGCGGACGAGATTATGCGTGCGCTGAAATGCGGAAATTCACTGCGCGAACAGGTTGTGGAAATTGTGAAATATCACGATATTCCCGTTGAAACTTCACGGAAATATATAAGACGTCAGCTTGCGAAACACGGTTTGGAAATGTTCACGGCGATTATGAATGCGCATATAGCGGACGATTCCGCGAAATACGATTTCTGCCGCGAACGTATTCCGAAAGTGCGCGAGGCGATTGTTGCCGCGGAGCAAATTTCGGCGGAATCAAGCTGTTTGTCGATGAAGTCGCTTGTGATTTCGGGAAACGATTTGCGTGAAATCGTTCCGCCGTCTCCGCTTATGGGAAAAATCCTCGAAAAACTGCTTGAGGAAACGGTTGACGAAAAAATACCGAACGAAAAAAGCGCGTTGCTGAAACGAGCGGCGGAGTTAAAAGAAATTCTGTCACGGCAGGATAATTGATTATTGTGTTTCCATATTTTGTTATTGACTTTTTAGTTTTACAATGTTATAATATATATTAAAAAACGGCAAGGGGGCTGAAACGTGGAAAATAAAGAGATATACATAATTATTTCACATACGCCTTCGGTGGTATCGAGAATTATAAAACAGTTCACTCACACGCCGTATAATCACGTTTCGATAAGCCTTGACGCGGAACTTGACAATATGTATTCGTTCGGGCGGCGGTTTAAGTATTTTCCGTGGATAGGCGGATTTGTTCACGAGTCGCTTACTTCGGGTACAATTGGTAGGTTTACGGAAACGGACGCGATTGTACTTAAATTGAACGTCGATGACGATATATACGAGGAGTTGCGTGAAAAGCTGGAAGATATGCTGGCGCACAAATATTCTTATCGTTATGACACGCTGGGTTTGTTGCTCGCGATATTCGGGAAAACATATAAGCGGGACAAGCACTATTACTGTTCTGATTTTGTAAGGGATATGCTTGTCGAACTCGGTGTTGAGGAGCAGGATAATTTTGAGGATATAGTACGTCCGTTGGATTTTCTTGATTTACCCGATACACAGGAAGTTTTTCGCGGTAAATTGCGGGAATTTCCGTTACAAGCGGAGCACTTGATTTATAACAAAAACTAATATTTCCTCGGCGGCTTTGAATAGCCGCCGTTTTTTTATGGATATTTGCTGTTCTATTTTGAAAAATCCCGAATATAATTTAACAAACAGGACAAGAAAAGCGAGGGGTGTAAAAATGATTAAAGTTTCGGCAATTCCATTGAAGAGTATTGAAAAAATACGCATAACAGAGCCGTTGTCGCAAATCGCGGAAATACGTCTGCGGGCGGGGAGACCGTCTGTTTGCGTTGACGTTTTCGGGAGAATGCGAACGTGTTCTGCGGCTTTTTCGGCGGAAGAAATCGCGGAGTGTTTCGCAGAGATATGCCGCTATTCGGTGTACAGCTTCGAGGAAGAAATCGCGCGTGGGTTTGTAACTCTTGACGGCGGTCATCGTGTGGGAATATGCGGGACGGCAGTTACGAAAAACGGAAGAATAACCGCGTTTAAGGACATTTCGGGGCTGAATATCAGAATTGCGCATCAAATTTACGGTTGCGCTGACGAATTGTACGAACGTGTTTTCTCGAATGGGATTTATTCGCTCCTGCTTGCGGGTAAGCCGATGAGCGGAAAAACAACTATTCTGCGCGACCTCGCGAGGCGGCTCGGTGAACGTCACAGAGTGGTTTTGATAGATACGCGCGGGGAATTGTCGGCGAGCGTTCGCGGAACGCCGTCTTTTGATATAGGTTTAAATACGGACATGCTCTGCGGCTGCGAAAAATCCGAGGGGATTATGCTTGCGGTGAGAAGTCTGAACCCCGAAATAATTATCTGTGACGAAATCGGAAATGACGAATTTGCGATTGAACAGGCGATGTTCTGCGGAGTGAAAATAATCGCGTCTGCTCACGCAGGGAGCGTTGACGAACTGAAAAAACGTCCGTCAACGAGCGGGCTTGTGCCTTTGTTCGAGCGGATTGCCGTTTTGGGAAACCGCGGACAAATTACCGAATACGTCGGCGAAAGCGGGTGACGACGTGGATATGTTGAGGATAATTGCGGCGGCGATTGCGTTTGTCGTTTGCACGTTCGAGGGGTACAGTAAAAAGCGTGAGTTGAAAGAACGAACGGTTTTCTTGTCGGAAATTTCGTTGCTGCTTGAACGTTTTGCTGTCGGTATTCGTTGTGACAGAACGTCGGACGAGTTGTTGGAACGCGAGAACTGTTATTTCGCGAATGTTGTCAAGCAATTCGCCAAAGAGAGCGATGCCCGAACGGCTTGGGAAAAAGCCTGCGACGCCTTACCTAAAAAGCGCGGGGAAACGGCTGTTTTGCGTGAGTTGGGACGTTCGTTCGGCACTTCCGACAAAGAGGGTACATTGAGGCTGTTGGAATGTTGCGAAACCGAAATTGCCACGCTTAAAACCGCCTCCGAAAAGGAATACGCGAAGTGCGGAAAAGCGTTTTTCCGCATGTGGACTTTGTGCGGAATTGGTGCTGCCGTGTTGATTGTTTGAAAGGACAGCTATGGAAATAGATTTGCTTTTTAAAATCGCGGCAGTCGGCATAATAGTCGCGATTTTAAATCTGATACTCAAAAAAACCGACCACGAGGAACAGGTTGTAATGCTGAATGTAGCGGGGCTAATTATCGTGCTGATGATGTTGATACCGTCAATTCAGAAGTTGTTTGAAACGATAAAGGACGTGTTTTCGCTGTGATAACGGACGTTTTAAAGCTGTGCGGTTTCGGATTGCTTGCGGTTATTCTGTGTGTTATCGTAAGACAGATGAAACCCGAAAGCGCGGTTTTCGTGAATATCGCGGCGGGCGTGATGATACTTATTGTCACCGTGAAAATTTTGTCGCCGTCTGTCAAGGCGATTGGCGAGCTTGCGGACGGCGCGGGAATAAGCGGCGATTTTTCGGAAGTGCTGCTGAAAGCGCTTGCTATAAGCTATATCACGAAATTATCCGCAGACTGCGCGAATGATGTGGGGGAAACGGCTCTCGGCTCGAAACTCGAACTTGCGGGGAGAGTATCGATATCCGCGCTGTCGCTTCCTGTGTTTACGGAGCTTGCGGGATTGATTACGTCGATGATAAACGGATAGGTAAAATATGAGGAAGTTTTTTGTATTGCTTATTGCGCTGCTTGTGATGTCGTGTTGCGGAGTAACGGCTTGCGCAGACGATTTCGATTACGGTCGGGACGAGCTTGAAAGCGCGTTGCCCGATGAAGCGCGCGATTATCTCGACAGCGAACAGATAACGCCCGATAATCCGCGGATTCTCTCGTTTTCGGAGGCTGTGGGCAGTGTATGGGAGCTTGTGAAAAGCAAAGCGGAAGCGCCGTTGCGTATGCTGTGCGGATTGTGCGGAGTGGTGCTTTTTTGTGCAATGGCTGAAAGTATCGCGGATACGGGAAACTTGAAAGGTATTCTTTCGGCTGTGGGAGTTTTGTGCGGTGCGGGAATTGCCTCGGCGGCGGTTTACGGGTCGCTGAAAAGCTCGCTTGCGGCGATAAGCGCGGCGGCGAATTTTATGCTTGTGTTTATCCCAACGCTTACGGGAATAGCGGCGGCTCTCGGACATACGCTGACTTCTGCGGCGATTAACTCGGCGATACTCGCGGCAACGCAGTTGTTTTCGCAGTTGGCGGCGAATTTTTTAGCACCCTTGTGCGGAACGATACTCGGAGTATCAACCGCAGGGGCGGTTCACCCGCAGTTGAAACTGGACAAACTCGGCGAACTTATCAAGAAATTCGTTGTGTGGGGATTGTCGCTTGTTATGACGATTTTTATGGGCGTTTTATCTCTGCAAACAGCCGTTTCGGCGGCTTCGGACAACGCGGCGGTAAAAGCGGCGAAATTCGCGGTGTCGCAAGGTGTACCGATAATCGGGGGCACGGTGTCTGACGCGGTAAACACTTTACAAGCGGGTTTGGGAATACTTAAAAGCAGTGTCGGTACATACGGAATGATAGCCGCGGGCGCGATTATACTGCCCGTTCTCGCGAACTTGCTGTGCTATAAAATCGCCGCGATGTTGTCGCAAAGTCTTGCGGAAGTGTTCGGACTGAACGAGCTTTCGGCACTGCTGAAAAGCTGTTCGGCGATATTCACGATTATCATTGCGATAACGTTCTGCGTTTTTCTTTTGAACACGATAGCGGCGGCGATTACGCTTTGTATGACGGGAACGGCGGTGTAGTATGAAATTTTTATCGACAATGTGCATTGCCGCGCTGAGCGGCGCGCTTTTCAGAATGCTTGTCCCCGAAAACAAGTTCTCAAAGCAGATTTCAATGCTGATTGCGGGAGTGTTTCTGCTTGTGGGAGTTTCGGCGATAAGCGGCGCAGAACTGAAAATAGATACCGAAAAATACAGTTTACAGGCGGAAGAATACGGCGCGGATATTTCCTCGAACGTCACAAAAGAACTTCGCCGAAAAATCTGCAAAGAAATGTCCGACAAAATATACGCTTTGCTGAACGAGCGGGAAATATATCCCGAGGAAATTCACATAATCGTTAATATTTCGGGATTGTACAGCATAAATATTACACAGGTAGAGCTTGTATTCAAAAGCAGGGAACAGGCGGCGGCAAAAGCGGCGGCGGAGATTCTCGGCGACGAGCTTTCACAGGATATCGCAATAAAAACGGAAGTAAAGGAGTGAGGCAGTTGAAATGACGTTTAAGAGCCTATTTTCGGGTGAAAACGGGAAAAGAATTCTGATAATCGGCGCGGCGGCGGTTCTTGTACTGCTTTTGTTGAGTACGGCGTTCGGAGGAAAGACGAAAACCCGTGAAGTGACAGAGATTTCCGAAAACGCCGCGGAAATCGAGCAAACGCTTGAACGGCGTTTGAAAACGCTGCTTGAAAAAATCGACGGCGTGGGTTCGGTCAGCGTTATGGTAACGCTTGACAAATCGTCACAGCGAGTGTACGAAAAAAATCAAAAGACGGATACCAACGTAAAAACAAATTCTGACGGCGGTTCGGAGAATACCGCGAACGAAACGGAAACGGTGCTTGTGGGTTCGGCGAAAGAACCGCTCGAAGTCGGCGTCGTTCAGCCGAAAGTTCGTGGAGCGGCGGTTGTGTGCAGCGGCGCGGGTAATCCTCTGATAAAGGAAAAAGTAACCTACATGGTCGCGAAAGCACTGAATATCGGAATTTCCAAAGTATATGTAACCGATTGAAAGGAGACAATTATGAAAAGACTGAATTTGATAATCGGGAAAAAGCAGATTGTAATAGCGTCGCTTACGGTTTTGCTCGGAGCGGCGGTGGCGGTGAATTTCGCCGTCGGGTCGGGAAAGAAAAAGCCCGCGACAAAATCCGAT
>JALEQE010000093.1 GCA_022766825.1 Oscillospiraceae bacterium | reverse complement strand
CAAACGCTTATCCACCAGCGAAATCAGCGACTCCACCTCATAATTCTTTGAAACCGTTTCGCCGTCCTTGCTCTTTTCAATATGCGACTCTGCAACAGCGCGTGCCGTTTCATCACTGTCGGCAAATCCGAATGTCATGGTGACATGAACCACCAATCCCTCATAACTCAGCGCAAGCGATTCTATCCGTGAACGGATAGTTTCCAGACGTTCAAGCGCCGCTGATCTACTGCCCAGAAAAACAACAACCATCTCTTCGCCGCCCCATCGGCAAGCGATCTCATTACCCGCAGTACTTTCATTGATTATATCCGCAACCGCCCTCAAAACCAAATCGCCGCACCCGTGACCGTATGTATCATTTATATTCTTAAAGCTGTCAAGATCACCCATGGCAATGCTGTAATGCTCGCCATTCTTAAACAGAGCCTCAAAATAATCCCAGAAATTGCGACGGTTGGTAAGACCTGTAAGAGCGTCGTGCGTCGCAGTATATTGCAGTTTATCTGTAGAGTCGCGAAGTTTATCCAACATTCGTGACATCTCAAGGTAAAACATCATTGTAAACACAAACAGCACCGATGTGGAAAAGAACAGATTCACATTACGGATAATAGTCTTTTCACGGCGACTCAGGAAAGATACAGCGAACGGAATAGAATCGCCGAATATCTCACTGAGAACGATTGTTACCGCGGTAAGCAGATATGTAGCGGCAACAAATATAACCAACATTTTTGTAAATGTTTTCCTATCACAATAATAAAACAAATAAAACACACAAATAGGCAGCGCGATAATCGGAAACAGAATAAAATACGTATCAACACCCATAATCAGCGTACAAAGAACGGCGTGAAGAGATACTTCCGACAAAAAAGCCACAATCCACCACATCGTATGTTTATTGACTTCATTCTTTTTCGTGATTAAACCGCTTATGATATAAAAACATACACTTGCGATATTGAAAATCATCAGATGAAACATTCTGAAATTCGCAAATAAAATCAGATATGTCAAATGCATAAGAGCGGCAAGAAAACAAATTATACTTAATGTAATCCTGCTGCTTACCTCAAAACCATTTAATTTAAATTTCTTCATTTATCCTCCCTGATTATGCCCTGCATCGGGAAATAATATGTCAAGTGAAATTCTATTTTCCGAATATCTGAGAATAAAATATTATATGTAAAGAATAATGATACTGTGAAGACGAAAAGCTGAGTTTCCATAAGATTAAGATAATAAGGCGCAAAAAATCAGCTCGGTTCAGCCTGTACATATATCCAATTATATTTTACCACATTCATAGGAAAAAATCAACAAAAAATAGCATTTTTGTGCAATTTATTAAATACATTTCTGCTTTATAACTTGACACTATTATACTAATAAATAAACACATAGTCTATTATAACCCAAAAATGTACTAAAGTCAATACCGGGTGATTTGAGCGTGATATAATTTTGGTGGAATTATACAAACAGAGGCGGTGCATATTATTAAAAAGTATCAAAGATTGCAGGATCTGAGAGAGGACTTCGACCTCACCCAAACTGAAATCGCCGCAATACTAAACACCTCTCAAAAACAGTACAGCCGTTGGGAAACGGGAGAATTTCCCATTCCGTTTGAAAAAGTCATAATACTCGCGAAATACTATGGTGTTTCGATTGATTACATCGCAGGTCTTACCAACAATAAAAAAAGGAATTGTGATGATTAAATGATTTTTAAAAAAATGATAACATTCCTCTTGACTTTTTAAAAAAAATGTGATACAATTATGTTATCGTAAAAACGATAATAATTACTATTTTGGAGGTATTTATTTATGAAGTATGTATGTCCTGTATGCGGATATGTTTATGTCGGTGAGTCCGCGCCCGAAAAATGCCCGCTTTGCGGAGTTCCCGGAAGCAAGTTCCTTGTTGAGGAAGAAGAAAAGGGCAAGCTCACTTTCGCTTGCGAACACGAGATCGGTATTACAAACGGCGTTCCTGAGGATATAATCGAGGGTCTGCGTTCCAACTTCACCGGCGAATGCACAGAGGTTGGTATGTATCTTGCAATGGCAAGAGCTGCTCACAGAGAGGGCTATCCCGAAATCGGTATGTATTACGAAAAGGCTGCAATGGAAGAGGCTGAACACGCTGCTAAATTCGCAGAAATGCTCGGCGAAGTTGTTTCCGCTTCAACAAAGGAGAATCTTACAAAGCGCGTTGCCGCTGAACACGGCGCAACCCAGGGCAAGCTCGACCTCGCAAAGAAAGCGAAAGAGGCTAATCTCGACGCTATCCACGACACTGTTCACGAAATGGCAAAAGACGAAGCAAGACACGGCAAGGCATTTGAGGGTCTGCTGAACAGATACTTCAAGTAATCCGTTTATATTTTAAACGCTTTCCCCTCTTGAAATCAAGAGGGGATTTTTGTAGCAATAAACAGAAAATGCGCCCTGCAAAATGCGGGGCGCACTTAACGTTATTAACCCAAATCAACCCTTAACCGCACCGAGTGCGACACCTTTTACAATAAACTTTGAAAGGCAAAGGTATACAATAACAACTGGCAAAATCGAAAGCACAATTACAAGATAGTTTAAGCCATAGTCAGACAGTTTCAAGTTACCCATAACCCCAGCAACCATCATAGGCATTGTTCTCTGCTCGAACTTGTTATTTATCAACAACATATTCGGAGTATAGAAGTTGTTCCAACTTGCAACAAAAGCAAATATCGCCTGAACCGCAAACGCGGGTTTAAAAATCGGTAATGCAATCTGCAAAAACGTTCTGAATTCCCCGCAACCATCTATTCGAGCCGCCTCGACAATATCCACCGGGAAACTCGATTTCATATACTGCAACATAAAGAATACAACCGATGGAGCAGCAATCGATGGCAAAATCAAAGGAAGATAGTTGTCATACAGCTTAAGCTTGAGCATAAACTGCAAGAAACCAACCGATACAACCTGTGTTGGAATCATCATTACCGCAAGAACAAATGTAGTTGCGAATTTTTTCAGCTTGAACTCGTAAATCGTAAGACCATACGCTGTCAGCGCAGAAAAGAATACCGACAAAACGGTGGAACTTACCGCGATAATTAAACTGTTACGATAACCAATCCATACATTGAAGTTATCGGTATAAAAACCGTTCTGCACTGTGCTGTCACTCAAAGTTTTAAAGTTATCAAACAAATGAGTTGACGGAACAAACGAAATTGCACTATCAATTATTTCATTAGTTGAACGAGTAGCGTTTATCACAATTATAAACAATGGAAACAAGCAAATTATCGTTAAAATAATGCAAACGATAAATCTGATAATGGAGTGAACCATTATACCTCGTTTGTAGCCTTTTTCAGAGTTTA
>JALEQE010000057.1 GCA_022766825.1 Oscillospiraceae bacterium | reverse complement strand
TTCCGTTTTCCATTGCATACGAAAGCGTCATAAGACTATCCGTAAGATGAACGTTCTCAACCGCGGCATTTGGGAAATCGCCTTGAATATCATAGTGCGAGAAATTCCAGAACGCGTTTACGCCGCATTCCGTCAACAGCTTCACTGTTTCCTCAGCGCCCTCGCGCGGTATGCAAAGAACCGCCATATCGGGCTTGTTTTCGAGGCAGAATTCACGCAAAGCGTTTGTGGAACTGATTTTCAGTCCCGCTATTTTCAGACCCAACAGCGATTTGTCACGGTCAAAAATCCCGACAAGCTCGCAACCGTACTGCGAAAAATCAATGTGTGCCGCAATCGCTCGTCCGAGATTTCCCGCGCCGATAAGTATCACGCGCCGTTTGCCGTCAAGGTGAAGTATCGCGCCGATTTCCGCGCGAAGTTCCGCGACATTGTAGCCGTAACCCTGCTGTCCGAAACCGCCGAAACAGTTCAAATCCTGACGTATCTGCGAGGCAGTCGAACGCATACGCTCCGCCAGCTGTCCCGAGGATATTTTTTCCGTACCCTCCGCCAACAGCTCCTCCAAAAAACGGTAATATCGCGGCAACCTGCGAATGACCGATTTTGAGATGTTTTTTTCCTGCATTTTATCCCGCTCCAATAACATCAACCCATAAGTTTTTCAAGTCTGTTATTTATTTCATTGAGGAAAGTTTCCGTATCGACAATACGCTTGTTTTCAAGCTTGCTCATCGCGGCAAGGTTTTTGTCCATTATGCCCTCTTCCATTGTCTGAACGGACGCTTTTTCCAGCTTGTCGGCGTAATCGCAGAGCGCGGGGATATTATCAAGCTCGCCGCGTTTTCTCAGAGCACCGCTCCAAGCGAAAATTGTCGCGATCGGGTTTGTGGAAGTCTTTTCGCCTTTGAGATAATTATAGTAGTGACGAGTTACCGTGCCGTGCGCCGCCTCGTATTCGTAATTTCCGTCGGGCGATACGAGAACGCTTGTCATAAGTCCGAGCGAACCGAACGCCGTCGCAAGCATATCCGACATAACATCGCCGTCATAGTTCTTGCAAGCCCAAATAAATCCGCCCTCGGAACGAATTACACGCGCAACAACATCATCGATAAGCGTGTAGAAATATTCAATGCCCGCCGCCTCGAATTTTGCCTTGTATTCATTTTCGTAAATCTCGGCGAAAATATCCTTGAAACGGTGATCGTAAACTTTTGAAATCGTATCTTTTGAAGCAAACCAAAGGTTTTCTTTTGCGTCAAGCGCGAAATTAAAGCACGCTCTCGCGAAACTTGCGATTGAGTTGTCAAGGTTGTGAACACCCTGCACAACGCCGTCCGAATTTTTGAAATCGTGAATAAGCGCGCGGGTTTCCTTGCCGTCCTTATCCGTTACAACAAGCTCTGCCTTGCTTCCCTGTTCAACTTTAAGCTCAGTGTTCTTGTAAATATCGCCGTAAGCGTGACGTGCGATTGTAATCGGCTTTGTCCAGGTGGGAATATAGGGAGTAATGCCCTTTACGAGAATAGGCTTGCGGAATACCGTACCGTCAAGAATTGCTCTGATAGTACCGTTCGGGGACTTCCACATTTCTTTCAGCTTGTATTCCTCAACGCGCTGAGCGTTCGGGGTAATTGTCGCACACTTTACCGCAACGCCGTATTTCTTTGTCGCGTTCGCCGAATCAATCGTAACCTGGTCGTTGGTTTCGTTTCTGTGAACCAATCCCAAATCATAATAATCGGTTTTCAAATCTATGTACGGGCAAATCAAAATATCCTTGATCCATTTCCAAATAATGCGGGTCATTTCGTCGCCGTCCATCTCAACAAGAGGGGTTGTCATCTGAATCTTTGCCATAGTTGTCCGTCCTTTCTTATCTATCAGTTTAGAATACCGGGGTTATCGGCATTTTTGCCGTGCAACTCCAGAAAGCCGTCTGTCGTTGTCCGGAACAATTCGTCATTGAAATTAAGCCACATAAGCTTATCGCCCTGCGCCGCGAAATAAGCGGTTGTTATGTCAGTTTCAAGCTTAAACAGCGCTTCAAGTCCGTGTCCCTCAATTTCAAACAGGTAGCCGAACTCGCACTTCGTGCCGGCAAGCTCATTATAATCCTCGCCCTTAACAAGCAAGCCTAATGCAGTATTAGCAAGGTTTTATGTAAGCTGATTGTCGCCGATTAAATTGCGCTCCGCAGGCTTTTTCTTTCTGCCGAATAAACCCATAGGTATCCTCCTTAATTTATCAGTTGTTCTTTGTGTAGTTAAGCAAACCGCCCGCGAGCATCATACCCTTGCCGCGCTCCGACAATTCGCATTTTACTTCAAAGCTGAAACCTTTTGTCTTATCCTCAACAATAATCTGTCCGCCGTTCTCAACGATAGAACGGATATTGGCAATAACAAGATTATCGCCTTGCTCAACCTTGTCATAATCGCTTTCGTTTACAAATTCAAGCGGCAGAATACCGTTGTTGATAAGGTTCTGACGGTGAATACGCGCGAAACTCTTGCATATAATCGCCTTAACGCCGAGATACAGCGGAGCAAGAGCCGCGTGTTCTCTCGAAGAACCCTGTCCGTAGTTCACGCCGCCGACGATTATGCTTGTTCCCGCCTCTTTCGCGCGCTTGGGGAACGTCTCGTCGCATACTGTAAAGCAATATTCCGAAATCGCGGGAATATTTGAACGTAACGGGAGAATTTTCGCACCTGCGGGCATAATGTGGTCGGTGGTGATGTTATCGCCGACTTTCAGCGTAACCGCACTCTCGATGTTTTCCGCGAGAGGTTTGTTAATCGGGAACGGCTTGATGTTCGGGCCGCGAAGTATCTCAACGTTGGGAGCATCCTCAACGCTTGCGGGAGGAACTACCATATTATCGTTGATAATGAACTTCTCGGGCATTACATAAGGCGGCATATTGCCGACTGTTCTCGGGTCGGTGAACACGCCCGTAAGCGCGGAAACCGCCGCTGTTTCAGGAGAAACAAGGTAAATCTGCGCGTCCTTTGTGCCGCTTCTTCCGAGGAAGTTTCGGTTAAATGTACGCAGAGAAACGCCCTTGCTGTTCGGGGACTGTCCCATACCGATACAAGGTCCGCACGCGCTTTCAAGTATTCTCGCGCCCGCAGCAATAAGGATTGCCAAAGTGCCGTCCTCCGCGATCTGATTGAACACCTGTTTTGAACCGGGCGCAATCGCAAGGCTGACATCGGGGTGAACGGTCTTGCCTTTGAGAATGTGAGCAACCTTGCGCATATCCTGCAAAGAACTATTTGTGCAAGAACCGATACATACCTGATCTATCTTGATTTTGCCGATTTCCTCGACTGTTTTTACGTTGTCGGGGCTGTGCGGACAAGCCGCGAGCGGAACAAGCTTTGACAAATCAATGTTTACTTCCTCGTCGTAAACTGCGTCGGGATCGGCGGACAGCGGAACATAATCTTCCTCTCTGCCCTGCGCTTTAAGGAACTGCAATGTGGTTTCGTCGGACGGGAAAATGGAAGTGGTTGCACCCAGCTCCGCGCCCATATTCGTGATAGTCGCGCGTTCGGGAACAGACAGGCTCTTAACACCCTCGCCCGTGTATTCCATTACCTTTCCGACGCCGCCTTTAACGGTCAGCTGACGGAGTACTTCAAGAATGACGTCCTTAGCGGAAACCCAATCGTTCAGCTTGCCTGTGAGGTTAATCTTAACAACTTTCGGCATTGTGATGTAATAAGCGCCGCCGCCCATCGCTACCGCAACGTCAAGTCCGCCCGCGCCCATCGCGAGCATACCTATACCGCCGCCTGTGGGAGTGTGGCTGTCCGAGCCGATAAGCGTTTTGCCGGGCTTGCCGAAACGTTCCAAATGAACTTGGTGGCAGATACCGTTGCCCGGACGTGAGAACCAAATACCGTGCTTTTTCGCAACCGAACCGATGAAACGGTGATCGTCCGCGTTTTCAAAGCCGCTCTGCAAAGTGTTGTGGTCTATGTACGCTACCGATTTTTCTGTCTTTACACGGTCAACGCCCATTGCCTCAAACTGCAAATAAGCCATTGTACCTGTCGCGTCCTGTGTAAGGGTCTGATCGATACGAAGTCCGATTTCCGTACCCTTTTTCATTTCGCCGTCCACGATGTGCTCCTTAATGATTTTTTCCGTTAATGTCAGTCCCATAATTGTTCTCCTTTACTTTTTTGGAAGCTCCCTTTCAAGGCAGCACCGCATAATTATTGTCGTTCGATTGCGCCGTCAGATTTATAGTGCGTTCGCCTTTTTTGCGGCACGTCCTGTGCCGCTTGGGCGAACGCCTTCCGACTTCGTGTCGGCGTCAGATTGTACAACGAGGACGACGCAAGGCTGTATGCAGCGTTTTGCGCGAAGCGCATAATGCGTGCTAGGACGAATTGTGCAATATGACGGAAAATATGCAAGCAAGCGCGAGACGACCGTAACGTCGTCTGAGCAAAGGCGTTAGCCGTTAAT
>JALEQE010000052.1 GCA_022766825.1 Oscillospiraceae bacterium | reverse complement strand
GCGCGGCAACCCATCGGACTGATTATCTTGCCGTACTTTTTGTAAACCGACGCAACGTAACCGTCACCCGTAAGCGACAGCCAGTCGGGATACATTGCCTTTTGTGAACACTCAATGCCCGCCTCGAACACATCTTCAAGCTCACCGCCCGGTCCGTGCAGTTTCTCATCGTACAGGAACACGATTTTCGGGAAAAGAACAGGCTTTTTGCACGTTTTCTTGCCCTGTCCGTTTTTGCGTACTTCAAGCATAATAATGCTTGCCATTTTCGCGAATTTACCCGTACCGGTACCCGCAGTCATTGTGATAAACGGATAATCACCGCGGCTTGAGCTTACCGAATTAAACTTATATTCCCAACCCTGAAAACCTTGTCTGAAATCCGTTTCAACGTCTTTCATAGCCTCACGGTCAGCGACTTCATCGCTCAAACCAAGGCTCTTATATCGCTCAAACTGCTTATCATACGATTTCTGCGCATACGGTTCAAGGAGCAAATCCACGCTCGGAACAGTAAATCCACCGTATTGCTGCGACGCCGCCGCAAGCGTTACATCTCCGATAACGTCAAACGCGACAGACAGGGTTTTCGGCTCATTGTACCAAAGATTGCCCATTTCAAAGCCGCCTTCAAGGACGCTTTTCATATCGAACAAACAGCAGTTCATAGTATCGCGGCGCGCGCTCATATCATGAATATAAATGTAACCGTCACGGCACGCCTGCAATTCCTCGGCAGTCATAAAAAACTTCTGATAAAGCTCCTTGTTAAGCTCATTAAAAATCAGCGAACGCTTTGTTGAAACCAACGCAGAATCGGAATTGGAGTTTTCCTTGTCACCGATATACATAATCGACTGAGATTTTACGTAAACCTCGTCAAGCATATGGACGAAATCCTGTTTATAGTTGCGATAATCCTTATAGCTCTTTGCAACTGCGGGATTTGTCGCTTCCAATGCGCTCTCAACAATATTGTGCATTTGCGCTATTGATATTTTGTCACTTTCGATGGACATTGCTTTGTCGGTAACGAATTTGCAGATGAAATTCAACTCTTCGGGCTTGAATTTGTACATTACGCGAGCCGCGGATTTATTAACAGCGTTCACAACTTTCTGAACGTCAAAGTCTTCCAGTGTATTGTCTTTTTTTACGACTTTTATCATTTAAGTAAACCCTTCTTTTAAGTAAATTATACACAATCTGTTGTATTGTATTTATATTGTACCACATTTTATTGAGTAATTCAAGTAGTTTTTTATCAAAATAAGATATTTGTGTATTATATACAAAATCACGTTCAAAAATTCATTACTGCCGATTGTTGACATATTTATTTATTTCGGCTAAAAAAATTTTTCCATAACGTTCGGCTTTTCTTGCACCAACTCCGCTGACTTCTAGAAACTCCCTCTGATTTTTCGGCAGAAGTTCACACATACTCCAGAGCGACGCGTCCGAAAAAACAACATAAGGCGGCACTCCTAGCGCGTTTGCCTGTTTTTTACGCAGCAGTTTGAGTTTTTCAAACAATTCCGGATTTTGATGTCCGGCGTCTGAATTATAGGCATTTTCCGATGAACCTTTCAGGCTCTTTCGGTTTATGTGCATTATGATACGCTGTTTTGAACGCACAAACTCGTCCGCTTTCGGAGTGAGAACGCAGATTTGATTATCACCGCAAACCTCAAAATAACCCTCTTTTTCAAGATAATCAACTATTTCAATTAGGCGTTCACTGTTTTCACCGCGCATTATCCCGTATGTAGACAGCGTTGTCAAACCCTGTTCCTCAACATCCTTGTCGCGCTTTCCGAGCAATATCCGACAGACGCTCAATTTGTCATACTGCAAACCGCGCTGTTTCAATCGGTAAATGCAGGATAAGATTTTCTGCGCCTCGACGGTAACGTCCGCCGTTTCGTAACCCTTTGTGCAGTTTCCGCAGTTACCGCAATCCCCATTAGAGTTTTCGCCGAAATAGTTGAGGATATACGCGCGTAGACAGCTGTTTGTTTTAGCGTAGCTTTCCATTTTCCGCAAACGAGCTGTATCGCGGCGGATAAGTTCATCACGTTCGACTGTCGGTAAGCTTTCATCATCGTGTCCGTTTTTTATCATATATTCGGCAAGCTTAACATCCTCATATCCGTAAAGCATAATACAACGTGCCGCGCCGCCGTCACGTCCTGCTCTGCCCGCTTCCTGATAGTAGCTTTCAATGTCCTTCGGCATATTATAGTGTACCACAAGTGAAACATTTGATTTGTCGATTCCCATTCCGAAAGCGTTTGTGGCAACCATTACTTCAAGGCGGTCGTATATGAAATCGTCCTGAATACGTTTACGTTCTTCCTTTGGTATTCCCGCGTGATAGCACCCCG
>JALEQE010000034.1 GCA_022766825.1 Oscillospiraceae bacterium | reverse complement strand
TCAGGCAACTTAATCATTATACCACATCTTTTCGAGTTTGTCAATAGGTTTTTTAAATTTTTTTCAAATTTTTTCGTCCTTCGACTCGTTTCCCTCGTTTTCGCACCCCTCTTTTCTGAGTGCTTTTCAATTATATCATATTGTTTCAGTTTTGTCAAGGTGTTTTTTAAAAAATTTTTGAATTTTTTTATTTTCTTCCCGACTACTTTTTCTTGTCGTCTTTCAATTCCGAAATAATCTTCATAAAGCTGTTCACATCATTAAAATCACGATATACGGAAGCGAAACGAATATACGCTACATCATCGATTTCTTTCAGCTTATGCAAAGCAAGCTCACCGATTTTATCGGAAGTAACCTCTCTTTGAAGGGAATTTTTCAGATCCTGTGCGATTTCCTCAACCATATTCTCAATTGTTTCAAGAGAAACAGGGCGTTTTACGGTTGCACGGCAAAGCCTGTCAACCAGCTTTTCACGGTCAAACGGCTCAATGGAATGATCCTTCTTTATTATCATCAAAGGAACTTCCTCAATTATTTCGTAGGTTGTGAAACGAGTTCCGCACTTTATACATTCACGGCGGCGGCGAACCTTGTTCTCGGTAGGACGGGAATCAATTACCTTGCTTTCCTCGCACCCGCATTCTGGACACTTCATATTGATTTATCACTCTCTTTCAATTTATTTTAACTTTTAGGCAATACCGCACAGAGATTGTGCGCATATTGCGCCGTCAGATTTATAGTGCGTTCGCCTTTTTGTGCGGCACGCCCTGTGCCGCTTGGGCGAACGCCTTCCGACTTCGTGTCGGCGGCAGATTGTACAAATTGAGCGCAGGCGGGCTGGTCTGTCGGTCAGCCCCTCTGGCACTGCGTACCACCTCCCCCAGCAGGGGGGAGACACGCCCGTCAAGCGAAATTTTGTGCACGCATTATGCGCTTCGCGCAAAACGCTATGCCGGAAAATATGCAAGCAAGATGCGCAAACACGATGTTTGCGTTGTTGCCCCAAAAGTGCGGCAAGGACGCCGCACAACAGAGGGCAACTGACGACAAAGCCGTAAGGCGCTCTTTGTGCGGTGTTGCCTTATAGTATATCACAAAGAATCTGATTTTTCAACACATTACCATATTTATGCAATTGTTTCAATTCTCTCTTTAATGAACTCGTACACCCTCATCAGCGGCAAATCAGTCTTTTTGCCCTGCATACTGTCGGTAAGCATTTCGTTCGTATTTACTCTCTGCTTCAGGTCACATTCATCATCATCTGTGGTGATATACAGCCGTATGCACTGGGTTGAGCTATATCTTCCTCTTACCTCAAACGGTTCGCAGTTGATGTTTTTTATTTTGGATAGCTCTATGGTTTTCCAGCCGAACAAATGCTTATATCTTAACTGCTTTTCATCTGCAATAACGATGGTAGGCAGCTTCTCGCTGGCCGCCTCAAAACCAATAATTACCGCCAGCGCCACAAGAAACAGGATAAGACTTACCACCGTGGAACGAGTCAGCATACACGCCAACCATATAGAAAGTCCTATCACAAATACGGCTAACGCATTATTCAGTTAAGTATTTATGCAGTGTATCTCAATTCTGATGTTATCACTCATGCTAATGTCCTCGCCTCTTTAATTTATTATAACACAATTCTCAAATTTTTTCAACATTTTTACTAAATTTATTTATGTTGTCTTTAAATCTCATTGATTTTCTATATAATATGTGCTATACTGTAGTCAGTAATAATTGTAAAACAATATCGGATCAGAGGTGACATTATGCTTGATTTGGTTTTTTTAGGGTTGGGGATATACATTTTTGTAAAAGCGTCAAAAGGTGAATACAAAGAAACCGCTTGCAATGTTGCGCTTGTTGTGGGAATTTTAGCGGCTATTGTTGGTGCAGTATGCGCTATTGTTACCCACAATGACACTTTGGTGTTTATGAATATTATTGTAATGATTATAGCTTTCGGAATAAGGTTTGCCGCGAAACATCTTGTCAAGCTGTATCTCGACAAACTGGCGGAGGAAACGGCGCAATTGGAACACGAAGAATATTTACGTTCGGGCTATCGTAATCCCTCCGAAAAGAAACCCGTTTACACCGATGAGAATTTCGACGACGAGGAACTTCGTTTCGGAAAAGGCGGCTACACAGATAACAAGCTATAGGCAACACCGCACAATTAACGGCTAACGCCTTTGCCATTCGCTTGCTTGCATATTTCCTGTCATATTGCCCAATTCGTCCTAGCACGCATTATGCGCTTCGCGCAAAACGCTGCATACAGCCTTGTGTCGTCCTCATTGTACAATCTGACAGAAAATCTGACGGCGCAATCAAATGACAATAATTATGCGGTGTTGCCTATAAATAAAAGAACGTAAAGCGATTTTCGTTTTACGTTCTTTTTATGTTCTTAATTAAATATTCAGATTAAGCCCGAATTGTTAATCGCCGCGAACAGTGCTTTTACGGACGCCACGATAATATCCGTATCAATTCCGACGCCCCAGCCGATTTTTCCGTCCGCCGTTGTAACGCCTACATAAGACGCGGCTTTGGACTTTGAAGTCTGCTCAATCGCGTGCTCAGCATAGGTTGAAATCGTGTAATCCAGTCCCAAACCGTCTTTTACCGCATTTGAAACCGAGTCAAGACGTCCGTTGCCCTCGCCGAACAGTTTGCGTTCCGCACCGTTGATTTTTACTGTAACTTCCGCCGAGATACGCTCGCCTTGCGTGTAGTGTGCCGAAACAAACTCCAGTCCTGACTTCACATTGACATATGTCTTTTCAAAAATAGAATAAACCTCGGAGGGTTTCAATTCCTTGTGTTCCTTGTCAGAAACGTCCTTGACGGTATAGCCGAAATGCTCGCGCATTTTCGGCGGCATTACGATACCGAAATTCTGTTCCATAAGGTAGCCTATACCACCCTTGCCCGACTGCGAATTTATACGGATAACATCGCCCTCGTATTCACGTCCGACATCGTGCGGATCAATCGGAATATACGGAACGTTCCAATGTTTGGGATCGTGTTCCTCGCGATAGTGCATACCCTTCGCGATAGCGTCCTGATGCGAACCCGAGAATGCCGCATAAACCAGCTTGCCGCTATACGGAGAGCGTTCGTTGACTTTCATTCTTGTCAAGCGTTCGTAAACCTCTACAAGTTCGGGCAAATTTGTGAAATCCAGATTAGGCTCAACGCCGTGAGTGTACATATTGAGAGCAAGCGTGATTATATCAACGTTGCCCGTGCGCTCTCCGTTTCCGAAAAGCGTTCCCTCAACTCTGTCCGCGCCCGCGAGCAGGCCCATTTCGGTATCGGCAACACCGCAGCCGCGGTCGTTGTGCGGGTGCAGCGAAACGATAACATTTTCACGGTCGTGAAGTTCCTTACACATATATTCAATCTGCTGCGCGTAAACATGGCTCATACTTTCCGCGACGGTTACGGGCAGATTTATAATCACCTTGTTGTCGGGAGTGGGTTTCCATATATCGATAACAGCGTTGCAGATTTCTGCGGCAAATTCTGGTTCCGTTCCCGTAAAGCTCTCGGGGGAATATTCAAAGCGGAAATTTCCGGGAGTTTTCGCTTTGTATTCGTTCAGCAGTTTCGCGCCGCTTGTCGCGATTTCGATTATTTCTTCCTTGCTCTTTTTGAACACCTGTTCGCGCTGTGCGACAGATGTTGAATTGTACAAATGAACAATAGCGTTCTTGCAGCCGTCCAGAGCCTCGAACGTTTTCTTTATAATATGTTCGCGTGACTGCGTAAGCACCTGTACCGTAACATCATCGGGAATAAGGTCTTTTTCAATAAGCGCGCGGCAAAATTCATATTCGGTTTCGCTTGCGGCAGGAAAACCTATCTCAATCTCCTTAAAACCGACTTTAATCAAATATTTCCAAAATTCCAGCTTTTCGTCAAGGCTCATTGGAATGATGAGCGCCTGATTACCGTCGCGCAAATCAACACTGCACCAGATAGGCGACTTGTCGATATACTCCTTATTCACCCAATCAAGGCAAGGATAAGGCGGCATAAAATAACGTCTTTGATACTTGTCAGCAAATTTCATAATAAACCCTCCATTTTTGTTTCAGAAATTTCTATTCCCGAACCGAAACAACAAAAAAGCCTCATCTGCTGTCCGTTCGGACAAGAGATGAAGCGTTAAACTCCACGGTACCACTCTTGTTGGTGACATTTCACAATGCCGCCCTCTCATTGACGTCAAACAACGTCTTTCTCTGTAACGGGAGAACCCGAAATTGTTTACTCGCCATAGACTTTCGACAATTCTGCTCAGGGAGGAGCTATCCCCGCGTCACATTACCGCCTCGCACCGAACGGCGGCTCTCTGAAAATATAACTGCGGTATTTTTTCCCTTCATCGCATTTATAACTATTACGAAATATATTATAGCACACGATTTTGATTTTGTCAACCCTTGCGCCAATATTTTTTATGGCAATACCGCACAGAGATTGTGCGCATATTGCGCCGTGAGATTAATAGTGCGTTCGCCTTTTGTGCGGCGCGTCCTGCGCCGCTTGGGCGAACGCCTTCCGACTTCGTGTCGGCGGCAGATTGTACAAATTGAGCGCAGACGGGCTGACGCAGCGTTTTCCGCCGAAGGCGGATAATGCGGTCAAGCGAAATTTTGTGCACGCATTATGCGCTTCGCGCAAAACGCTATGACGGAAAATATGCAAGCATGATGCGCAAACACGATGTTTGCGTTGTTGCCCCAAAAGTGCGGCAAGGACGCCGCACAACAGAGGGCAACTGACGACAAAGCCGTAAGGCGTTCTTTGTGCGGTATTGCCTTATAGATTGTAAATCGGCATACTGTTAAAGCGCAGATTGATACTTCCCTTGTTGTTTTGTAAATTCTCAAACTCCTCTGCCGACAGCGGAACCGACACCTCGCCGAATTTTCTTCCATATCCATATGATATTTATTAAGTTAAGCCAAAGCGTTCAAAAATCTGCCTTTTTCGCTCTGTTCATCATAATTTCCGACTTCAAAACGCTCGTCTTTTTTGTGATTTGCCTTTACAAACGTTCCGCCGTAATCACGGTTTTCACCGACTTTATGCGAAATATCGTCCGTTTCCGCCGTGCCGTCAACGACGTTTGTGTTTTCGTCCGGCTGTTCGTTGCTTTCGGGGACTTTTTTAGTTACCGTTATTGTTTCCCCGCCCGCGACATAGCTTTTCCCACATTCGGGGCAAATAGCGGTTTTGATAATAACATTCTGCGAAACGACTTCTCTGCCCTCTCGTTCGGCTTTTGCTCGTTCACGGACAACGTGTTCCTGTTCGTGACCTCTCACCGCCGACGAAACCATACCCGGCGCGATTTTAGACGCGCTTTTGAATGATACGCCCGGATCGTCCGATTGGTCTTGATAACGGCGGTTTTTGCAAGTTTCACATTCGTCGTCCTGAGTATTGAGCTTATCCAACCTTTTTTGCAGGTTGCTTATTCTGTTTTCGAGGTTATTTATACGCTTGTCAAGCAAATCCGAATCTGACTGTTCTCTTTCTTTTTTGAACTTATCGCGTTCCTGTTCAAGGCGGTTTATGGTATTTTGAACATCTTCTTTTGAGTTGCCCGAAAGATCCGATAATGTTCCGCTAAATCCTGTTTCCAAAGTAACCGACGGCATAGAAATCACCTCCGACTGTTTTGTTTGCTATAATTATATCACATTTAATTATTCTTGTCAATGAATTATACTCACTTTTGCGAAATTTTTATAAATAGCTATTGACAACAAATAAATAATATGATATACTGTATTGTGATAAATGCCTTATCAAGAGTGACTTCTGGCCGAAAGGCGGGGGACCGGTCCCTATGAAGTCCGGCAACCTATCGGTGTTATGCCGAAAAGGTGCTACGTCCTGCGGGGAATTTAATTCCACCGAGAGATAAGGAGTGACGTTAAGATTTAACCGCTCGCTCCTTATGAAGCGAGCATTTTTCATATCACAAAGGAAAAAATAACTGAAAGGAATACAAAATGATAAACAAGAAATTTTTCACATCCGAAAGCGTAACCGAAGGACATCCCGACAAGATCTGCGACAACATTTCCGACGCAATTCTTGACGCGATCCTTGAACAGGACCCTATGGGGCGCGTTGCGTGCGAAACCACCACGACAACGGGAATGGTAACGGTTATGGGCGAAATCACCACCACCGCGAACATTGACATTCCGACAATCGTCAGAAACACAGTCCGCGAAATCGGCTACACGTCAAGCGAATACGGCTTTGACGCGGATACCTGCGCCGTTTACACAATAATCGACAAACAGTCGCCCGACATTGCAATGGGCGTTGACAACTCTCTCGAAGGAAGAGCGCAAA
Organism: Oscillospiraceae bacterium; assembly: GCA_022766825.1. Lineage (GTDB taxonomy): Bacteria > Bacillota > Clostridia > Oscillospirales > Ruminococcaceae > CAG-115. The sequence continues at coordinate 707 of JALEQE010000034.1, read as the reverse complement.
ACGCTTTTGATACGGGTGCGGGCGACCAAGGAATGATGTTCGGTTTCGCATGCTCCGAAACTCCGGAGCTTATGCCAATGCCAATAAGCCTTGCGCACAAACTCGCGAAGAAACTCACCGAAGTGCGCAAAAACGGAACTATCCCGTATCTCCTCCCTGACGGAAAAACTCAGGTCACCGTTGAATACGACGACCAGAAACCCGTTCGCGTTGACACGGTTGTCGTTTCGTCACAGCATTTGGCGTCCGCGTCTTTGGAACAGATACGCGCGGATATAATCGAAAAAGTAATCAAAACAACAATACCCGCAAATCTTCTTGACGAAAATACCAAGTATTTCGTGAACCCGACGGGACGTTTTGTAATCGGCGGTCCGAGAGGCGACAGCGGACTTACGGGCCGTAAAATCATAGTTGATACTTACGGTGGCTATTCCCGTCACGGCGGCGGAGCGTTTTCGGGCAAAGACCCGACAAAGGTAGACCGCTCGGCGGCATATATGGCGCGTTACGTTGCAAAGAACATAGTAGCCGCGGGACTTGCGGAGCGTGCGGAAATACAGCTTGCTTACGCAATCGGCGTTGCAAAACCCGTTTCCGTTATGGTTGATACATTCGGCACAGGAAAGATTTCCGACGATAAAATCGCCGAGGCGGTAACAAAGGAGTTCGACCTCCGTCCGTCCGCAATAATCAAACAGCTTGAT
>JALEQE010000031.1 GCA_022766825.1 Oscillospiraceae bacterium | reverse complement strand
TGAAACAGCGTTACGGAATTGTATTCCAAAGTCCTACACTTTATGATTGGCGTACTGTTAAGAAAAACATAATGTTACCGCTTGAAATTATGCACGTTCCGAAAGCGGAACGCAGCGAACGCGCCGACAAAATGCTTGAACTTGTCGGACTTTCGGATTTCGCAAACCATTATCCAAATCAGCTTTCGGGTGGTATGCAGCAGCGTGTCGGAATTGCAAGAGCGCTTGCGATTCGCCCCGAAATACTATTAATGGATGAACCGTTTTCCGCACTTGACGAGTTTACTCGTGAAAAACTTCACGTTGACTTGCTGAAAATTTGGCGCAAGACAAACAAAACGATAGTGTTTGTAACGCACAACATTCAAGAATCGGTGTTCTTGTCCGACAGAGTTTGTGTTTTGTCGCCCCATCCGGGCAGACTTTCCGCGGTGGTTGATATAACATTACCTCGTCCGAGAACAATGGAAATGAAAAACACACCCGAATTTACGGAGTTAGTTTCGAAAGTTCGCAACAGCTTTGAAGGCGTTTAGGAGGGGATTTTGTGAACAAGTTTAAGCGAATATTACACTCCAAACAAATGGTTACGTTTGTTTGGATAATAGGAATAATAGCTTTGTGGGAGATTTTCGCGTTTATCGTGGCGGCGATAAAGCGTTCCCCGTTAAATGTTCTTCCGCATTTGTATCAGATAATCGGATCGTTTTTCAGCACGGATAAAGTAACCGGCGATCAGACAATGGCACAGATTATCGGACTGAGTTGTAAAGAAACGCTTTTGAGAGCGGGTCTTGGTTTTGTAATAGGTACTGTTGCGGGATATATTATCGCGTTGCTGATGAGCCTTTCCGTTTATGACTGCAATTCCCACAACAGCGGGAACAGGTTCGGAGGCGACAAAGTTTACCGTAACCACCGATACGAAAACGGGTGTAAAAATGCTTCTTGCGGGGGCGTCATTGCTTCCCGACTGCGCTATTGTTGATCCGCTATATACTATAACCGCGCCGAAAGGCATAACCGCCGCATCAGGTCTTGACGCGCTCACACATTCCATTGAGAGTTACACTTCCAAAAAGGCACAGCCGCTTACCGATACTTTCGCGATGTCGGCGGTAAAGCGGATATTCAAGTATCTTCCCGAGGCATACAAGGACGGCAAAAACGTAAAAGCGCGCACCGAGATGTCATACGCGGCGTTTGAGGCGGGCGTTGCGATAAACAACGCGTCCGTAACGCTTGTTCACGGAATGAGCCGTCCCATAGGCGCGCTGTTCCACGTTCCGCACGGAATATCGAACGCAATGCTGCTGCAAAAGTGTCTGAGTTTCGCACTAGACGGCGCGTATGAGAGGTTTGCAGAGCTTTCGAGAGCTATAGGCGCGGCAACTGCCGATACAAGCGACAAGCAAGCCGCTGAAAAGCTGATCGAAAAAATCGGCGAGCTGTGTGCGATATGCGAGGTACCAACGCTCCAAGGCTACGGAATTGACCGTGAAAAATACTATGCGTCAATCGACAAGATGTCAGCGGACGCGATTGCGTCGGGCAGTCCCGCGAATACGATTAAGCCTGTTTCCGTTGAGAACGTAAAGGAAATTTACAAAACGCTTTACCCGTATTGAAACGTTTTGTGAACGTGCAAAACTTTTTACAGAAATAATACCGGGCTGTTTAGAAGCCGTCAGATATAGGAAAGCCGCATAACGACCAGGCTTTGAGCCTGCCGTTATGCGGCTTGTTAATGATACTTGTTTTTCATCGCCACACAGCGATGATAAAGTGACAGAACACAGGTGAGGGTTTATCAACAGTTTGAGCGGCTATTCTTTCAGCCGCTTTTGTATTGTTGTGCTATTTACCAATGCGATTTGGTAACGGTTTCAAAAGTACTCGGTGATAAAAGCGGCTTTGACAGCTTTTGCAGAGTTTCGGGGGTAATTTCTCCGTTCTCCGCAAACTCCTCGCCCGCTTTTTTAACGTCATTCAGATACGCTTTGCGCTGTCGTTGTGCCATATCATACCCGAAAATCTCACCCTCTGGGCAAAGAACCGCCGTATAGTTCCTCTCGCCGCAAATCAAGTCGTACTGTTTAAGCAGGGCGGGATACATCGGCTCGGTATGCACAAATCCGCAAGTCGAAACAAGAACCAGCTTTTTGTTGTGCATAGTATTGTCACGCAATTCGTGAAAAGAGGCTTGCTTGTCCTTCGCAAGATTTCCGTGATACGGCATCATAAACGGCAGACAGCGGTCTGTTGCCGCTTTTGCGCCGCTCGGTATTCCGAAAAAGTACAGCGGAAAGCTCTCGATTATAATATCCGCCGCCGCTATTTTCGGGTAAAGCGTTTGCATATCATCGTTTATCACGCACTTGCCAAGCGTTTTTGTCCAGCACGAAAAGCACCCCAGACACGGCTTGATGTTGAGCTTGTAAAGGTGAACGGTCTCAATTTCCCAATCGCTCGGAAAACCTTCGACAAACGATTTTGTAATCTGAAACGTGTTGGAACGTTCCATACGCGGACTTCCGTTTAATATCAATGCTTTCATTCGTCCGCACCGCCGTTCCCGTCTTCCGTTTCAAAAGCCTCTTTTGGCGCGCAAATGCTGTAATAATAACGTTCGCCGTTCGCGCTTATCATACCCTCGCGATAACGTTCGCCGCTGATATTCGCCGTTCTGAGATTGTCGAAAATATCCGAACCTATACGCTTTGCGTAAGATTCGCGGCGGGTCCAGGCAGTGTAAAACTGCTTGTTTTTCTGAATAAAATCTTCCATATCCTTGTCATAAGCCGTCATAGAAATTGCTTTCGGGTTAATCGGCTTGTTGAACTCATCAAGCTCGTCGCTGTTCATAAAAGTGCGGGCAAGCTCGGTGATTTTTTCAAGCGAATACGGTCTTTCGTGCTGAACGTCAATTCCGACATTCGCGTTTTCACCTATCGCCACAACGCACATCGCGCAGCCCTCGCTGTGCGATATGCTGAAATCAAGGTTATCACGGTTTGTACGGGGTCTGCCGTTTTCGTCAAGCGAAATCGCAAGTTCAAGGCGGTTTACCTTATGCTTTTGCAAAAGGCTGTCAAGTAGCAAAAAACCGCACGCGGAATCTGCAAACGCTTTTCCGCGTTTGTTGAGAATATCGTCAAAGTAACCGCCGCAGTCGTCGGAATAAAACGCGCGTGTATTTTCTATCCGCGCGCGAAGTCCGCCGCCCGCCACAACAGAAGCCGTAAAATCAATTATCATTCGGATACACCGCGCTTTTCTCTATCGAAGTGAACAACATACTGCCCTTTGCTTTAACCGTACCGTCAACGGAAATTACCGCCGAAAACTCATACGCCGCCGCGCTTGCCATCGTGCATTTGACTTCAATGTTGAGCGTATCACCAGGAATAACGGGTTTAAGAAATTTGAAGTCCTTTACTTTCAGCAGAACATAAAGTTTTTCGTCGCTTGCCGCGTCATCGGGAGCGATTACAAGACTGCACAACTGCGCCGCACATTCTATCAGCAGAACGCCGGGCATAATAGGAGTTTCGGGGAAGTGACCGATAAAATACGGTTCGTTCACCGAAACATTTTTGATACCTTTCGCCGAAACATTCGGTTCAAGTTCAAGAACCTTTTCAATCATCTGAAACGGCGGACGCTGTTTTATGCGCTTGTTTATTTCAAGCAAATTCATCATAAACTCAACCCTCCGTCAAGTACGATAACCTGTCCCGTTACATAATCAAACGCGGGCGAGCAAAGCGACGCAACAACGTTCGCCACATCGCGAGCCGTTCCGAAATGTCCGAGCGGAACGGATTTCAGATAAGCCTCTTTTTTGTCCTCGGGAATAGCGTCAATCATTTCCGTTTCGATGAAACCGGGAGCTACCGCGTTTACGGTAATTCCGCGCGGAGCAAGTTCTTTCGCGAGCGTTGCGGTCATTGAGTTTACCGCGCCTTTTGTTGCGGAATAAACGCCCTGTCCCTCGACCGCGAGTATCGAGCTTACGGAAGAAATGTTGATTATCTTTCCGTGCTTTTTGCTCATCATTTTCAGAGCCGCCTGCTGCGCGCAATGAAAATAACCCTTAATATTTATATCCAGACTGCGAGAAAGCGAGTCCTCGTTTATCATCAGAAGATAAGCGTCGTCAACAACGCCCGCGTTGTTGACAAGCACGTCAAGCTGTCCGAATTCTTTCTGAACCTCACGGAACATTCCCTGAACAGCCTGTAAATCCGCCGTGTTCGCTTTGAACGCTTTCGCTTTCCGTCCAAGCTTTTCGATTTCCGCAACGACTTCCGCCGCTTTCGCGTCGTTTGAGTTATAGTTTACGGCGATGTCATAACCGTCTTCCGCAAGTTTAAGAGCGCACGCCCTGCCTATTCCGCGGGAAGCGCCCGTTACAAGTGCAACCATATTTTACCTCTGTTTCTTTCAGTCGGCTTTTTTGAGAACAACCGCCGAATACTGTCCGCCAACGCCAAATGCCGCCGCGAGCACATAATTGTATTTTCCGTCCGCGATAAGCTGTGCCGCGCGAGCCGCCTGTTCAGCGGACGCCGCCGCGCGAGCTTCTCCAACGTCGTTCTTTACCGTGATAACGGGAATATCGCCGAACAGCTCCGAATAAACCTGCTTTTCGAGTTCGTCAACCTCGGAAATTCCGTTCGCGAAACCGCAAACCGCCTCAATATCCTTTACGGAAATTCCCGCGGACTTGCAAGCGTCCTCGATTGCCTTTTTCAGCGCGCTTTCCGAACCCTTGATTTTGCCAAATTCAACGCTCTTGTGCGCGGAAGCCCAACCCGCAAGTTCTGCGTATTTCTTCGCACCGCGAGCCGCCGCGCTCTTTTCGCCCTCAAGGACGAGCGAAACCGAACCTTCGCCGAGTTTTCCTTGCAGTACGCCGAGCGTATCGTACAGATATTCGGTTACATCGGTGTTCTCGTCCGTACCCGTTGCGATCATAATATTCTCGTCGCCGTTGTGGATTACGTCCGCCGCGTAGCAAAGACTCTGCAAACCCGCTTGTATGCTGTTCGCGTCGGTAACGTTATATCCTTTTATTCCCGCGAAAATGCTGAAATAACCGCCCGCCGCATTGTAAACGGTGTTCGGGAATGCAAACGCCGAACCGCTTGCAGTGCCGTTTTCGCAAACCGTCTTTTGGAAATTGTACACTTCCGTGAGAGGACCGTCCGCCGTGCCGACAACGATACCGATGTCGGTTTCGTTGTCCTCGGAAATCGTTATATCCGCGTCTTTCAACGCTTTCATACCGCTTAACAGCTGTAACTGCGAGAAACGGTCGAGCTTGCGGTAAAATGCCATTTTAATGCCGTATTCCTTGTAATCGTCGGAAGTAATTTCAACGCGCGGTTTCGCAATCAGTTCACCGATACCCGTAACGTAGATTTTATCGTTGTTTGTGCGGTCGGGAATATCATGCGGCTTTTTCGCGAACACGATGGATGCGTTGTTTCCGCCGAAAGCGAACGAGTTGGACGCCGCGTAATTTACTTCCTTCTCACGCTTTGTATTCGGAACAAAATCAATATTTCCCGCTTTTTCCTTCAACGTTTCGAGGTTTTCTTCCGTATAGCCGATTGTCGGCGGGACAACGTTTTCGCAGACCGATTTCACCGTGAATACCGCTTCAATCGAACCCGCCGCGCCGAGACAATGCCCCGTCATAGATTTTGTGGAGCTTACCGAAAGGTGGTCGTTGTTGTCGAACAGCGTGTGCAGGGAAAGAAACTCCGCCTCGTCGTTTTTCGCCGTGCCCGTACCGTGAGCGTTGATGTAATCAATATCGTTCGCGGTAAGACCCGAGTTTTCAACGGCGCGTGAAATCGCCAGCATCTGCCCCTGTCCGTCGGGACGAGGAGCGGTAATGTGGTGCGCGTCGGAAGAAACGCCGTTGCCGAGAATTTCGCAGTAAATTTTCGCGCCGCGCGCTTTCGCGTGTTCGTAGCTTTCAACGATAAGAATACCCGCACCTTCGCCGAGCGTTATTCCGCTTGAACGGTTGAACGGCGAGCAAGGGTTCGCGTCAAGAGCGTGCAAAGCGTGAAATCCCGCGAAAGCGAGCGATGAAAAGCTGTCCGAACCGCCCGCGACAAAAGCGTCCGCTTTACCCGCGCGGATAAGGTCGGCGGCATAGCCCAGTGAAATCGTACCCGCCGCGCAGGCGTTTACGATATTCGCGGTTGTGCCGTTCAGCCCGAAATGGAAAGCAACGTTGTTCGCGAGAGCCGCTGCGGGCATTTTCAGCACGTCTGTGTTCTTTCCGCCGCCGTTTTTGTGCGCCGTGTAATATTTATCGATAGAAACCGCGCCGCCGACGCAGTTTCCTATTATAACGCCGATACGGTCGGAATTGTTTTCGGTTACTTCATAGCCGCTGTCTTTGAGAGCCTCGCCCGCCGCTTTGATACACAACAGCGATGAACGGTCGTAATCCTCGTTAGACAATTTCTCGTTCGGTGTATCGACTTCCGCGCCGAGGTTTACATAGCACCCCTCAGCGTTTACGGTTTTCACCTCGCGAATACCCGTAACTCCGTTTGTGACCGCATTCCAGCACTGATCGACATTTTCGCCGAGAGCGCAGATAAGTCCCAGACCCGTAACAACAACACGTTTTGACATATTATTCTCCCTTGTGGCTTTCAACATACTTTGCAAGAGTTTCGATTGTCTGGAAATGCTCTCTTGCCGCGCCTGTCATCTGAACTCCGAAAAGGCTGTCGATACCCGCGATTATCTCGATAGAATCGATAGAGTCAAGACCGATGTCGTCGCCGAACAGCTCGGAGTCGTTTTCCAGTTCGTCTGCGGGTATACGCAGATTTTCTACCAGCATATCCTTGATTTTTGCACAAATTTCCTCGTGATTCATAATTTTTCTCCTTTTACAGTAAGTATATTTTTGGCGATTTATTCGCCTTTGTTGACATATTGTCCGCAGTCGCCGTACTTTTCAAGCATTTGTCCGTACAAGTCCTTGACCGCTTGTTCCGACTGCTCGATGAGCTGACGCGCGTATCTGCTCGGCCGCATATTTTCGGGACAATTGCTCTCGATGGGTTCGCCCACAAGCATTTTCTGCCGCATACCGAAAACGGAACTGTATTTGCCGTAAATCGCGCACGGAACTATCGGCGTTCCTGTTTTTGCCGACAGCAGAGCCGCTCCCGGCTTGAATTCGTTTATCTTTCCGTTTCTCGACAGACCGCCTTCGGGAAATATAACCAGCGAATAGCCTTCTGAGATAATTTCCTGCGCGGTTTCGTACCAGGAACCGTCTGCTCCGTCAAGGTCAATCGGGATGCCGCGGCAAAGCATAATACATTTTCCTGTACCCTTTTTTTCGCACCAGCTTTTTTTCACAAGCACATAAGGCTTTTGTCGCCACAGTACAGCGGGAACAAACGCTCCGTCAAAGTGGTGCGTATGATTTGCCACGAACACCACAGGCTTACCTTTCAGCCGTTTTTTCAGCGTTTTGTCTGCGTAAATTATTTTTGGGCGGAACAGAAAATAAACCGTCCACCGTACTAACACGCGGAATACCTTACCGATTATATTTTTTTCCCGCGGGTTCTTTTCACTCAACCTTACCACTCCTTTGCCGAGTGCTTATGCGGAAAAATCCCGCATAAGTTTATTATACCTTTCGTAAACTTTTTTTTCAACGGACAATATGCAACGCGTTGTCCTAAAAGAAACAATGTGTTACTTATTTGTTGCGAAACGGCAATTCTGCTTGTCATTTTCTACTTTTTAAACAAAAAACCTGCGGTTTGCGGGCTGCGAATGTGGTCAATAAAGCGATGTTTATTAACTTTTGTTAAAACAACTTTCCGCATTTTCATCTTTACAACAAAAAAAGCCTGAAATATGCCAAAAAAAATGCGTAACTATCTTGACATTTTGGTTAATTTGTAGTACAATAAAAATAAGGATTTTTAAATGCGGAATATCCGCGCTTTGAAGGTCCGCTGACGTTTATGATTTATTTTTTATAACGTTACGGCGGTTTTAATATATGATTTGCATAATGATCCGTACATCTTACATCTTTGATTTGCGTTGAACAACTGTGTATCGCGCGTTTTATCGCGGCGCATCTATACATCTGACAAAAACACGAACGAGAATTGGATATGGGGGTAAAGCGCGAACGGGCGTACCCGTTCCGAAGTGAAATATTATATATTTATTCCGCCGAATTATCAAGGTCGGACTTGGGCGGAGCGCAGGTCCGGATTAAAATAAGGAGGGGAAAGCGACCATGGAATTATACGTCGCAGTGATCGGCATGCTTTCATCGCTGATTCTCGGTGCGGTTGTAAGCGGTTATTTCAGCTTTCAGCAAGGTGTAAAACACCGCATTAAAACAGCTGAAGCGCAGTTTGAATCCGCTGAAAAAGAAGCCGCGAGAATTGTCGAAGAAGCCGGTGAAAAAGCAGAAGCGTTACGAAAAAACGCACTTGTTGAAGCAAAAGATGAAATTTATGCTATGAGGGCTGAAGCTGAAAAAGACATTCAGCGTGACAAGGCGGAAATCGAAAAGGAATTTAAGGAACGAAGAAGCGAGATTTCTCGTTCGGAACGCAGAATAGCGCAAAAAGAAGAAAATCTTGACAAAAAGAACGACAAGCTTGAAAAGTTGGAGGAAGGACTTCAGCAAAAGCATAAGAAAGCCGATGAAAAGATAGCCGAGGCGGAAAAACTGAAATCCGGTCAGATGGAAATTCTCGAAAAAATATCAGGTTATTCTCAGGAACAGGCAAAGGAACACTTGCTTTCAATGCTTGATTCCGAGCTGAACCACGAGAAAGCAGTCAAAATTTCCGCTTACGATCAGCAGATCAAGGACGAATGTGACGAAAAAGCAAGGCAGTATATTTCACTCGCCATTGCGCGATTGGCGGCGGACACTGTTTCCGAAACGGCGGTTTCTGTTGTGGCAATACCAAACGACGAGATGAAAGGTCGTATTATCGGACGTGAGGGACGCAATATACGCGCTCTCGAAACGCTTACGGGCGTTGACCTTATCATTGACGATACTCCCGAGGCAATCACAATTTCGTGCTTCGACCAAGTTCGGCGCGAGATCGCAAGAATAGCTCTGGAGAAGCTTATTCAGGACGGACGTATTCATCCGGCAAGAATTGAAGAAACTGTTGAAAAGGCACGCAAGGAAGTCGAGGCTCGAATCAAGCAGGAGGGCGAACGCGCCGTTATGGAAACGAACGTCAACGGCTTGAACCACGAGTTAGTCAGACTTATCGGACGCCTGAAGTACAGAACGTCTTATCGTCAGAATGTTCTTAATCACTCTATAGAGGTTGCGCATCTGGCGGGTATTATGGCAAGCGAACTCGGTGTTGACGCGGCTCTTGCAAGAAGAGCGGGTTTGCTCCACGATATAGGAAAGGCACTCGACCACGAGATAGAGGGGTCGCACGTTCAGATAGGCGTTGATGTGTGCAAGAAGTATAAGGAAAGTCCTGAGGTTATTCACGCAATTGAAGCGCACCACGGTGACGTTGAATGCCGCACGGTAATCGCTTGTCTTGTACAGGCTGCGGACGCAATAAGCGCGGCAAGACCCGCGGCGCGTAGCGAAAACTATGAGAACTACATCAAGCGTCTCGAAAAGCTTGAAGAGATATGCAATTCTCACAACGGAGTTGAAAAATCGTTTGCTATTCAGGCAGGACGCGAGGTTCGCGTTATGGTTAAACCCGAGCAGATAAACGATGACGATATGAAGGTTCTTGCTCGTGATATCGCAAAGCAGATTGAGGAAGAAATGGAATATCCCGGACAGATAAAGGTCAATATGATTCGCGAGAGCAGAGCTATTGATTACGCAAAATAACACAAACCCCGCAGCTTTCCGCTGACGAGTAAACAAAGAGAGCAACAGCGCAAAATACTGTTGCTCTCTTATTATATTATGAACTAAAAACTGAATAACAACCGCACGAAAGAATACAGCACATCTCAAATCGGACGATTATTCCGTTTTCTTTTTTTCTTCTTCGTAAACCTTTTTCGCATACAAAATCATCACGATAATTGAAACCGTAAGGAACGCAAGCATAAGAACGAGCGAAATCGTTGAACTGAAAATCGCGGAGCATACAACCGTAAGAACTCCCGAAATCATAAGCGCAAGACCGCCGAAACGATTACTTTTGCTCCACGTTACGTCGTTATACATACTGTAAGAAATTCTGAGACCGATTGCGCCGTTGAGCTTTGTTTTAGGAATAAAATTGCCAAGAATAATAAACTGAATGCCCAAAAGAAAACAGGTAACTTTTATTCCGTCTATATCAAGATTTGCTAAACCAGAATCAGCCTCGGAATATGCCTTATACAGGAAAAAGCAATGCAAAGCCACAAACAAAGCGGTTGTGGCGACTGCCGTTATTTTCATAACCTTTATGTTGTTAAGGATTTCCGCGCGTTGTTTATCTTCCGAAGCGTTCTGTGCTTTCTTATTGTAAATGGAAAAAATTACTTCCCACGAAATGGAGATAGCAATTATTACAAGCGGAAAAACTATTAACTCATATTTTGAACCCCATCTGTCAATTCCTCCCGAAAAATCGTAGTGCGCAGGAATTCTATCGGGCATAAATTGAAGCACAAACGCAGTAGCAATAATCGGTAAAGCCGTTAAAATCCATAAAGCCTTTCTCATTGCCTGTTACCTCCGAACTGACTGACCCACAAAATCAATTCATCCAAAACTGTTGTATTGATTTCGTAGTATACGTAATTTTTGTTTTTGTACTCCATAACAAGGTCTGCGTTCTTTAAAAGCTTAAGATGATAGGATAACGCGGCGGGGGTAATATTAAGCCTTTCGGCAATTTCACCCGCGCTCATTCTGCCGTCTTTAAGCATTACAAGAATATCACGCCTTTGCTTATCGGAAAGCACTTTGAAAATGTTTAATTCACCCATATAAACACCTCTTTAAAGAATTCTTTAAATAGATTATATCACGATATTCTCAATTTGTCAACAGGTATTTAAAAACATTTTTAAATACCCGTTATTTTTGCCGTACAGAGCAAAAAACCGCTCCTTGGTTTTACGACAAGGAGCGGATATTATTGTTGTATACCGAATAAAACGGCGTTATTCTTCTGCCTGTTCCATTTCGACAACATTGTGGTTCATTTCGATAGTGGAGGCAAGTCTGCCCAGATCGTCAAAATTCCCCTTTATTGTCGCTCCGAGAACATTGTTCTTTGAGCCGGAGAAATTAAATATGTTCTGCGCGTCAACATCAAATGTATATGCTACCGTTATTTCGGGCGGTATTGTTTCTTTTCCTGTGAACACGATCCTGAAGCCGTCGCTTTCTTTGACCGAAAACGCCGCCTGTTTGCCGTTGTCCGTTACGACCGGGTCAATAACCTTGCTGCGTTCTTTGAATACGGGGACTTCTTCCTCCTCGTTGTCGGTTGAATAGACATTCTGTGCCGCAAGTATCTGACCGTCCGTTATTCCTACGGTAAGTGTAAGATCCTTGAAAATATATTCGGTGTCGGATGGTTCACCGTCCTCGTTTAATCCGTTGTATGCCATTCCCGACAGGACATAGGTGTTTTCGGCTTCCTGCGTGAGTGTGTAAGTGAATACGGGCGCATATACTATCGTCTGATATTCGGAAAGTATCTCGGTCATTTCCGTGGCGGAGAGAGAACCCTCCGGTTTCGAGTTCATTTTCTCGACTATCTGCGACAGTGTAGTGTTCGCGTCAATGTCGTATGTATATACCCGCGTTACATACATCTGATTGCCGTTGGTCTGCGGAATATCGCCGCAAAGAATAAGATCGTGCGCCCTCAGCACAAATATCAGAAAAACGGCGGCTATCGCGGCAACCAAAGCCGCGATTATAATGCCGATAACAACCTTCATAATAACTCCTGTTTAAATACAATATAAGTTGGTGTCCCAATCGGGAATATACGGGTGGTGCCGCATATAAAACCTGTACTTTTTGTTAAGCTCGCTTATCAGCAACGGTAGCCTGAACATATCCTCGTTGCGGTGATAAAGCGCAACATTGAGTTTGGGGCGGTATTTTGCGATTGTTTCCTTTGCTCCGCGCAAAGCGTTTTCCTCTGCGCCCTCAACGTCTATTTTTATATAAGTGGCGGGTTCTCCCTGCAGCATAGTGTCGGTTTTCATCATTTTTATATCACGATATCGCGCCGCTCTGTGTTTACCGCCGCTTGCGGTACTTCCTCGTCCCGCCCGCATATTGAACGTTATTGTTGTGTCCTCGTCCCACGCGCCGACATTGTATGCTTCCAACAGTGCCGAACCTATCATATAAAGACGGCGTTTCAGTTTGCGGTAATTCTTGTCATCGGGTTCCATAGCGTACAGCTTTTTGAACTGCATTGATGTGCCGTTTAAAAATTCCGCAAGCGTATCTCCGTCGTATGCGCCCAAATCAACAACGATTTCTTCCGTGCCTATTTCCAGCAGGTCGAATTTTTCATCGGCGGGTGTTTCACATTCCCGCAGATATTTAAGGTCGCCGCTCAGTTTATAACGGATAACGTTCTCAAAAACTTTTTGCGACTGTTCATCGGCAAGCAATTTGTAAACTTTCTGCAAATCCGACTTATTAGCGTTCGCAAATTCAAGGTCAAACACGCCCTCGCCGATTACGGGAACATTGGGAGCGTAAAGCTCGTGTTTTCCGGCAATATTGTAAATATGCTCTGTAACTTCGGGTATCTGTGAACCAAAGCAGACAAGAATAATTATATCATCGCCGTATTCGTCCTCAATTTCGGACATTTTTTTTACGCGGTATCCCAGAAAACTCTGCCCGCGGACAAAGTCGTCAGACGCCATAATATCGGCGACTGCTATTTCCCGTTCATCAAGAACGGCTTTAATCTTTTCCGCGCCGTCGCCCATACCGTAAAGTACGATTTTCTTGTCTGTGCTTTTAAGATATGTCCACAAATCGCGGTCGATTTCGTCAAGGAAAAACGCCATTATATTCTCTCCTGTTTTCGGAAAATACCGCGAAAATATACGGTATTCCGCGGTTTCGTTTCATATCATATTGAGATTTTCTATCTCGCGGGTGCATTCCACAAAAATATCGCTTATCTCATCGGAATCGAAATGATAATTTGAGGCAACTTCGTCATATTCGTCCCACTTGCCCTCAACATATGCCAGAGCCATTTCAAACACGTCGCTGTATATTCCTCCGCGTCTGAGCAACCCTTTCTTTATATCGGTTGTAAGCGGAAATTCGTCCAGAGCCTGCGCCAGCACACGATCACCGCTGAAAACCAGCATTGAAAGCAGTCCCATAAGGTAAAACGACTCGCCCTGTCCCGCCGCTTCGGGTATGAACGCCGACAGCTTACGGCAGAATTTAGCCATAAGCAGAGCCAGCCGCATAACCTCTATGTTGTCGTTCTGCGTTATTTTCTGCATACCCATAAGGTATATCCATTCGCGCAGATAGTCAAGACCGAGTATCATTATCGCTTGGTTTATTGTTGAAACTTTATTGGATACTCCGAAATACACGGAGTTTATCAGTCTGAGAATCCTCTGACATAAGGCAGTATCGCGCGATATCACATCAACTATCTCGGTGATCTCAACATCGGGCTGTGCCATCAGCTGCATAATATTCATCAGATTTACCGGCAGCGGTTGTATGCTGTTGCCCGACATAATCGAAGGCCGCGCGAAATAATAACCCTGCATATAAGTACAGCCCAATTTCTTAGCATATTCAAATTCAGCTTGGGTTTCAACTTTTTCCGCAAGCATAAGCTTGTTTGAATAACGGCAAACATACGCTGTTTCTTCAATGGATTTCTGCGAAGTCCTGAAATCTATTTTAACAAGGTCGCCCAATGAAAAGAGGTCGTTATAAGCGCCGGAATATTCAAAGTCGTCGAGAGCTATCATATAGCCGCGTTCTTTAAGATCCTGAACAGCGTCGAGAATTTCCTCGTCGGCAAGCTGATTTTCAAGCACTTCAACCACAAGAATTTCGGGGGAAATCATTTTCGGAACGCCGCGTTTTATCAGGTTTCCTGTGAAATTTATGAACGCTTTTGCGCCGCCTATGACATTTTTTACATCCAGTCCGAAAAACGCGTTTGTAATTACATATGCGGTAGATTCATCACCGGATATGCCGTTATACGCGTTTTCATCGCCGTTGTTGCGATACAGAAGCTCATATGCGTACACATCATCGTTGCAGTCAAATATGGGCTGCCGTGCCATATAAACATTCATTGCTCATTCCTCCGCATTATTATACAATTTTATTATACAACGCTTTCCCGCGTTTTGCAAGTACTGCGCCTTGCTTTATTGTATTGAACGCAATATTTTGTTAAATTTCAACAAATTGCGCGGAGAATATTCTACAAAACCCAAAAAGGCTTTTCAAAAGCTGAAAGGCGGCGAAAATCGCCGCCTTATTCTAATTATTAAGTTAATGGGAAATCAGAACGCGGGTTTGTCCTCTTCCGTGTTGTCGATTTTTTTCGCGTTGAGAACGCCAAGCGCAAGGAAATACATAAGCACGCAAATAACGATTGACAAGCCCATTGCCGTGAGTATACTCGGCATTTTCGCGGAAAGGTCGAAGTCCTCGCCCGCCGTGAATATAGTGTTTGACGCCGCCACAAGAGTAAACGGCTGATAATCCGTAAGCTGTGCCGCTTCAAGGAACGAATCCAAAACAAGCTGCCCGATAAACACCGTACCCGCCATAATTCCGGGGCGCGAGGTGCAAAGTCCCAAAGACAAATATATTGTGACGATAAACATAACGTAAACCGCCATCATCACTGCGCCGAGCGCAATCATATCAACGCTAATTTTGTCATAATCGAAAATTGCGTTGCAAAGTCCGCCTGCCGTCATTCCGCCAAGAAAAGTCAGTATAAACACGGAAAGCGGGTAGATTATGAATTTCGGCAAAAGATAGTTCTTAAAACGCAAACCGCTGCACATAGGAACTATCATCGAGCGCTTTTTCTGTTCGCCGCCCGCCGCCGACATCATTACAAGCATAATGATAAGCAATGAATATGACGCGAAACTTACTAACGACAGCGAAAACATTGCCGAAGAATTATTATACATATTTGCGACATCGCCAAGTCCCATTCCACCGAACAAATCGCTTCCCGCTTCCGATTGAGTATCGGAAGCGATATTTTGCACAACTGCCGTTGCGGACGACTGCGTTTGCGGCATAGACGACATTTTGCTCATTTCGCTGAACATAACTCCCGAAAATTTATACATCAAGGGATTGGCAATAGCAAAACCGAAAACCGCAAGAATTATTCCCAACAGCTTAAATTTTCTGAAAAACTGCGAAAATTCCTTTTTAAAACCGTATTTTAACTGTGTATTCATCATCCGACCACCTTTCTGAATACTTCTTCAAGCGTTGCCGTGCCAATTTTATAATCCTCGATTACCATATTGTTGTCGGCGGCGAGCTTTATCAGCCGCTTTGAAGTTTCGTCCGCGTTATCAGTTCCGAAACGGAAAACGCCCGTATCGTTGTTGAATTCGGCGCGGGCAAAGTCGATTTTCAATAACGCAATCTTCTGTTCCTGAGTGAGGTTACGGACTGACATACTGATAACATCACCGCCGTATTTGCGAAGAATGGTGCTCATATCGCCCTCTTCGGCTATCATACCGCCGTTTACTATGCCTATGCGGTTTGCTACGCGCTCAACGTCGCTTAAAATATGCGTTGACAAAACAATAGTGCAGCCGAGTTTTTTCAGCCTCTCGATTATTCCGATAACTTCACTGCGTCCCTGCGGGTCAAGCGCGGAAGTCGGTTCGTCAAACATAAGCAGGTCGGGGTCTTTCAGAATTGCCGCGCCCATTCCGAGCCTTTGCGTCATACCGCGCGAAAAGCCTTTTGTGCGCCTGTCGGCGGCTTCGCGCAATCCGACTATTTCAAGTACCTCATCGGTGCGTTTTTTTATGTCGCCGTTATAATCCGAACAGGCGGCAATATACTCGATATATTCGCGCGCCGTCATATACGGGAAAATCGAGGGACTTTCAGGCAAATAGCCTATTGTAATGCGTTTGCTTCCGTCACCGAGTTGAATTTCGCCTTCGTCTTTCGGGATTACTCCGCAGATAATGTTCATAGTGGTGGTTTTTCCGCAGCCGTTTCGTCCCAAAAAACCGTATACATCGCCGTCGTTTATATCCATATTAAGTCCGCGCAATACGGGAAAGCCTTTATAGCTTTTTTTCAGATTTCGTATTTTTACCATTTCTGTCCCTCAATTCTTTGCAATATTTACAAGTTGTGAAATTTGGGTATGTTTTTATATTATAATTCAAAATTGTGAAAACTGTGTGAAAACCATTTGCTTTTTGAACCGATTTATGCTACAATATAATAGGTGATTTTATGAAGAAATATTACATATTCGATCTGGACGGAACGCTGTGCGACAGTATGGGGTTCTGGAGAGCCGAAACTTCCGACTGCGATTTTTTCAATCTGCGGCAAATGGAAGAGGCATATAACCGTATGCGCGAGCATTACCGCTGTGATATTACGCTGAAAAGCGGAGTTGTCGATTTCCTTAACCGCGCGAAAACGGCGGGAATAAAAATGTGCATTGCAAGTGCGACAAGGAGAGATGTTTCCGAACCGTTACTGCGAAAAACGAATTTGCTTGACTATATGGAGTTTTACGTTGATTGTCACGAGATAAAAGTATTTAAGGAACACCCCGATATTTATCTAATCGCCGCCGAAAGATTGGGCGCGGATATTTCAGACTGCGCCGTGTTCGAGGACGCGGAATACTGCGCCGAAACTGCGAAAAAGGCGGGATTTTATACGGTGGGGATTGATGATGAAGTCGCGGCGGAAGAGGGAGATACCCGCAAATTCTGCGACCTGTTTTTCGAGAGCTGGAACAACGCGCCGCTGCCCTAAAATTGTGCTTTAACTACTTGATTTATCTTGCGAAAAATGTTATAATAAAAATATGATTATTTTATCGGGGGTACTTGTTATGACTGTTAAAACTTTTTCGATAAATTCCGAAAAGACGGCGTTTGTGAGGGCGTATCTTCCCGATCAGATTTCCGATATTGAGTATTGCGAAAAACGCCCGTCTGTGGTAATATTCCCCGGAGGCGGTTACACTCGCGTTTCCGACCGTGAGGGCGAACCTATAGCGTTTCAGTATCTTGCGGCGGGATATGCGGCGTTTGTCGTTACCTACACCTGCAACGCGCGTTTTCCCGCGCCGCTTATCGACGCGGCTTACACGTTTTATAAAATCCGCCTGAGAGCGGAAGAATTTTGCATTGACCCGAACAAAATCGCTGTTTTGGGCTGTTCGGCGGGCGGACATCTCGCGGGTTGCCTTGCCACTATGTGGAACGATATTTCCCTTGTAAAGACGATAGGCTGCACCGCGGAAGAGCTTCGTCCAAACGCGGCTGTGCTGTGTTATCCCGTTATCAGCGGCGTAACTTCTCCTCACGAGGGAAGTTTCAACGTGCTGTTGGGCGATGAACCGTCGCGTTCGGATTTGTCCAGACTGTCGCTTGAAAACCGCGTCACTCCGAAAACACCGCCGATTTTCATTTGGGCAACCGCCAACGATGATACCGTATCGGCGCACAATTCGCTTGTAATGGCGAAAGCGTGCATTTCCAACAAAATCCCCGTTGAACTGCACCTGTTTGACGAAGGTCCGCACGGAATTTCCACCTGTGATAAACCTATTGCGCACAATGACGGTTATGTAAATCAGCACGTCCGCCGTTGGATTGAACTGTCGGTTGAGTTCTTAAACAAATATATGAATGTGTAATTTTATGCCAATTAACTAGAACTAACTCGCCTATGCGTGGTAGAAATGTACAGACCGACAAAATTTGCAAATAAATTTGGAAAAACGCCAAAAGCTCTTGACTTATGAAGCACTATGAAGTATAATTTAATCGGTTAGTTAATTCTAACTCAAAGAAAGCGGTGCATTATGACTATTCCTGATAAGTTAGAATACACAAAAGCCGAAAAGGCGGGCGAAATTGCCTGCGGGATTTTCGCGGTAGCTTTTACGGCGGCGGAAATCACTATGATGGTACTCGGAATAACGGACGGCGGAAATATTATTCTTCTGGTGGTTATGCTGATAATTTATGGTATGTTTTCTCTCTGTGGAGTTTATCCTCAGCACACCAACTTATTCAACAAGCCCGAGAAAGTTTCCGAAGAAAGTTTTCATAAAGTCCGTAGCGGGTGTATCATCGGAAAAGCGGTGGTGATGACAGCTTTATTCTTGTTATCGCTTCCGTTTGGGAAATAGTATATTTAAGAAAGGATTAAAAATATATGAAAAAACCATTTGTTACAAAAGAACAGATTGACGAGATAGCTAAAACCTATCCAACTCCGTTCCACATTTATGACGAAAAGGGTATCCGTGAGAACGCGCGCCGCTTTAAACAGGCGTTTTCGTGGAACAAGGGTTTCCGTGAGTATTTTGCGGTAAAAGCTACCCCGAATCCGTTCATTATGAAGATATTGCAGGAAGAGGGCTGCGGTTTCGACTGTTCAAGCTATACGGAGCTTTTGCTGTCAGATGAAGTCGGCGCGAAAAAGCACGATATTATGTTCAGCTCCAACGAAACGCCCGACCTCGATTTCAAGGAGGCTTACAAACTCGGCGCAATAATCAACCTTGACGATTTCACGCACATTGATATTCTCGATAAGCTGACGGGTATTCCCGAAACGATTTGCTGCCGCTACAATCCCGGTGGAGAATTCAAGACGGACGGTTCAAAGAACGTTATGGATACTCCCCGCGACGCAAAGTACGGTATGACACACGAACAGATTATCGAGGCTTACAAGATACTCAAACAAAAGGGCGCGAAGAAATTCGGTATGCACGCTTTCCTCGCGTCAAACACGCTCACCAACGACTATTACCCCACGCTTGCGCGCATTATGTTTGAGGCGGCTGTCGAGATAAAGGAAAAAGCGGGCGTCGAACTCAGCTTTATCAATCTGAGCGGCGGCGTTGGCGTTGATTACAGTCCCGCCGACAATCAAAACGATATACTTGAAATCGGTGCGAAAGTCAAGAAAGCGTATGACGAGGTACTTGTACCCGCGGGAATGGGCGATGTAGCTATTTTCACCGAATGCGGACGCTTTATGCTTGCGCCTTACGGCGGACTTGTTACGACCGCAATCCGCGAAAAGCACATTTACAAGGAATACATCGGCGTTGACGCTTGCGCGGCGAACCTTATGCGCCCCGCGATTTACGGCGCGTATCATCACATCACCGTACTCGGCAAAGAAAACGAGCCTTGCGACCACACGTACGACGTTGTCGGCGGACTTTGCGAAAACTGCGATAAGTTCGCGAAAGACAGAATGCTCCCGAAAATCGATATGGGCGACCGTCTGTTTATTCACGATGCGGGCGCGCACGGTTTCTCAATGGGATATAACTACAACGGCAAACTGCGTTCGGCGGAACTTCTGCTCCGCGAGGACGGCTCGGTAAAGCTTATTCGCCGTGCCGAAACTCCCGAAGATTATTTTGCGACATTTGATTTCGCAAATGGCAAATTTGATTTGTAATACAACAGAAAACATAAAACTGCGCCGCGTTTCCTTTTTGGGAACGCGGCGTTTTGTCATTTGCGTTTAATGCCGTATTTTTTGTAGAACTGTTCAATGTCTTTTTCATCGCGGACAAATTCGGCGTACATCAGCCGATTTTCGCGCTTGCTGTAAAATCCGATTATCTTTTCTCCCGTGCATACGGAGCTTTCGATTTTAATATCGTCCTCGGTAAAGCCTTCGGGAATTTTCGGGAGTTTAACTTTGATCGGAAGCTGTTTCAGCTTTTTCGACCATGCGGCTTTGAATTTGCGGCTTGAAACGACAATGCCGTCACGCACTTTGCCGCCGGTTTTCTTTATCTCTCCGGGCAATTTCCTTACCTGCTGAACCACTGTCGTTATATTATCGACGGTTTTGAAGAGTTCGCCCGTCATAAACTTTTCCCTGCGCTGAGAATAACCGTTCATACATTTTTCGCGAACGATGAAGTAGCGGTCATAGGCGCGCTTTATTGCGTCCTCCCACGAAATATAGACTTCGTTCATAGCGTTTTCGCCCATTTGGCGGATTTCATCGCGATGACCTATCGCAAATTCCATATTCCGCGCTATCGCTTCGGGATCCGCGTCCGTGAGTATTCCGTTGTGACCGTCTGTTATCCCTTCGCTGGCGCAGCTTCCTTTAATAAGAATGGAGGCAACGCCGCAAGCCGCCGCTTCACGCACGACAAGCCCGTTTGTATCGTATTCCGAAGGGAACATAAATAGCTCGCCCGCCGTATAATGAACCCGCAGATCCTCACGGTCGCTTACCGCACCCGTGAAAATGCACTTGTCCATAATTCCGAGTTCTTCGGCGTAATCTTCAATTTCCGCTCTGTCAAGGCCGTCGCCAACAAACATCATACGGTATTTCAGACCTTTGTCGGAAATGATTTTCAAAGCGTCAAGCACAAGACGAATACCCTTATACCAGAGTAATCTGCCTACAAACAGAAACAACATTGTGTCTTCGGGAATATCATAATACTTACGCAGTTCGGCGGCGTCCTCCTTGTCCGCTTTTCCCTTCGGAAAATCAACGCCGTTTTCCATTACTATGTATTCACCGTCATATCCCAGACTGCGGAGATTTTCTCCCGCACCGTGACTGACTGTCCAAACTTCATCGCAAGCGGAAATATTCTCCGTCACAATTTTTATTACCTGATTTGCAAGTACTTCGTTTTTGATATCACGTTTTATATCAATATCGAATTTCGTGTGGTAGGTCATTACAATGGGAATATTCGTTTTTTCGCGCAGAACTCTCGCCATTATTGTGGACGCGAACGGGCAATGCGAATGGATAATGTCAAACTCGCTACCGACAAGCCTGTCCAGCGCGCTTGACGAAAACGGATAGCCGGCGCGGTAACCGCATATTTTCTCGGTTATCGGCATACTACGATAGCGAACGACATCAAACGGATAATCGTCCTCAACTCCGGGATAAAGCGGGGTAACAACAGTTGCCTGACCGAGGCTTTTGTTTATAACATCAGCGTAATTTATAACAGCATTCGATACACCGTCGATGATAGGAGGAAAAGAATCATTCATTAGACAGATGTTGAGTTTTTCGTTCGACATTTTCAGAGCCTTTCTCCGTAAATTCACTTTATTCTATCTTAATTATAACTCTTTTTACACATAAAATCAAGTCCTTTTCAAAAATAAACACCCTCTGCCGTGAGGACAGAGGGTGTAATTGATCAGTTTCAGGCTTTCTGAATTACTTGAGAAGATGAATTGAACCGATAACAGGCAGTTCTTTCATCTCGCCGTTGGCAGCGCTTACAATACCCATAATTGCAAGAATCAATGTTACAAGTCCGACAAGACCGCTGATAATGCCGAAAATGACTCTTACAACGGGGATAAACGAGAGCACTCCGCATATTGTGCCAACAATGATTTCAATAATCATAAGTATCAAGCCCTGATTAGCGTGAAATCTTGCAAACTGCGTTTTGCCCGCGATAATAGGGATAAGTACCAGAATACCGAAATAGGACAAAATGCCATATACCTTATCATTTGAATCTTCCATTAGAAATACCTCCGTCAAAATAAAATAGCTACTATATAAAACTATATCAAAAAAAACTGTTTTTGTCAATAGGAAAAAAGTACAAATGTTAAATTTATGCTTTTTTTGTATGTTAATCCAAAAAGCAATTGATTTGCTATATATATTCTATGCAAATTTCAGCTAGTTACATATCAAGCAAATACGGATTTGTGCGCTTTTCCGTTTCAATATCGGTAGTGTCGCCGTGACCGCAGAATATGTTGTAGTTGTGTTCAATCGTTCTGATTTGTTTCAGTGAATCGCGCTGCTGTGCCATACTTCCCGAATAGCCGTCTGTCCGCCCGACGCTTCCGCGGAAAATAACATCGCCTGCGAATATGCAGTTGTGCTTGTCACAGAACAGCAGACAGCTTCCCGAAGTGTGTCCCGGTGCGTTCATTACGGCGAAATCCTCGCCGAACAGCGAAAATCTGTCGCCGCCCGAAAAATAATTTGACGGCGTTATCGGTGAAAACGGAATACCGCCCATAAACCACGCCCAGCTCTTGTCCTCGCTCTGGAACATTTCCCTGTCAAGCTCCGGAGCGTATATCGGTGCGTTTGTCCGCGCCTGTAATGCCGCCGCTCCCGCAAAGTGGTCAAAATGTCCGTGCGTTATTATTATCGCGCCGAGTTTAAGCTCGCTTGTATCGAGTATCGCCTCAACCTCGGAAGTTGAAGCGGGATCGACAATTATCGCCTTTCCGTTCTCGGCAGGTATGATGTAGCAGTTGGTTGCCAGCGGACCTAACGGCAGTCGTGTTATTTTGTCCATAAGAACTACTCCTCAAATTATATAAATTTTATATAAATTAACTCCCCCGAAAATCGTATTAGGTCAACATTCATACGATTTACTGTTTTCCCGATCTCTCAACGGAAATAACTCCGGTTATCTTTTTAAGACGCAGAGTAAGGTTTGCCAACTGTTCCACGCCCGCGATTTCGATTGTGATGAGCAGATTTGTGTTGCCGTTTTTCAGGCGGTGCATATTCATTTCGTTCATAGAAATGTGGTTTACCGCGATTGCGGCGGTTATATCGGCGATAACGGACGATTTCTGATCGGCAATTATATCCAGCGTTGTACGGTAAGTAGTGTTTTCCACACCCGCCCAGGATGCTTTCAGCCAACGGTTCTTGTTTTCTTCGATGTCCATATTGTTAATGACGTTTACGCAGTCGATTTTGTGTATTGAAACGCCGAAACCGCGTGTTACGAACCCGATTATCGGGTCGCCGGGCAGAGGATTGCAACACTGCGCGAATTTTATCAGGCAGTTGTCCACGCCCTCGACAATAACGCCCTTTTGACGAGAACGGCGGTTTGTCTGTTCGGTTATTTCCTCGCTTGTCGGAATAATCTGCGCCTGCTCTTTCTGAGCGCGCATCTGCGCTTCTTTTATTCGCTGAACTATTTTGGACATTGCCACGCCGCCGTATCCGATTGCCGCATATAAGTCGTCAACCGAGTCGAAATGCGCTCTGTGCGCGGCGTCTTCCAACAGCTCCGGTGTGTTGGGGATAGAGTTGCGCTTAAATTCGCGTTCAAGTTCCTCGCGTCCGAACGCTATATTCTCGTCACGGCGTTCTTTCTTGAACCACGAACGGATTTTCGCTTTTGCCTCTGTTGTTTTTGCAATTTCAATCCAGTTTCTGTTCGGTCCGTAATTCGGCGAGCCGCTTGTGAATATCTCGATAATATCGCCTGTTTTGACTTGATAATCGAACGGCACCATTCGTCCGCCGACTTTCGCGCCCGTCATTTTATTTCCGACTTCCGTGTGAATAGCATACGCAAAATCTATTACCGTCGAACCCGCAGGCAATGAGAACACATCGCCTTTCGGTGAGAAAACATAAACCTCGTCCTGCGACAAATCGGTTTTTATCGCGTCGGTTATCTGTTCCACATCATCGGCTTCCTGCTGACGTTCCAGAAGCTGACGAATCCAGTCGAAACGCTGTTCGCCCGCAACGCTACCTTTAAGTCCCGCCTTGTATTTCCAGTGCGCCGCGATACCGTATTGCGCGGTGTTGTGCATTTCCACCGTTCTTATCTGCACCTCGAACGGAATACCCTCTTTTCCGATTACCGTTGTGTGCAGAGATTGATAACGGTTCGGTTTCGGCGTTGCGATATAGTCCTTGAATCGGTACGGCATAGGGCTGAACAGGTCGTGAATAACACCCAGCACGTTATAGCACTCAATTACCGACTGCACGATTATTCTTACCGCGTAAATATCGTAAATCTCATCAAACGGCTTGTTTTTGACATACATTTTCTTGTAAATCGAGTAAATTGATTTAACGCGCCCCTCGATTATCGGTTCAGGCTTTATATCGGTTATTCTGGAACGTATTCTGGAGATTATGCTGTCAATGAAATTATCGCGTTTTTCCTTGTGAACGTCAAGCAGTCGTTCAATTTCCCGACAGCCGTAAGGGTCGAGATAATGTATTGCAATGGACTCCATTTCTTCCTTGACGTC
>JALEQE010000193.1 GCA_022766825.1 Oscillospiraceae bacterium | reverse complement strand
ATATAAAAAATGCTTGAAATGTCGAATGACGATCTTGACTTTAAATCCAACGAACGCCTTGTTGAACCATCTTTCAATGAAGCAGACAGCGAAGCCGAGCTTACTTTGCGCCCGAAAACATTGGAAGAATATATCGGACAGGATAAAGTCAAGGAAAATATGGCGGTTTATATTGAGGCGGCAAAAAAGCGCGGCGAATGTCTTGATCACGTTTTGCTTTACGGACCGCCCGGACTTGGAAAAACAACGCTGTCTTGTATAATTGCAAATGAAATGGGCGTAAATATTCGTGTAACATCGGGTCCCGCTATTGAAAAGGCTGGTGATCTTGCCGCGTTGCTTACGAATTTACAACCGAATGATGTTTTGTTTATTGATGAGATACACCGTTTGTCGCGGCAGGTTGAGGAGGTTCTGTATCCTGCAATGGAGGATTATGCCCTTGATATTGTAATGGGTAACGGTCCTGCGGCTCGTTCTATCAGAATTGATTTGCCGCACTTTACGCTTATTGGCGCTACTACACGTTCGGGACAGCTTTCCGCTCCGCTTCGTGACAGATTTGGCGTTGTTCAGCGATTGGAATTGTACACGCCCGAACAGTTGTGCGATATCGTTCAGCGTTCGGCGGTGATATTGGGAATACCTTGCATGAAAGACGGCGCAATGGAAATAGCACGACGTTCACGCGGAACTCCTCGAATTGCCAACCGTTTGTTAAAACGCGTTCGCGATTTTGCCGAAGTACTCGGAAACGGGAAAATTACAAGGGAAATAGCCGATACGGCATTGAAAAAGCTTGAAATTGATGAACTCGGCCTTGACAGCCTTGACCGTCGTATGCTTGAAATGATGATAAAGGGATACAACGGCGGTCCTGTGGGACTTTCGACGCTTGCTTCTGCGCTGAATGAGGAGGCTGTTACCCTTGAAGATGTGTGCGAGCCGTATCTTATGCAGCTTGGATTTGTCGCTAAAACTCCGCGCGGTCGCGTCGCGACTTCTCTTGCGTATAAGCATTTGGGAATACTACGCGACGGGCAGACAACGCTCGACGATTTATAAAAGTGAGATTGTGTTATGAGAATTTCGGATAAATGGACTGACTATGAGCTAATAGACACTGCAAACGGAGAACGACTTGAACGTTGGGGTGATGTAACGTTAATTCGTCCCGACCCGCAGATAATCTGGAAAAATGTTGGTGATGCTCCGGAGTGGAATTCGGCGCACGCACGTTATATTCGTTCTGACAAAGGTGGAGGCGCGTGGGATTTTCGTCGTAAACTGCCCGAAAGCTGGAAAATTAACTACGGTAATCTGCGTTTTATGGTAAAGCCGACGGGATTTAAACATACGGGATTGTTTCCCGAACAGGCTGTTAATTGGGATTACTGTGGAGAATTGATTCGTTCAGCTAATCGTCCTATAAACGTATTAAATCTTTTCGCGTATACAGGCGGTGCAACGCTGGCTTGTGCGGCTGCGGGTGCAAGTGTGTGTCATTGTGACGCGGTCAAAGGAATGGTTGATTGGGCGCGCACAAACGCAAAACTATCGGGCTTGGACGATAAACCTATTCGTTGGATTGTCGATGACGCAAATAAGTTTATCAAGCGAGAGATACGCCGTGGTACACAATATGACGGAGTTATTCTCGACCCGCCAAGCTACGGAAGAGGGACAAACGGAGAAATGTGGAAGCTTGAAGACTGCATTTTCGACCTTATGATGAACATAACCGAATTGTTGTCGGATAAACCGCTTTTCGTTTTGCTAAATTCGTATACGACGGGTTTGTCAGCGTCGGTTATGAGTTATTTGTTGCAGATGACTGTCGGACGTCGTTTTAAAATCGAGGTCAATTCCGAGGAAATAGGATTGCCCGTGAAACAAACAGGTATGCCGTTGCCTTGCGGAAGTACGGCGATAGTACGATTTATATAATCTTAAGGCGGTTCTCCGCCTTTTTTGTCGGGTGATTATCACGAAAGTAAAATACAAACTCCAATTTTTGGTGAAAATGTATGAAGTTTTGTGATAAATTCTTGAGAATAAAATTTGCCCGTTGACGTTATAAAAAAAATATGTTATAATATACATAAAGATACAGATAGATAAGTTGGTACGTTGTATATAATTGGGGAAAATTATGAAAATTAAATCAGTTGCAATGCTGTCAATCGCGTTGGCTGTGTGTATGCTGGGGGGTTGCGCCGAAAATACCAAGCACGAGATAGTAGTTGTCAGCACTCCGGGGGAGTTGTCCTCTTCTGAAAGTTCAGAGGCTGTTTCTTCTCTGAACAGTAATGAAAAAAGCAGTAGCAGTATAGGTAGTATAAATACTACATCGGGGTCGTCCATTGTATCAGAACCTGCAGTTAGTGTTACAAAACCGCAGGTGAGTGTTGTTATACCTCAGATAAGTTCATCGGAAATTCAGGAATCGACGAAACCCGAAGAAACTTTTTCATCAAACGTTGTTTCAAGTTCAAAAGAAGAACCTGCTGTTTCGTCTTCAAGTTCAGCTAAACCACCGATTGTTACAAGTTCGTCAAGTGTTTTTTCAAGCAGTGATAATTCACCTGTCACTCCGAGTTTTCCTATCGGTACAAACAGTTATCAAGCGTTGAATTACAGCGAGGTAAAGGGTATCTGGATTTCATATCTGGAACTGTCGGGACTTGTAAGCGATTCGGAAAGCAGTTTCAGAAATTCGATAGGGAAAGTCTATGACAACTGTGTTTCATTGGGAATAAACACCGTGGTTGTTCACGTTCGCTCTCACGGTGACGCTTATTACAATTCCTCGCTGTTTCCGAGGACGAAATATCTTGGCGGAAATTATGATCCACTGTCTGTTATGATTGACGAGGCGCACAAACGAGGTTTATCGTTTCAGGCATGGATAAACCCTTTGCGCGGATGTTCCGTAAGTAATATAGGTCGAGAAGCGGGTTATCCGATGTATGAGTGGGCGGGTAACGAAAAACAGATTGTTTCTTATAACGGATATTATTATCTCAATCCTGCTTATGATGAAGTTATTGACCTGATTGCAAAGGGCGCAAGTGAAATTGTATCTAAATACAATGTCGACGGACTTCACATTGATGATTATTTCTATCCGACCACCGAAGAGTGGTTTGACAGTGAGGCATACAGTAATAGTTCGTACAGTTCGCTTTCGGATTTCCGCTTTGCGAACTGCGATAAACTTGTAAGCTCTCTTTACAGCGCTGTTAAATCGGCAAATAATACTGTATTGTTCGGTGTAAGTCCTCAGGGAAATGTACAGAACAATTATTCTTATATGTATGCAGATGTAGAAAAATGGTGCAGTGAAAGCGGGTATCTGGATTATATAATGCCGCAGATTTACTTTGGGTTCAAAAATTCATACCAGCCATTTTCTGATGTTGTCACACAATGGGACGCAATAGCGGCAAAGGGGAATGTTCCGCTGATTGTCGGATTGTCACCTGCTAAAATCGGCAGTGAGGATACATGGGGCGGAGATGGAAAATACGAGTGGATAAACGATAAAGAAATATTAAAGCGTCAGTTTATCGAATCGTCCGAACAGAAATCATACGGCGGAATTTGTTTGTACAGTTATAATAGTATTTTTAATGCCGACAGTGACACAGAAAGTCAGATGAACGATGAAGTATCGGCATTGAAAGCGGTTTTGCAATGATTTTTTATCAGATATAAAAAGACGGATTCTGAAAAGTGGGGAATTTATATGAAAAAAATTATCAGGGGAATATTGGCGGCTGTTTTGTCGCTTAGTATGATAAGTATGACGGCGTTTGCGCAGCCTGAACAGGGAACATCAGACTCAGCTGTTACGCAAAGCAATGATAATTCCGAACAGAATAATCTGGTGGAAAAACCTCAGCCATCTGAAAGCAAGATAACACTTCCAAGTGATATGAAGGCGGTATTCGCTGTTCCCAAAACGGATTTTGACATTCAGAATCCTGATTTCGACAAGTTTTATTCAGATGTGAAGTCGCTCGGACTGAACGCTGTCATTATTAAATCAACTGATGAGGACGCGGATTTCTACAGCCTTGAACTTGATGATACAAACGATATATTGAACAAAGCAATCAGCGCGGCTCGCAAAGAAAATCTTGGAGTATATGTTACACTTGATGTCGGTTCTTTAATTAAAAAGGTGACGGCACAAGGCGGCGGACTGAAATCGGGATTTTCCGCCGCCGCACATAAATTCGCAATGAAATACAACTGCGACGGAATACTTATTTCCGATTATTATACATTGGATACGCCAGGAATGTATGAGGAATATTTGCGTTCTGGTTCGGGAATTGGCTATTCAAATTGGCTGTATGAAACCAATCAGTTCATTTTGCGTACATTGAGTGAGGTTATCCGTAAAACTTCAAATACGACGGCTGTCGGATTTCTCGTTGAGAATATGTGGGCAAATTCCGAAAACAATCCTGACGGTTCCGAAACATCAGATGATATTGAAGCTTTGTATGACGGACATTGTGATACTAAAAAATATATTGACAATAAATATGCCGATTTTATTATTATAAAAGCATACGGTTCAACGAGTGATACTGATTTGAACTTTGAAAACGTTGTTTCGTGGTGGAATGATATCGCAAAGAAAAATAATATTAAAACGTATGTTTGTCATCTGAACGAGCGTATCGGAGAGTACACCGGGTGGAATGAAGATCAGCTTTTGCAGCAGCTGGCAGTTATGGAGAAAATTGGCGGGAGTATGAGCGGAAGTGTTTTAAATTCACTTTCTTCGCTTAATGATGATCCACTTCAAAGTACCGACACGCTGAAGAAGTATTTTAATGATCAGATAAATATGGATTCGGTTTTTGAAGAGCTGAAAATGACATCTCCTTCCGAACTTGATTTTGTTACATATGATCCCACTGTCAGATTTATGGGTACGTTTGATGAGAATTTCGACGTCTATTTTGACGGTGAAAAAATTGAACTTAACGAAGCGGGCAAGTTCCTTATAAAGAGGGATCTTGACATTGGAATTAACTACTTTACAATAGAACACAAAGGCAAGAAGTACGAATATTCGATCGAACGACGTGTAGATGTATTAAAATCGGTTTACGATTCGGGAGATATAACGGTTGAAGGCGGAACGAGATTATCGTTTACAGCGGTGGCGTACAGCGGGGCAGACGTTTACGCGTCAATCGGCGGTGACACAATAGCTCTTACCGAAAAAGGAACATCTGAGCTTGTTGACAGCAACGGATCGTATTCGGAGTTCGTTGGGTATTATACAGTTGCTGACGGAATAGTAGGGCAAACGCAGTATCTTGGAGATGTAAGCTATTATGCAACTTACAGCGGTTATGATGAATCTATGTGGGGAGGCAGTGTAACAATTGCCGCAAAGCCTGAACCTCCACAGAAACCTATAGAATCTGAAATCATTTCGGATTCTGAACAAGCTAATGTGGGAACAGGGGAAGTTGTCGGAAAGATTGACCCTATCTACACAGAGGATGATTCCGTCAAATATGTAAAGGTTATAAATAACTTTACCGATGTTCTCGATCCTTTGACAACAGGTCATATTCCGTCCCCCGAGTTTTCTCAGATGCCTGCCGGTACATTGGACTATTATAAATCATCGGTTGACAGTTATATTATAACAACGTCCGGGAAACGTTACGACACTGATAAAGTGACATTGTTTGACGATACTGGTCTGGGATACAACGCTCTCACAGTTAATTCTATTGGCGACAGCGGCGGAGAGAGCTTTATAAATTTGCGACTGGACCATAAAACAAGCTTTAATGTGAACACATCAATAAGCTATGTTCAAGGTTATGAGGGACCGTTCGGAGTAACGGATTTTAACGCGCAATACGTTTATGTAACTTTTGATAATATAACAAGCGTTACAAAATTGCCGGATTTCAGTTCCTGCACGCTGTTCAGCGCGGGAGAGTGGTCAGTAGTAGAAATTGATGGGATTCCGAAATTCAAGCTGACATTAACGTTGCGTCAAGCAGGAATTTATAGTGGAATGGACGCATATTACAATGATGACGGTAATCTTATGCTTACGTTCAAAATCCCGACGGCAACTCTTTCGGGAAAAACAATAGTTGTAAGTCCAGGGCACGGTGTTGACGGCGATCGTTTCGATCCGGGCGCTATCGGACAGGTTACTGAACAGGAGATAAACCTTGAGGTTGCAAAGAAACTGACAACACAGCTTGAAAACATGGGTGCAACGGTTGTAAGACTTGAAACGGAGAGCGTTGATATTTACGATCGAGATCGTCCGAGAGTTGCGCGGCAATATGGCGCAGATATGTTCCTTGAACTACACTGCAACAGCGCCTTAAGCAGTTACGCATCGGGTTGTGAAGTTTATTATTTCACACCGTGGTCGCAGCCGCTTGCAAAAGCGATAAACGATAATCTGGCGAATTTCTACAACGGAATTTACGCTGACGGTTCGGACAGCGGACGCGGCGACAGGTACAGTTATTATTGGTATACATTGGAACAAGGATTCCCGTCTGTACTTGTTGAAATGGGTTTTGTGTCGAATGATACGGAATGTTTGCTTATGGCAAATTCCAAAAATCAGGATGGTATGGCAAAGGCAATCGCAAACGGTGTTTATGAATATTTCGCCAGAAGCGGACTATAAAAAATATCCCGTCCAAATATTTGGACGGGATATCGCTTTTCTGTCATTCTTTGATTTCCGTTTTTTCGTCTATAAGCTCCTTAGCTTTTTCAACACCGCCGTCGGTTTTCAGTAAATCACGGATTTCAGTAAGTAAAACGATCTGGGGATCGGGCTTAGGTTCTTCAGGTTTTTCTTCTGCTTGTTCACCCTTTTTGCCTTTTTTGATACGGTTACCTATGTTCATCAAATTGTTCATTCCTTTAATAAGCAGGAACAGAACTAATGCCATAATCAGGAAGTTGATGATCGCTGACAGGAATGCGCCATAATTGAATTCGACACCGTTGATTGTAAACGAACCGCCTATGTACTGCGGATTTCCGTCCGCGTCTTTTTTTACACCGCCTGTTATGAGCGCAATAAGCGGGTTAATGAAGTTGGACGTAAGCGATGTGATAATCGACTGGAACGCACCACCTATGATAACGCCGACTGCCATACTCATAACGTTGCCTTTTAACGCAAACGCCTTAAATTCCTCAAAGAAATTCTTAAAAAACTTTTTCATTTTGTTGTATCCTTTCTGTTTGATATAGTATACTTGTGTTTCCACAAATAAATATTAGCACAATTTTAATGTTTTGTCAACATATATTATAACATTCTTTTCAAATATTGTCCCGTATAGGATTTGTCAATAGCGGCAACCTGTTCGGGAGTACCCTTCGCGATAACAGTACCGCCGTTGTCGCCGCCTTCCGGTCCCATATCAATGATATAGTCAGCGGTTTTGATAACATCAAGATTGTGTTCAATAACAAGCACGGTGTTTCCCGCGTCAGTAAGCCGTTGAAGAATATCGATCAGCTTCTGAACATCTGCTGAGTGAAGTCCCGTCGTCGGTTCATCAAGGATATAAATCGTTTTGCCTGTAGAACGTTTTGCGAGTTCCGTTGCGAGTTTAATTCTTTGTGCCTCGCCACCCGATAGTGTTGTGGAACTCTGACCGATTTTTATATATCCCATTCCGACTTCTTCAAGAGTTTTAAGTTTATTGTATATTCGAGGGATATTTTCAAAAAACTCCACACCTTCAGAAACTGTCATTTCAAGAACATCGTAGATATTTTTGCCTTTATACCTGACTTCAAGTGTTTCACGGTTATATCTGTGACCTTTGCACACTTCGCAGGGAACATAGATGTCAGGCAGAAAGTGCATTTCTATTTTCTTGATTCCATCACCTTCGCATGCCTCGCATCGGCCGCCTTTTACGTTGAATGAAAACCGTCCCGCCTTGTAACCGCGCATTTTGGCATCGGTTGTTTCAGCGAATAATTCACGAATGTCCGAGAATACTCCCGTATATGTTGCCGGATTAGAGCGTGGAGTTCTGCCAATGGGGGATTGATCGATCATAATAACCTTGTCGAGATTGTCAATTCCTTGCATATCCTTGAATTTTCCTGCGCGGACACGTCCCTTGTTCAGTTTTCCAAATAGATTTTTGTAAATAATTTCGTTCACAAGAGAGCTTTTTCCGCTGCCAGAAACACCTGTAACACAAGTGAAAACACCGATCGGAATATCGACATTAACCTTTTTCAGATTGTTTTCTTCAGCGCCGATTATTTTTAGCCATCTTCCGTCAGGCTTGCGTCGTTTTTGGGGAACAGGAATTTTAAGTTTTCCGCTTAAATACTGCCCTGTAACTGATTCTTTGCATTTCAGTATACCTTTGATTTCACCGCTGTAAACAACGTTTCCGCCGTGAACGCCTGCCGCAGGTCCGATATCGACGATCCAGTCGGCAGCGCGCATTGTGTCCTCGTCGTGTTCGACAACAAGAACGGTATTTCCGAGGTCACGGAGTCTTTTCAAAGTTGCAATAAGTTTGTCATTATCACGTTGATGAAGTCCGATTGAGGGCTCGTCCAGAATATAGAGAACACCGGTAAGTGCGCTTCCGATTTGCGTTGCAAGGCGTATTCTCTGACTTTCGCCACCCGAAAGAGTTCCCGAACTACGTGACAAAGTGAGGTATTCCAGTCCAACGCTTTTCAGAAATCCTAAACGTGATTTTATTTCTTTAAGAATTTGCCCCGCAATCATCTGATCGCGTTCGGATAATTCAAGTTCGTCAATAAATTTAAGCGCGTTTGTAACGGACATTTGTGTGAACTCGTAAATGTTCAGTCCGCCGACTGTGACCGCGAGAGCGGTATCGTTAAGGCGTTTGCCGTGACATTTCGGACATTCTACATCGCTCATAAAATCTTCCAAAGCATCACGGGCGTATTGTCCCGCCATAGCGTTATCATAACGCCGCTGGAGATTATTCGCAACTCCTTCAAAATCAGAATAATATTCTCCTCCGCCTTGATTTCTAGGGCGTTTGATAAGAATTTTTTCGCCGTTTGTACCATAAAGCAGTACATCAACGGCTTCTTTGGGGATTTCCGACAGCGGTTGTTCAACCGAAAAACCATATTTATCCGCAATCGCGTCAAAATACATTGCGGCTATCGTTCCTTCATTGTAAGTCCACCCATAACCTTTTATTGCGCCGTCTTTAATCGACAAGTTGAGATTCGGAATAATTAGGTTCGGGTCAATGCGGCGGTAGCTTCCCAGTCCCGTACATTCGGGGCAAGCACCGAACGGATTGTTGAATGAGAACATTCTCGGAACAAGTTCTTCCACCGAAACACCGTGTTCGGGGCAGGCATAGCTTTGTGAGAAATGAAGTTCGTCACCGTCAATAATATCAATATAAACCAAACCGCCTGTAAGAGTTCCCGCTGTTTCAATACTTTCTGACAGGCGCGACTTAATACCGTCTTTGATTACAAGACGGTCGACAATTATTTCAATTGAGTGTTTTTTGTTCTTTTCAAGCGGAATTTTTTCGGATAAATCGTAGGTTATTCCGTCAGCGCGAACACGCGAAAAGCCTGATTTTCTTGCGTTTTCGAGTTCCTTTTTGTATTCTCCTTTTCGGCCGCGGACAATCGGCGCAAGAACTTGAAACTTTGTTTTTTCGGGAAGTTCCATAACACGGTCAACAATTTCGTCAATTGTTTGCTGTTTGATTTCACGTCCGCAAACGGGGCAGTGCGGAATGCCGATTCGCGCATACATAAGTCGCAGATAATCGTAGATTTCCGTTACTGTTCCGACAGTCGAGCGTGGATTTTTCGAGGTGGTTTTCTGATCGATAGAAATTGCGGGTGAAAGTCCGTCAATGCTGTCAACGTCAGGCTTTTCCATTTGTCCGATAAACTGACGTGCATAAGAGGATAGGCTTTCCATATATCTGCGTTGACCATCAGCAAATATTGTATCGAACGCAAGGGATGATTTCCCTGATCCTGAAACGCCTGTCAGAACAACAAGTTTGTCGCGCGGAATAGTAACATTGATGTTTTTGAGGTTATGTTCCCGTGCGCCTTTAATAATTATTTTATCGTTTGCCATTTTGTTCTCCAAATTCTTTTGTTTATAATAATTTATAATAAATTATTGCTTGTAAATTCATTATATCACTTTTAAATGAATTTGTCAACATGATTATATGTTTTTATTTGATTTGTTGCTTTGGTAATTTGTGAATTTTGACAGTTGATGAAACAATCATATATATTGCTGTACCAAGTACGACAAAGCAGACAACAGCACCTGTAACAGCGGTTATGTTTCTGCGAAATATTTCATCATCGCCGAATTGAGCAACCATAGCCGTTTCCAAAGAAAGCATTGAAACCAATGCCGCAACAAGGTTTGTTGTTTTTGCGGCGGATAGCACAGGGCTGTTAAGTTTGTGATATTTTACAACGTTCACTATAGAATGGATTGTCGTGTAAAATGTATAAGCCGCCATAACGTAAATCAAAATTCCAAAGTATTTGAACCCTTTGTTTTTTACAACAACCATAGTTACTATTATAGAAAGAGCAACATTCATAAAAAGAAGAATTACACCGCAAATCCTGTAGACCTTCAGCTCAGCAATATAATCATTCCCAATATTGTTGCTGTTTATTTGCCTTAACAGCAGGAATCGCATAAATGTCAGCATTATGTAATAAACAGCCAGAGTTATAAACCACAGCGACTTGTAAAATAGTCCCGTGAATAGTTTAATTGAGGCGTAAATTGAATTTACAGTCAATGAAGTATACAAAGAAACACCGATACGAAAAGTGTCATCCGTGAAATATTTATGAGCAGTTTCGGTTTTGTGAATAAAACGTTTAGTTCTTCTTATTATTGATGGTATTCTCACGCAGACAATCGTCAGCGCGTATGCAGAAAGTAAATACGAAACATATCCTATCGCTGAATATTCCCGACCGCGTACAAATGTATATATCAGCAGAACAGCAGAAACAAGCGTGTTTATAATAATAACGGCAATATTCGGAAAAAGCAGTTTTCTGATAATTGCTTTAAGTTTGTTCATTGGTTTTCCTCTTCCAAGCAGAAATTCAGTTCTGTAATTCCTTGATTTTGTCGCGCAGATAAGCGGCGTGCTCAAAATCAAGCAATTTTGCGGCTTTTTTCATTTCCGTGGTATAGCGTGCGATAAGTTGTTCTCGTTCGCGGCGCGGCATATTCTTGAGGTCTTTTTTGGTTCGTTTTTTTGTTTCTTTTTTTGTTATTTCAAGAACGTCACGGACTTCCTTAATAATTGTTTTCGGAATAATGCCGTGTTCTGCGTTGTATTTCTGCTGTATTTCGCGACGTCGCTGTGTTTCGGTAATCGCAAGTTCCATTGAACGCGTGACTTCATCGGCATACATAATAACGGTACCTTCGGCGTTTCGGGCGGCGCGTCCTATTGTCTGAACAAGAGAGGTTTCGGAACGTAGAAATCCTTCCTTGTCGGCGTCAAGAATAGCCACAAGCGAAACTTCGGGAATATCAAGCCCTTCACGGAGCAGGTTAATTCCAACAAGTACGTCAAATTCGCCTTCACGTAAATCACGAATAATTTCCATACGCTCCATTGTGTCAATGTCGTGGTGCATATAGCGCACTTTTATTCCCGCTTTGTCAAGATAGTCGGTGAGGTCTTCCGCCATTTTCTTTGTAAGCGTGGTGACAAGAACGCGCTGTTTCTTTTCAACGCGTGTGTTGATTTCGGAAATCAAATCCTCAATTTGTCCGTCTGTTGGTTTTACGATAACTTCGGGGTCAAGTAGTCCCGTCGGGCGGATAATCTGTTCCACAATCTGTGTTGAATGTTCTTTTTCAAAATCACCGGGAGTTGCAGAAACAAAAATAGCTTGGTTTATTTTTTCGTAAAACTCGTCAAATTTAAGCGGTCGATTGTCATAAGCGCAGGGAAGACGGAAACCGTAGTCTATAAGGTTCTTTTTGCGAGCAATGTCGCCGCCGTACATTCCGCGAACCTGCGGTAATGTAACGTGGCTCTCGTCAACCATAAGCAGAAAATCTTTCGGGAAGTGGTCGAGCAGGGTTATAGGCGTACTTCCGGGTGGGCGGCGCGCAAGTACGCGTGAATAGTTTTCAACGCCCTTGCACATTCCGATTTCGCGGAGCATTTCAATATCATAGCGTGTCCGCTGTTCAATTCTCTGCGCCTCAATCAGCTTATTGTTATCCTTGAAATACTTGATACGTTCTTCGAGTTCGTTTTCAAGTTCGGCAAGCGCCTCTTCTTTTTTGTCTCTTCCGACAATGTAGTGAGAAGCAGGGAAAATCATTTCAAACAGCAGTTCTTTTTTTACGTTGCCGCTTACAACTTCAAACTCTGTAATGCGTTCAATTTCGTCACCGAAAAACTCAATACGAACCGCGCTTTCGTTTGTACTTCCCGCGGGATAGATTTCAAGCGTGTCACCTTTTACGCGGAATTTGTTTCGTGTGAAATTAACTTCGTTGCGTTCGTATTGCATATCGATAAGTTTTGCGATAACATCTTCGCGGGAGATTTCCTGTCCTTTCCTCACAGATAAAGTGTTGGCGCGGTATTCTTCAGGACTACCAAGAGAATAAATGCACGATACGCTCGAAACAACGATAACATCTCTTCTCTCCGAGAGTGAAACCGTTGCAGAGTGGCGCATACGGTCAATATCATCATTTATCGCGCTATCTTTTTCAATGTAGGAATCTGTTGAGGGAATATATGCCTCAGGCTGATAATAGTCATAGTAGCTTACAAAAAACTCCACCGCGTTATTCGGAAAAAACTCACGGAATTCAGCGCATAACTGCGCCGCCAGCGTTTTGTTGTGTGCCAGCACAAGCGTCGGCTTGTTTACGTTTGCGATAATGTTTGCCATGGTGAACGTTTTTCCCGAACCGGTAACACCCAATA
>JALEQE010000192.1 GCA_022766825.1 Oscillospiraceae bacterium | reverse complement strand
CCTATGGGCGAACTTGTTGACAAGGAAAAGGAACTTGCTCGCCTTGAAAAGGAGAAAAAGGCGACTCAAAAGGATATTGACTTCCTGTCGGGCAAGCTGAATAATCAAGGCTTTTTGTCCAAAGCCCCCGCACAGCAGGTTGAAAACGAACGCGCTAAACTCGCGAAAGCGGAAGAGAAAATGAAGAAAATTCTTGATTCCATCGAGAGTTTGAAATAATTCAAAGGTGAAATAATGACAGTTCGTTCAATAACGGAAAAAGACCTAGTGAAGTTGGCAACGTTGTGGTGACGGATTGTCGGTTTGTGAAGCATTTTACTATAAACTTTTGACAAAAAAGGAGAATTATATGTCAGAACTTACTTTGGTAGTACTCGCGGCGGGAATGGGCAGTCGTTTCGGCGACAGAATAAAGCAGCTTGAACCTCTCGGACCGAGCGAGGAACTGCTTATCGATTATTCCGTTCACGACGCTTTGAAGAACGGTTTCACACGGGTTTTGTTCATTATCCGCAAGGACATCGAGGAGCTTTTCAAAAGCACAATCGGCGCGCGCGTCGAAAAACTTGTGAAAACGGATTATGTATTTCAGTCACCCGATAAACTCCCGACAAGAGCGGGAGACTTCCCGTCACGCACAAAGCCGTGGGGAACGGCTCACGCGCTTTGGTGCTGTAAAGATTC
The DNA here is from genome assembly GCA_022766825.1 of Oscillospiraceae bacterium. Taxonomy (GTDB): domain Bacteria; phylum Bacillota; class Clostridia; order Oscillospirales; family Ruminococcaceae; genus CAG-115. The sequence continues at coordinate 8,024 of JALEQE010000192.1, read as the reverse complement.
AATAGACGGGGAGTTTGCTGTTATCAACGCGGACGATTTTTACGGCGCAGACGCATTCAGACTGTTGGGTGATTTCCTTAAAAAACCGACTTGTATTAGCTGTTCGGTTGATTTCTTGCTGAAAAATACGCTTTCAAAATCGGGTACGGTTAATCGCGGTATCTGCCGCACGGACGACGATAATTATCTTACAATGGTTGAGGAAACAAAAGGTATTGAGCGAGGCGCGGACGGCGTTATCCGCGGAAAATACAACGGCGAAGAACGTGTTCTCAACGACAACGACACAACCTCGATGAGTATGTGGGGATTTAAAGCGGAGTTTATGCCGATTTTGGAGCGGCAGCTTACCGATTTCCTCAACGGATTGCCCGCTGACGACCCTAAATCGGAGCTTACCATTGCGGAGTGCGTCGGAAAAGAAATAACGGCGAACGGTTTCAAGTGTCTTGACATTCCGACCGACAGCCAATGGTTCGGTATAACTTACGAAAGTGAAGTCGAGGCGGCAAGAGCGACTTTGCGGAATTATGTGGAAAAAGGCGTTTACACTACACCTCTTTCAAAGTAATATTTTTAAACGGCTTTTCGTGAGTGAAAAGCCGTTTTTTGATAAAATTGTGATATTTTCCGAAAAAACTATTGAAATTATAGCATAATTATGTTAAAATATATTTGTATTATTTTTTAGGAGTTGAATAAATGAAGTTTAACATTTACACGGTCATTGCGTTCGCGTTGTACGCTGTGATTATTCTGGCAATCGGTATTTGGGGCTTTTTGAAAGCGAAAAGCACCAAGGATTATTTCCTCGGCGGAAGACAGCTCGGCAGCTGGACAACCGCGATTTCCGCGCAGGCGTCCGATATGAGCGGCTGGCTGCTTATGGGACTTCCGGGTTCCGTTTTGGTTGGCGGTATGACTCAAAGCTGGATTGCGATAGGTCTGTTTATCGGAACATATCTCAACTGGCTTATCGTGGCGAAACGGTTACGCAAAATGTCCTATGCCGCAGGCGACGCAATTACTATTCCCGAATATCTGCAAAAGCGCTTTTTCACAAAGTCGCCCGTTGTTCGTCTGATTTGTGCCGCGATTATCTTCTTCTTTTTCTTGATTTACACCGCGTCCGCATTCAGCGGCGGCGCGAAACTGTTCAATTTCGTATTCGGAACTGATTACACGCTTTCGCTTACAATCGGCGCGCTTATCATTATTTCCTACACATTCCTTGGCGGATTTCTCGCAGTTTGCTGGACAGACCTTATTCAAGGTTTGCTGATGTTTGCCGCACTGGTGGTTGTTCCGATTGTTGTAATGTGCAAAGTACCCGATCTCGGAATGGCTTTTCAGAACGCGCTTTCTGAAACAACTGAAATATGCGGCAATCAGATAACAGATTATTATTGGAGCTTTATTCACGCGCCGGACGGTTCGCTTGCGATAACGACAATTGTTTCGGGACTTGCATGGGGACTCGGATATTTCGGAATGCCGCATATTCTTGTACGCTTTATGGCTATCAAGAACAGCGATATGATTAAAAAATCGAGAATAATCGCTACAGTTTGGGTATTTATTACTCTTGCGGCGGCGGTTTTGGTTGGCGCTTTGGGTTTGATTTTCCTGCACGACCCGCAGAACGCGGACTTGCTTGCGGAATTTAATGCGCTCGGTGACAGCGAAAAAATATTTATGTTCTTGTCAAGCTCGCTTTTGCCTGCGCTTATTGTCGGAATAATTCTGGCGGCGATTTTGGCGGCGATTATGAGTACGGCGGATTCTCAATTGCTTGTAACTTCTTCCGCGGTAACGAACGATATGTTCAAGATATTCAAGAAAAACGCAAGCGAAAAAACTCTTATGTGGGTATCGCGCGGCACGGTTATCGTAGTTGCGATAATCGCGTACATTATCGCTCTTGACGAGCACAGCACGGTTATGGGACTTGTATCCTACGCTTGGGCGGGACTTGGCGCAGCATTCGGACCGGTTATGCTGCTGTCCCTGTTCTGGAAGAGAATGACGATGCCCGGGGCGGTCGCGGGAATTGTAACAGGCGGCGCGGCGGTAATTATCTGGGAAAACGTCAGCGTTTTCAAAGCTACGGAAATATATTCGTTGCTCCCCGCATTTGTTCTTGCGTTGTTGGCGATAATTGTTGTATCGCTTGTAACGAAAGTCGATAAAGAAAAGGTTGACGATTTGTTCAAGCGGGCGGCGGCTCATAACATTGATGAAACTCCCGCGGAAAAATCCGAATAAAACAAAAAGGCGCTTTACGGCGCCTTTTCATTTATCCGAACATTGCCGGCATACTCCTTGAAGAACCACACCAACATTTTTTACGATATGTCTGTCTTTGCAATAAACGCGGTTTTCAATGCCGTTCAGACTTTCGTCCTCAACGTCGAAAACTTGTCCGCATTTTTCACAGATAAAATGAGCGTGTATATCCGTCCGACTGTCGAAACGGTCTTTTCCACTGCCAACGTGAATTTTCAGCAGTTGTCCTTTTTCGGATAACAAGTTCAGATTTCGGTAAACCGTTCCTAGACTTAAATTCGGACAATCCTTTTTCAGAGCGGTATAAACCTCGTCCGCCGTAGGGTGGACGGGGTATTTTTTTACATAATCGCATATCATTTCACGCTGCCGCGAGAATTTTTCTCTTACTTCGTCCATAAAATCACCGCCGATACAGTAATGGTTACTGTTATTATAACATAAAAATACGGATTTGTAAAGAGAAAATCGGCAGAATATGTTTTCTGCCGATAGAATTATAAGGAGGATTTACGATAAATTTTTATAGGATAATGCAGATAAGTCCGCCGCAGCCGTCATTTATTATTCGCTGAATTGTTTCCTGGAGTTTAGTTCGGGCATCAACGGGCATACGGTTCAGCTTGTTGTGAAGACCTTCGTTTACCAGGTCGGAGAGCGATTTTCCAAAGATGTTGCTTTCCCAGATTTTGGTGGGGTTTTCCTCAAAATCGTTCAGTAAATAGTTGATAAGCTCTTCCGATTGCTTTTCGCTCCCGACTATCGGGTTAATTTCTGTGGTAATATTTGCGGTCATCATATGAATTGACGGCGCGGATGCTCTTAAGCGAACGCCGTATTTTCCGCCCTGTTTGATGATTTCGGGTTCTTCGAGCGTGAGTTCGTCCATTTGCGGCAGTACAATGCCGTATCCCGTTGCCTCAACCTCTTCAAGCGCGTTTTTCACACGTTCGTATTTTCGCTTGATGTTCGCAAGCTCTATCATACAGGGCATAAGGTCGTTTTCTCCGTTAAGTTCAAGACCTGTTGCTTCGCCGAGTATTTTGTAAAACAGTTCGTCGCGCAAGGTGATATCGATAACGCCCGAACCCGTTCCCAAGTCCATCTCCTCGGCAAACGCCCGTTTGACGTGTTCACATTCGGCTATTTTCTCGGCGGCAGTTTTGATGTCGTTTATCCCTTTGATTTCCATAGCCGCCGTTTTAATACACCCGAACACGTCCTGTTTGAGCCAATGCTCCTTGCCAAGCGCGGCTATCCATTTCGGACAGCGGATTTTTATCTCGCTTACGGGGAATTTCAGCAGCAGCGCGCCCAGAATTTCGCGTATTTTTTCTTCGTCAAGGTCAAGACAATTCACGGGGAGAACATCCGTACCATATTTCTCCGAAAGTGCCTTCGCAAGCGCGCGGGAATTTGCGCTGTTCGGCTCTGTACAGTTGAGCAGAACTACAAACGGTTTGTTTATCTCATTCAGTTCTGATACAATGCGTTCCTCGGCGGCTTGATATTCTTCTCGCGGAATATCGGTAATACTTCCGTCCGTTGTAACGACAACGCCGATTGTCGAGTGGTCGTTGATGACTTTCTGTGTGCCGACTTCCGCCGCCATATTAAACGGAATTTCTTCTTCAAACCACGGCGTTTTTACCATACGCGGCGCTTCGTTTTCTATGTAACCAATTGCGCTCGGAACTATATATCCTACGCAGTCGATAAGCCGCACATTCATTTTCACGTCGTTAATGTTGACAACTGCGGCTTCTTCGGGAACGAACTTCGGTTCGGTTGTCATAATCGTTTTACCCGCCGAGGATTGCGGAATTTCGTCGTTGGCGCGCTCGCGTCTGAATTCATCGGAAATGTTCGGGATAACAAGACTGTTCATAAAACGGCTTATGAAAGTGGATTTTCCCGAACGCACAGGTCCGACAACGCCGATGTAAATATTGCCGCCCGTGCGTTTCGCAATATCGGTATAAATTGAATTGTCCATATATCCAGCTCCTTTATACAGTGGGAATTACTATCATACCCGAAAGCGACTCGTCGCAGTTTTCGATATTGTTTTCTTCCATAATCGCCTTAACCGTGGTGTTGTATCGTTTCGCTATATTCCAGCAGTCGGCTTTGTCGCCCGTGAAACAAATTCGCAGGGCAAATTCGTCGGACTTCTGTTTCGGTTGGTCCTCGTGAACTGTAACCGTGTTAATTGCCTCAATGGGAGTTATGTTGTGCAGAACAGCCTCAAAATTTATCGTGGAAGTGATGTCGAGATTTCCGTCGGGTTTTATTGAAAAACCCGTATCAATAACGTTCGCGGTAAAATCAACGAGCATATCGGGTGTGACATTTTCGGCGGCTATTGTCTGTTCAACGGGTTCTTGCTTGTCACAGTAGAACGGCACGCCGTCCGTGTTTATGCCGTAAACCGTTACGCAAAGCTGACCCGTAAGCAGTAAGTTTCCGTTTTCATCGGGTCGGCAGGCTGCGTTTTTTAGTTCGCTTGCGGCGTCCCAAACAGAACGTATCTCGCCTTTGTCTGTTGCCATATCGGTGTGAACGGTGATATTTTGTGAAATCGTTCGTGGTTCAACGGCGATTTTCAGCAGATTTGACGTATATTCCGTTTCGTATTCGGTAGAGTACAAATCGGTCACGATACTCAAAGTATCTTCCGTTTGCGCACGGACGCGGCATTCCGCAAGTAACTCGCAAGATAAAATTCCGCTGTCGGGTTTAGGAATCAGTTCGCAGTTCATAATGTAGATTTCGGGGAAAGACTGATGTTCGCTTGTAATTCCGTCAATGTCGAGTATCGCGCTTATCGGAATATCCGCGGTCATTTTTTCGGTGTTCGCCGCGCCGCTGTTTTCGGGGTGTTCTCGGTCAGGTGTGCCGTACAGAGCGTTTATCGTAACCGTGCCTTTAAGTACGGCTTTGTCTGCGATTACCCGCAAATCCGTTACTTTCGGAACGGCACTGCACTGCATAATAAAAGCTATTCCCGATGCGCCCGTGTCGATTTCCTCACGGATATTAAGCTGTTTCTGCGCAAAAAGCGTTTTCCCGCAGCATACGGTTTCGGAAGTGCGTATTTGCAGATTGTCGGGAAGTTCAGGCAGAGCGTATTCCGCCGAATCGGATACCTTAATCCGACAGCTTACCGCGCCGCGAACGTCAATTCTTCGCGGACTGACCGCGCGGCAGCTGCAATAATCCGACTTCATTTGCAGCGTTACAACGGGATTTGTGGCGGTAATTCCTCCGCGGTTCATATCAACGGTTTTTGAGTAGGTGTAGCGTTGGTCGATACATTGAACGTTTTCGGAGTTTTCGGCAAGGTAAAGTACTTTTATGTACACAATTCCGTCTATGTTCAGACGAAAATCACCCGATACGTTGTAAGATACGATATTCGGCGTAAGCGTGCAGGACAGTACCTTGAATATATCGGGGCAATAGTCGGGCAGAACGTAATCAAGTTCAACGCCCTGTTCGGTCTGACCGTCGAATATGATTTCGTCAACGCAAACCGATTTTTTTGTGGTTTGTTCCATAATAATCCTCCTTGGGTCGTAATTCTTTTCAGTCGTATTCTATGCTTGTATAACGGCAAGTATGACAGTTTGGACGATTTTACGCTTAACTACTTGAAATTTTACGGAAAGTGTGCTATAATATATAATGTATTGTTATGCGAAAGACAATGCGTTGATTTTCGCATATTTTACCCGCTCTTTGGAATAATATTTATAAATCATTACAAGGAGCGAGCTGAATGGACGAGGAAAAAGCGCCGTTTACGGAAGAACAAAATCAACAGATGATTGATACGGGGATAATTGCCGCGGAGAACGCGGCGCACAATATCCGCTGTCTTACGATTATCGGGCAGATTGAGGGACATTATATCCTCCCCTCGCAGAACAAAACCACAAAGTATGAGCATATTATTCCCGCGCTTGTGGCGATTGAGGAGGACAGCTCGGTTGAGGGACTGCTTGTCGTGCTGAACACGGTGGGCGGCGACGTCGAGGCGGGACTTGCAATTGCGGAGCTTATCGCGGGAATGTCGAAACCGACGGTGTCAATCGTTTTGGGCGGGGGACATTCAATCGGCGTGCCGTTATCGGTCGCGGCGAACAGGAGCTTTATTGTGCCGTCCGCAACTATGACGATACATCCCGTGCGGATTAACGGAATGACGCTCGGCGTGCCGCAGACTATGCGCTATTTTGAGAAAATGCAGGACAGAATAACGGGTTTTGTCACGGCAAACAGCAAAATAAAGCCCGAACGTTTCACAGAGCTTATGATGGAACGCGATGAGCTTGTGCTTGATATAGGCACGGTCCTTGACGGCAAATCCGCTGTGCGAGAAGGACTAATTGACAAGTTGGGTTCGCTTTCGGACGCAGTAAACTGTTTGTATGAGTTAATAGAAAAAAGAAAATCAACGACGTCGAGAAAAAATGTGAGGAAAACCGCTCCCAAAGCGGTTCGTGTTTCCAAAAAAACTGAAACAAAACGCGCCGCTTCCGAAAAGCGAACGGAAAAAACAATGCCAAAATCCGAAACCGCGCAAAGCCGCATTGATGAAATTCGGTTGGGCGATTGGCGGGGTGAAAGGTAAAAAGCCGCTTTGCGGCGATACATAAGGGGATAAATATGGACATGGTTAACGTAATAATTCAAGCGGTTGTACAGGGATTGACTGAGTTTTTGCCCGTATCGAGTTCGGGACATTTGTCGGTGATACAGCACATCACGGGCTACACGGGCGATGAGGCTCTTATTTTGATGATAGTGTTGCACTTGGGAACATTGGTCGCGGTGTTCGCGGCGTTTTGGAAAACAATATGGGAAATGATAAAGGAATTTTTCTTTACAATCGGTGATATATTCACGGGAAAATTCTCTTGGAAGAATATGAACGCAAATCGTCGTATGATGTTTATGGTGATTATCGCGACGCTGATACTTGTTCCCGTGTATATGTTCAAGGATTTCTTCACCTCGCGTGAGGGCGATGGCGACATTATCTTTGAGGGACTTGCGTTTATTTTCACCGCGGTGTTGTTGTTTTTGTCGGATATGTGCAGCGGCACAAAGACAGGCGAACAGATGAAAATCAAGGACGCGTTGATAATCGGTCTGTTCCAATGCGTTGCGCTGTTTCCGGGAGTATCGCGTTCGGGATCTACAACAGCGGCGGGACTGTTCTGCGGACTTGACAAGAACACGGCGGTGTCGTTCGCGTTTATTCTCGGAATACCCGCGATACTCGGCGGCAGTGTTCTCGAAATCGGTGACGCTATTCACAGCGAAGCTCAACTTGATTGGCTTGCTTTGGGTATAGGCTTTGTGGTCGCGGCGGTAGTCGGTTTCCTTGCGATTAAACTTGTGAAATGGTTGCTTGAAAAAGACAGATTTAAAATATTCGGCGTTTATACCGCATTCCTCGGCATACTTTGCGTACTCGGCGGAGTATGGGAAAACGTTTCCGGAGTTACAATAGCGTCAATATTCAGCAGATAAGCATTGCGTTACATAAAGGAAGATAAAAATGGCAGAAAGAAAAAACGTTTCCCGCGGTACAAGCGCGCGGGGAACAGCGGGGAAAACAGGAACAACTAAACCGCGTTCAAAAAAAGCGGCAGAGCTTGAAGCGCAACGGATACGCGAAGAGGCTCTGAAACGCAGTAAGAAAAAACGTCAGACGGCGGCAGTTATTA
>JALEQE010000164.1 GCA_022766825.1 Oscillospiraceae bacterium | reverse complement strand
CAGCTGTCTTGCGCTGTTGGTGTGCGTTGAGGCTATGAAAATACTCAACCGCCCGTTGAGCGATATAATCACCGTTACAATGCCGTGTTTCGGCACTACAAAGCGAACAAAATCCAACGCCGAAAAGCTCTGCGGAATACTCGGAACAACTCTCCGAATAATCGACATTTCCAACAGCGTAAGACAGCATTTCAAGGACATCGGTCACGACGAAAACGACCACAGTGTAACTTACGAAAACGGTCAGGCGCGCGAACGCACTCTCGTGCTTATGGACATCGCGAACAAGGAAAACGGTATGGTTATCGGCACGGGCGACCTGTCGGAACTCGCTCTCGGCTGGGCGACTTACAACGGCGACCATATGAGTATGTACGGTGTGAACAGCTCCGTTCCGAAAACGCTTGTGCGGCATATAGTTTATTTTTACGCAGACACTTGCGGAAACGAGGAACTGAAAGAGGTTCTGCTTGATATCTTCAACACGCCCGTAAGCCCCGAACTTATTCCTCCGAAAGACGGCGAAATTTCGCAGATAACCGAGGACTTGGTTGGTCCTTACGAACTGCACGACTTTTTCCTGTACAACGGAATACGCTGGGCGTTCCCGCCGAAAAAAGTGTTCCGTTTGGCGAAAATCGCGTTTAACGGCAGTTTTGACGACCAGACGATTTTAAAGTGGCTGAAAATATTCTACCGCCGTTTCTTCTCGCAACAATTCAAGCGCAGTTGTCTGCCCGACGGCGTAAAAGTCGGTTCGGTTACGCTCTCGCCGCGCGGTGACTGGCGAATGCCGTCCGACGCGCAAGCGGCTTTGTGGCTGAGCGAACTTGACGAAATACAGATTTGATACGGAGCGGAAATGAACAAAAACATCGAAAACAAGCTGCTGCATTTCTATACAAGCGGCAACATTTACGAAGATTTTGCGGCGGCTCGGACGCTTAAAACAGCGCGCCTGCGCCGTATTATCCGAATATGCTTTTACGCGCACTGCGTGGTGGCGGCACTTTGTATTATACTCGCGGCGGCTCTGGGCGCGGGACTTGGTACAATTCCCGTCGCGGTGTGCGAAATAATTCTCGCGGGACTGGCGTTTCTTGCCGTTGGCGATATGTCACCGATGAAAACGATTTTGTACTGCGGCGATATTGTTTTCGCGGCGGCAATGTTCGTCACAGGCGCGCTTTCAAGCGTAAAGCCGCCGTACTTCACGGTCGGGGCGATTTCGATAGTCACCGCGCTTATCGCTTTGCTGTCTTATTTTGCGGCGGATTGCAAAACATATCTTGAAAACTTCTCGCCGCTCACAATTAAACGGGAACACTACACGCTTATTCCGAACACTTCTCCCGAACCCGCCGAAGAAAAGCCGAAAGAAGAACCGCAGATTTTAATCCCGCCGCAAAAAACTGAAATGCGGGAGCTTGCAGACAAACTGCAAGATATATTCAAATCCGAAACCACAAAAACGAACGAAATCACGGAAAACAACCCCGAAAACGGAACACAATCGCAAGCCCCTGAAACGGAGGTACTTCAATGAAATTATTGCTGATAGACGGAAACAGCATAATGAACCGCGCATTTTACGGAATACGAATGCTTACAAGTCCGAAAGGCGTTCCGACAAACGCTCTGACGGGGTTTATGAACATATACCTTAAACTTCTGAAAGAGGAAAACCCCGACCGTATCGCCGCGGCTTTTGACTTGAAAGCGCCGACATTCCGTCACAAAATGTACGCCAAATACAAGGGAACGCGCCACGCAATGCCTGATGAACTTGCGGCGCAAATACCGATTATCAAGGATATACTGCGCGCACTCGGAATTACAGTTATAGAACGCGAGGGATACGAGGCGGACGACATTATCGGAACGCTCTCCCGCGCCGCGAAAGAGCAAAATGCGGACTGCGTTATTATGACGGGCGACCGCGACAGCTTTCAGCTGGTAAACGATAAAGTAACCGTTCGTCTTGCCTCAAACAAGGAAGACGTATTCTACACACCCGATAAAATCAACGAGGTGTATGGAGTTTCGCCGCGCGAAATGCTGGAAGTCAAGGCTCTTATGGGCGACAGCTCGGACAATATTCCCGGCGTTGCGGGAATAGGCGAAAAAACCGCGCTCGGACTTATTCAGAAGTACCACAATATTCAATATATTTTCGATAATCTCGATACTATTGACGTTGCAAAAGGCGTTCGCGCAAAGCTGGAAAAAGGCAGAGAAAGCGCGGAATTGTCACGCACGCTCGGAGAGATTTGCCTTACCGCGCCCGTTTCCGAAAACCTTGACGATTACACGGTTACAGGCGGCGATATGCCCGCCGCCGTGGGTATTTTCAAAGAACTTGGAATGAATTCGACAATAAAAAAGCTTGGACTTGACGGCGTTGAGGGGAAGAAAACCGAAATAAAGGCTCCCGAAAAAGCGGAACAAACCGCCGTAAAATCAACGGTTGTCGCCGATACAGAGCCGTATGACGACAACGCGCTTAACGTAATTTTGCGAAACGACGAAATCGCCGTGTTCCGCGGCGAAGAGCCGATAAACGGCGATATAAAATCCATTCTCGAAAGCGATGAACCGAAACACACGGACAACTCGAAAGCAATTTACGCAAAGTGTATCAAAGACGGCATAGAACTGCAAAACGTCACGTTTGATATGACGCTTGCGGCTTATCTGCTTGACGTTAATGCGTCAAATTACGATATGGAACGTCTTTGCGGAAAATACGATATCGAATACAATCCGAACGATACCGTAAAGTCGCTGATACCGCTTAACAAAGCACTTTATTCCGATATATGTGCACAAGGAATGCTGAAAGTTCTGCGGGAAATCGAAATCCCGTTGAGCGAGGTACTTTCCTCAATGGAACACGAGGGAATTGCGCTTGACAAAGAGGGACTTGTGGAGTTCGGAGAACAAATTGTACCGAAAATTGCCCAATTGGAACAAACAGTTTACGAAATCGCGGGACACGAATTTAATCTCGGAAGTCCGAAACAGCTGTCAACCGTACTGTTCGAGGAGATGGGACTTCCGCCCGCGAAAAAGCGCAAAACAGGCTATTCCACGGACTCCGAAACGCTTGAAACGCTTTTGGACAAAAGTCCGATTATACAGCCAATTCTCGAACATCGAAAGCTGACGAAACTGTACAACACATACGTTAAGGGTCTGCAAAACGCGGTTTCCGAGAACGGGCGAATGTACACCACATTCAAACAGACCGAGACAAGAACGGGGCGCATAAGCTCCGCCGAACCGAATATTCAGAACATTCCCGTGCGGACGGAAATCGGACGGAACTTCCGAAAATTCCTTGTCGCAGGTGAGGGAAAAGTGCTTTGCGACGCCGATTACAGTCAGATTGAACTGCGCGTTCTCGCGTCGCTTGCCAAAGACAAGGTAATGATTCAAACGTTCAAGGAAGGGCGCGACATTCACGCGGAAACCGCCGAAAGCGTTTTCCGTAAAACGGCGGGACAGTCCCCCGAAGACCTGCGTCGAAAAGCGAAAGCAGTGAATTTCGGCATTGTGTACGGAATTGGCGCGTTTTCGCTCGCAAAGGACATTGGCACGACAGTTGCCGACGCGAAGCGTTATATTGACGATTACCTCGCGCATTTTTCGGGCGTTAAGCAGTATATGGAAACCAACACGAAATCCGCCGAGGCGGACGGCTATGCCGTGACGATGTTCGGCAGACGGCGGTTCATTCCCGAAATACTCTCTACAAACAAAACGATAAAGGCGCTCGGACAGCGCATTGCGATGAACACTCCCATTCAAGGCACGGCGGCGGATATAATCAAAATCGCAATGATACGCGTTTACAGACGGCTTAAAAAAGAACTTCCATCTGCGAAACTTATTTTGCAGGTTCACGATGAACTTATCGTGGAAGCACCCGCAGAACAGTCCGAACAGGCTCTGCAAA
>JALEQE010000123.1 GCA_022766825.1 Oscillospiraceae bacterium | reverse complement strand
GGTTCAATGCCGTTGTTTTTGAGAAATTCGTTCGCCTTAATGAAATGTCCGCACCCGAAAAATCCGTTATAAGCGGAAAGCGGACTTGGATGCGCGCATTGAAGAACAAGGTGTTTCGGGTTTGTTATCAGTTTTGCTTTGGAACGCGCATTTCCGCCCCATAGCAGAAAAACAATCGGCGTATTGCGTTCATTCAGCAGTTCAATGATACGGTCGGTAAGTATTTCCCAGCCGTGTCCTTTGTGAGAGTTTGCCTGTCCTTCGCGAACGGTAAGCACGGTGTTAAGTAAAAGTACGCCGTTTTTCGCCCACTTTGTAAGTTCGCCGTGCGGCGGTATCGGCAGACCGAGTTCGTCGTGTATTTCTTTGAAAATGTTCTGCAAAGACGGTGGCGGGGGAGTGCCTTTTTTTACGGAAAAGCACATTCCGTGCGCCTGTCCCGCACCGTGATACGGGTCTTGTCCGAGAATTACCGCCTTGACGTCGCTGTACGAAGTAGTTTTCAAAGCGTTGAAAATATCGTTCATCGGTGGGTATATCGTGTGACTGTTGTATTCGGAAATCAGAAATTGACGCAGTTGCAGATAGTAGTCCTTTTTGAACTCGTCGGCGAGGAGCTTGTCCCATTCATTGCCTATATTAACCATCAGTCTTTTTTGTCCTTTTTCTTCTTTTTGGGATTTTTCATATTAACGGACTTTGCGCGCTTTTGCTTTGTGGAAAAGCCGAAAGTGCCGATTTTCTTACCGAGCGCGAAATATGTTCCGTGCGCGTAAGTCATAAGTCCCGCCTGTTCGATCATCAGTCTGCCTTTTTCGTCGATTAAATCTTCGTCAATGTTTACGGCGAGAATATCCGCCAAAAACATATCGTGCGAGCCTTGCGGCTGAATGTCGAACACTTTACATTCCAAAGAAATCTTGCTCTGCGCAATCATCGGCGCGGAAATTTGCGTGCAGGGAAGAGCCGTCAATTTGCGTTTAGCGAGCTTGTCCTCGTTTTTTCCCGATTTAATGCCGCAGTAATCGAGTGTTCTGACTGTGCTTGACGGCATTAAATTCACGCAAAACTCGCCCGACTGTTTGATTATTTCGTATGAATTACGTTCGGGACGAACGGAGATATACATTCTTGGCGGGTCGGAGCTAATAGTTCCCGTCCACGCGATTGTGAGCGCAGTAGGCTTTTCGACTGTTCCGCAGGATACCAAAACGGCGGGAACGGGTGCTAAAAGCGTTCCGCCTTTCCAGGTTACTTTTGACATTTAATTACCTCTTTTCTTCTTTAATAAATATATTTTAGCACATTTTTCATCTTTTTTCAATAACTTATCTTGAAATTCCCGATAAAATATGCTATAATATTTTGAGACAGAAAAATATTATTTCAAGGAGTAATGATTATGCCTTTTATTAACGTAAAATATTCGGGAGAAATCACGCCCGATAATGAAAACAACATTAAGTCTGCATTGGGTTCGGCAGTTTCGGTTATCGGAAAATCCGAAAACTGGCTTATGGTTGGTTTTGAGCCGAATTGTTCGCTGTATTTCAAGGGTGAGAAATCGCCGAAAATCGCGTTCGTTGACGTAAGCGTTTACGGAAGCGCGTCAAAATCCGCTTTCGAGCAGTTTACGGGCGAGGTGTGCAGAATACTCGGTGAAAATCTCGGAGTACCCGCCGACAAGATTTATGTGAAATATTCGCCGACGGAAAACTGGGGCTGGAACGGCGGTAATTTCTGATAACAAAACACATCGGCGCGGGAATATTCCGCGCCTTTTTATGACCGAAAGTGAGGATATTAGCTTACTATGCCGAAGAATAAAACTGTATTTATTTGCCGCGAGTGCGGCGCGGAATATTCCAAATGGAACGGAAAATGTTCCGCTTGCGGCGCGTGGAATACGTTGGAAGAGAGCGTTCCCGTGACTGTCACGGCGGGGAAAAGCGCGCCTGTCGGGGAATTTAAGTATTCGCGTATCACCGAAATAAGCTACGATGACGAAACACGCTACAATACGGGAATATCCGAGCTTGACCGTGTTTTGGGCGGCGGATTGGTGAAAGGTTCGCTGGTGTTGATAGGCGGCGACCCGGGAATAGGAAAATCAACGCTGTTGTTGCAGATTTGCGGCTTTATGGGACGTGAACATACGATACTCTACGTTTCGGGCGAGGAAAGCGAACGTCAGATAAAACTGCGCGCGGAGCGTCTGGGAGTAGCCTCCGAGAACCTGTTTCTTGCGTCAAACAATAACTGCGAGAGCATAATTAAAGCTGTCTGCGAAAACAAACCCGAAGTCGTGATAATTGACTCCATTCAAACGATAACCTCGTCCGCGCTAACTTCAACGGCGGGAAGTATCGTTCAGGTGCGGGAATGTACGGGAGCGTTTATGCGTATGGCAAAATCGGAGGAAATACCCGTTTTTATCGTGTCGCACGTCAACAAGGACGGCGGTATCGCGGGTCCGAAAATTATGGAGCATATCGTTGATACGGTGCTGTATTTCGAGGGCGAAAAACAGTTGTGTTACCGTATTCTGCGCGCTGTCAAGAACCGTTTCGGCTCTACGAACGAAATCGGCGTGTTCAGAATGGACGATGACGGTCTGTCACAAGTGGAAAATCCTAGCGAAATGATGTTGTCGGGACGGCTTGAAAACGTTTCGGGAAGTGCGGTTGTCTGTTCAATGGAGGGTACTCGTCCGATATTGGCGGAGGTGCAGGCTCTTGTGACGAAATCGAGCTTTTCCTCTCCCCGACGTGTAGCTACGGGATTTGATTACAACAGGCTTTATATGATACTCGCCGTGCTGGAAAAACGGTGCGGTTTTGCGTTCGGCGGACTGGACGTGTACATTAACATTGTCGGCGGTCTGCGAATTGACGAGCCTGCTGCGGATTTGGCGGTTGCGTTGGCGCTTTGGTCGGGATTATGCGACAAACCGATACCCGAAAAACTGCTTGTTTTCGGCGAAGTGGGCTTGGGCGGTGAAATTCGTTCCGTGTCGCGCATCCGCGAGCGAGTAAAGGAGGGCGCGCGGCTTGGCTTCGAGAAGTGCATTATCCCTAAAAACTCGTTCCGAGAGCTTTCCAAAAACGATGATTACGGCATAAAAATTGTCGGTGCGAATACTCTTTCGGGAGCGTTCAAGGCGGTGGATAAATGAAAAAACGGCTGATTTACTTTGGAATTTTCGCGGCGGTTTTCGGGATTGAAGTGCTTATCGCGCTGTTTGTTCACGATAATTTTGTGCGCCCCTACCTCGGCGATGTGTTGGCGGTGGTGTGCGTGTATTTCCTCGCGCGGGTGATTTTCGCGGA
>JALEQE010000094.1 GCA_022766825.1 Oscillospiraceae bacterium | reverse complement strand
TTGATCTACCGTCAATGATGACTGGTCTGTAGCACTCTTTGAGCCTGTCGAATATTCTGCGCATTACCAGGGAGCAGTTGTAGTGTTTGAAGAAAGAATTGTGTATATAGTGTAGCTACCCGAACAACCCTTTACGCTCTCGCGGAACTCCATCATGTCCACCAAACGAAGCGTGCAGTTAGGAAACAGCCCGCCCACACGAAGCAGATATTCGCAGCTTTCCTGCGAAATGTCGCTGTGGAGTATCACAATGTCGTACAGGCGGCTCTTGTCCGCATTGCACAGCAGCGAATACAGGCACACCGCAAGCGGCGGCGCGTAATTATCGTTGCAGGCGCAGCAGATATTCACACATGACGGTTTTATGCTTTGCATTTGATCCCTCCACAACAGCCGGATTTGTTCTTTGTTTTGTAGGAATAACCTTATTCTCCCAGTTTTCCTGTACAAATCTATTATATATCTTTTTATATTATTTGTCAATAGACTTGGCGCGAATTGACATTACTTGGCGCGAATTGACATAAAAAAATGCCGCGCGCCTTTCATTTCTTACATTTATTTCCAAAAGTAAGAAACCAAAAGCGTGCGGTGTTGCCTTATGATAGGAGCCTTTTTTACAACGCTTATGTTTTATCCCTAAAACTGCCGACTATATCGTCCATCTTTGTTGCTTCATCAGCTACCTGCTCTGCAATTCTTAAGCTTTCATCAGATGTTTGAACATTGTGAGCAATTACATCGGATATCATCTCAATCCTCCGTTCAACAGCAGCGGTAGATTCTGCCTGACGGCGCGACAGATCGCTTATAAGACCTGCGTGTTGTGCGCTTCCCTCTGCCGTGGAAATAACGCTGTGCATTTGTGTAAGAACGTCCTCGGCAATCGCAGTACCGCGTTCAACCGCTTCAATGGAGGAATTTATCAGCGCAGTTGTGTTTTCGACAGACGCGCTGCTCTTTCCGGCAAGGTTGCGAACTTCGTCCGCAACTACTGCAAATCCCTTTCCTGCGTCGCCGGCGCGAGCCGCCTCAATTGAAGCGTTAAGCGCAAGAATATTCGTCTGGAACGCAATGTCCTCAATTGCCCCAACAATGCTTTTTATCTGCTCGGAGGAACGCCTTATTTCTTCCATGGCGTCAGACATATTCTTCATAGCCTCATGGTTGTCTTCAAGAAGCTTTGCACAGCTTCTTGCAGCCTTTTCTGCCTCGGAGGACTCGTTCAGACTTTCCTTTGTCTGCAATATGATGTTTTTAATTTCTTGTGAAATCTCTTCAATAGCTGTCTGCTGATTAGCGGATGACGCAGTAATCTGCGTTGATACTTCACGCATTTTTCCCGATGAAGAATTAACCGACGCCGAAATTTCCGCTATTCTGGCAACGACCTCATTTTGCTGTTCAACAAGCCTGTCAGATTCCTCGACCTGACTTTTAACCTTAGTGAGAAGCTCCTCTGTTTCACTGTTTGCATCCTGTGCTTTTTTGAAAAATCCGAGGTTGCACTTAACCAAATATAACAGCAACGCCGCACCGATATTTATTCCCGCAATTCCTTTTATTATGGTAACTATGTCGCAAGTGCCGTAGAAAAAATCATAGAATATGAATCCGATCAGTGAAGCCAAATCCATTATTGCCCAATGAACGATCAGGGACTTTTTGTTGTAATAAACAGCCGCAATATTCATTGAAGCCAGCATCAGCGGAAACATAGCCTGAAGCTCATGCTTTACGACCGACATTACAATAATGATTATAAGCTGAATTTGGGAGAGTATTATTCCTCGTAATACAAGCGAGGTTTTATTCTTCATCACAAGTGACATAACAAACGAACCAATTCCTGCCACAATGATTAGTATGCCAACCAAGATATTTCCGGAAAAACAATTGATCGCTCCAAAAATAACGCAGACCAACAAAACAATCAGCGAGTGAATAAACACTATTTTTTCGTTGACAAGCTGATTTAATTTTACCTTAGAATCCATTTTTATTCTCCTTTAATCAGAATTATATATAATTAAGGCAATACCGCACAGAGATTGTGCGCATATTGCGCCGTCAGATTTTTCGGCAGATTGTACAAATTGAGCGCAGGCGGGCTGACGCCCGTCAAGCGAAATTTGTGCAAGATGACGGAAAATATGCAAGCAAGATGCGTACAAAGCCGTAAGGCGTTCTTTGTGCGGTGTTGCCTTAAGTATAACATAAAATTATGTATTTGTCGATATATTTTAGCGCCTAATAGAAAATTTTGTCTAATGTTACAAAAATAAACGCTGAAATATGTGCAAAAAACCTTTTTTAGAAAACAGGATAACAAATAAGCACTTGAAACAATACCGCACAATTAACAGCTATGCCTTTGTTTGCATATTTTCTGACATAGCGTTTTGTGCAAAACGCAAAATGCGTGCACGACAATAATTATGCGGTGTAGCCTATAATAAATTGTATTGAAAACGGACGCCTTTCATCGAAAAGCGTCCGTTAATCATTGTTGAGGTATGGGCTGCGATTTTTCGGTTTTTTATCCGATAACCTTGTAATCCTTATCCTCAACGGCTTTTTTCAAAACTTCAAAATCGGTCGGCTCTTTGAGTTTAACAACAGCCGTGCCTTTTTCGTGCGATACCTCCGCGCTCTCAACAGTCGGCAGAGCCTCCAAAGCCTTTTTAACTGTCGCCTCGCAATGCCCGCACATCATTCCCTCGATTTTCATTGTAACTTTCATTGTTTTTTCCTCCTTTTGTATTTTAACGCGCCGTTTGCGGTCGCGCTTTGTGTTGTAAATGTCAACGAAATTCAGCCGCAAAGCGTTTGTTACAACGCAGAAGCTCGACAAACTCATTGCCGCCGCCCCGAACATAGGATTGAGCCGCCAACCGAACAGACCTATCCACACGCCCGCCGCAAGCGGTATTCCGATTACGTTGTATATAAACGCCCAAAACAGATTTTCCTTGATATTCAACAGAGTTCGCCGTGACAAGCGTATCGCCGCGGGAACGTCCGTGAGCCGCGATTTCATCAGCACAACGTCCGCCGCGTCAAGCGCAATATCGCTCCCCGCCCCGATTGCAATGCCGATATCGGCGCGGGTAAGCGCGGGCGCGTCGTTGATACCGTCGCCCACCATAACGACTTTTCCGCGCTTTTGAAACTCGCGCACAACTTCCTCTTTGCCGCCCGGAAGTACCTCAGCGATCACCTCGTCAACGCCCGCAAGCCGTCCGACAGCCTCGGCGGTTCTGAGGTTATCTCCCGTAAGCATTACCGTCCGCAATCCCATATTTTTCAGCTGTTCAACGGCGGCAGGACTTTCGTCCTTGATTTTATCCGCCACGGCGATTATCCCGATAGGTTTCTGTTCACAGCAGAAAAACAGCGGCGTTTTTCCCTCGTCCGACAGTTTTTCCGAAACCGCGAGAAGTTCTTCGGGAATATCGCAATAAGTTCCACAAAGGCGCAGATTTCCCGCAACATAACGTTCCCCGTCAAGCGTCGCCGAAATTCCGCTCCCGCGCAGAACCTCAAATTTACTCGGCTCGGCGGCGGAAAATCCGCGTTCCTTTCCGTAGCTTGTAATCGCTCTTGCAAGCGGGTGTTCGCTACGGATTTCCAACGAATACGCTCGGCGCAATAATTCATCGGCGGTAATTCCGTTCGGAATTATATCGGTGACAACAGGTTCGCCGCTTGTGATTGTTCCTGTTTTATCAAGAATAACCGTGTCAGCTTTGCCCGTTTCTTCTAACGACACGGCGGTCTTGAACAAAATACCGTGCTTTGCGCCCATACCGTTTCCGACCATTATCGCAACGGGAGTTGCAAGCCCCAAAGCGCACGGACAGGAAATAACAAGCACGGAAATTCCGCGCTCCAAAGCGAACCCAACGCCGTTTCCAAGCAATAACCACACGGCGATTGTCACAAGCGCGATCGCGATAACGACAGGCACGAAAACTCCCGAAACCTTATCGGCGATTTTCGCAATTGGCGCTTTTGTCGCCGCCGCGTCGCTTACCGTCTTTATTATCTGCGACAGCGAAGTATCCTCGCCGACCCTTGTCGCTTTACAG
The DNA here is from genome assembly GCA_022766825.1 of Oscillospiraceae bacterium. GTDB lineage: Bacteria > Bacillota > Clostridia > Oscillospirales > Ruminococcaceae > CAG-115. Next base: position 28,196 of record JALEQE010000094.1, on the reverse strand, counting down.
CGAATATACCCCGAAATGTTTATTGTCGCCGCGTTAACCTCGTCGCCTGCTATTTTGTCGGCGGGAATACTTTCACCCGTCAGCGCGCTTTCGTTTACCGCTGTTTCGCCCTCAATAATCACGCCGTCAACGGGTATGCTCTCCCCGACTTTAACCGCGAAAATATCGCCGATTTTCACCTGTTCAACGGGCACGGTCACTTCCTCGCCGTCTTTGACTATGACAGCTGTTTGCGGCGCAAGCTTGACAAGACTTTTCAGCGCGGAAGTCGTCTTTCCTTTGGAATACGCCTCCAACGTTTTCCCAAGCGTTATCAGCGTTAAAATCATACCCGCACTTTCAAAATACAGTTCGTGCATATATTTCATCACGGTATCGCTGTCGCCCGCCGCCTGAGCGTTGCTCATCACGAACATCGCATACACGCTGTACAGATAAGCCGCCGCCGCGCCGAGAGCCACGAGCGTATCCATATTCGGCGTGCCGTGAATTATGCCTTTGAAACCGCTCACGAAGAACTTCTGATTGATTACCATTATCACAGAGGTAAGCAATAACTGCGCCAGTGCCATTGAAACGTGGTCATTCGCAAGAAACGGCGGCAAACGCCACCCCCACATTATCGCGCCCATTGAAATGTACATCAGCAAAGCGAGAAATCCCAAGCTCCAGAACAAGCGTTTTTTCATTCGCTTAACTTCCGTGTATTCGTCATTTTCGGCTTTATTCTCTGCCTTTTCGCCCTTTAAAGACGCGCCGTAACCCGCGTTTTCCACCGCCTTAATTATCTCGGACGGTTCGCCGCCCTCAACGCCCATTGTATTCGTAAGCAGACTAACCGAACAGGAGCGCACTCCCGCAACAGCATTTACCGCCTTTTCCACACGCGCCGAACAAGCCGCGCAGCTCATTCCCGTAACATTAAACTGCCGCATTTTATTTCTCCGATTTCATTTCTATTTCATCAATTTTTTCAAGATTTTGACAAGTTCGTCAATAACCTCATCGTTGCCATTTCTTATATTATCCGCAACGCACGTTTTTATATGCTCGGAAAGCAGTTCTTTATTGAAAGAATTCAGCGCGGCGTTTACAGCGGCGACCTGCGTCAGAATATCAACGCAATAAGCGCTGTTCTCGACCATTTTCTTTATTCCGTTTATCTGCCCCGAAATTCGGTTCAGACGGTTTATAAGCTTTTTTTGCTCCTCTTCCGAACGTATCTTTTTCTTCTGACAGCAAGGACATTCTTCATTCATCAAAATCAACTCCTCAATTATATTATATACCCTATGGGGGTATTTGTCAAGTCAAAAAAATACGGCAGCACAAAATTGTGCTGCCTAATTTATATTACGATACATCATCAATTATCCGCGTTTACAATATCCTTTACAACCTCGCTCGCGATAATCAGCCCCGCAACCGACGGAACAAAGGCGCACGACGCGGGAACAACACGTTCTCCCTCTTTTGTGGGCGCGGCGGGCAGTTCCGTTGAAAAAACCACTTTGAGATGTTCTATTCCGCGCTGTTTAAGTTCTCGGCGCATTACCCGCGCCAAAGGGCAAACGGACGTTTTGTAAATATCGGCGACCTGAAACTTTGTCGGGTCAACTTTATTTCCCGCGCCCATTGAACTGATAAGCGGCGTGCCGCTCTCCTTGCATTTCACGGCGAGAAGTACTTTCGCGCGAACATCGTCAATAGCGTCAATAACGTAATCGTATGCGGAAAAATCAAACTCGCCTGCCGTTTCCTCGGATAATCTCAACTGAAATTTCTTTAAGCGAAGATTTGGGTTGATGTCAAGAAAACGCTCGGCGGCGGCTTCTGTTTTCGGCATACCGACCGTGCTGTGTAAAGCGATAATCTGACGGTTGATGTTTGACAGAGCGACTTCATCGCCGTCAACAATATCCAATGCTCCGATACCGCTCCGCACAAGCGCCTCCGCCGCATGACCGCCAACCCCGCCTATTCCGAACACGGCAACTCGGATTTGCGACAGCTTTTCGACAGTCGCCGCTCCCAACAGACGTTCGGTTCTGCAAAATTCTTCCATAATTCACCAATCTTGGCACTGACCGACAATTTCCGACAGCGACTTTATACCGTTTTTCTCCATATATTCGGCGATACCGTCGATTACTTTAAGCGGAGAATATGGGTCTGTAAAAATCGCCGTACCCATCTGAACGGCGCAAGCGCCCGCCAGCATCATCTCGACAGCGTCCTCCCAGGTGGAAATACCGCCCATACCGATTATCGGGATATTCACCGCTTTATAGCATTGATGAACCATTCTCACCGCGACGGGGAATACGGCGGGGCCGCTCAATCCACCCATATTGTTTTTGAGTATGGGACGGCGCGTTTTGATATCGATACGCATACCGAGAAGTGTGTTGATAAGCGAAATAGCGTCTGCGCCCTCCGCCTCAACGGCTTTCGCGATTACCGTAATATCGGTAACGTTCGGCGTTAGCTTTACGATAAGCGGCTTGCTTGTCGCTTTGCGGACTGCCTTTGTAACCGAACTTGCTCCCTCGGCGGAAACACCCCAAGTCGCTCCGCCCGCTTTTACGTTCGGGCAGGAAATATTCAGTTCAATCATATCCACGTCGGACGCGTCAAGAGCCTCTGCCGCCGCAATATAATCGTCAATTGTCGCTCCCGCAACATTCGCTATGATAACGTTTCCCTCTTCTTTCAAAGTCGGGAGATAGTATTCAATAAAACCGTGAACGCCGATATTCTGCAATCCTACGGAATTGAGTATGCCCGAATAAGTTTCTGCGATACGAGGCGGCGGGTTGCCGAGTTTCGGCTCAATGGTCATTCCCTTGCACGAAATACCGCCGAGCTTTGAAATCGGATATAGGTCGGTGTAACATTCGCCGTTGCCGTAAGTTCCCGAAGCTGCTATGACGGGGTTTGGAAATTCAACTCCCGCAATTCTTACGCTCAAATCAACCATTGAATTTCACCTCCTCGGCATTGAATACAGGGCCGTCCTTGCACACTCTCGAATAGAACTCCTGTCCGTTGCGGACGGTCATACAAGAACATACAACGCACGCTCCGACGCCGCAACCCATTCTCTGTTCAAGCGACACCTGACACGGCACTTTATACAATTCGCACATCTTGACAACCGCTTTCAGCATAGGTTCGGGGCCGCAAGCAAGAACCGCCGCCGTTTCGCCTTTTTCGAGTATATCGGCAAGCGGAAACGTAACCAAACCCTTTTGACCGACGCTTCCGTCATCGGTACAGATAATTGTTTCCGAACCGTTTTCTTTAAACTCATCGGTGAGTATTATTTTGGAATAGTCACGGAAACCGAGGACAGCCGTGCATAGCTCCCGTGATACTTTCGACACGCCCAAAAGCGGCGGCACGCCAATTCCCCCGCCAACAACGACTACCTTTTTCCCGTCGGGAATACGGAAACCGTTTCCGAGAGGACCGAGTACGTCAAGGCTTTCGCCCTCGGTAAGGCTTGCGATTTCCTCCGTGCCTTTTCCTCGAACCTCAAACACGAAACGCAAAGTGCCGTTTTCCTTATCGATACCGCAAATTGAAATGGGGCGGCGGAGCGTAAAGCCCGGCGCGGCAATATTCGCGAACTGTCCCGGCTGTGCCTCGTCGGCAAGCTCGGGCGCGTCTATCGTGAACGAATAGACGCTTTTCGCAAGCGTTTTTTTCTCAATTATGGGATATTTCCCGCAGTAAAACATATCAAACTCCTTATTTTCGGTCGTCATCCGCCAATTTGGCTTTTACGTCAACATCGTCCGCTTTATTCGATTTCTTTTCCTTTTGAGTAAGTCCTTTTATTCTGTGAACCGACAAGCGAACCACAATAACAATCAAAAGTGCGTACAGAATATACTGAAAACCGAACAAACGCACCTCGTTGAACATCATTCGCTGATGAAAAACGTACATCATATCAAGCACGGCAAGTAGCAGCGGTATCTTGCAAAGCGAAACCGCGAAAGCGTACCAATCGTAAACGCTCTGCGCGTTAGCCGCCGTTATGTCGTATTTCGCGAACCTGTGATTTTTCAGTATCAGAATAAGATACACACCAAATATTATTACGGCAAGCGCGGGATATATCCACGCGAAATACTGCCTGTATGTCAGCGAATAACGATATTCCGCGACTATCTCAAGATTTACCTCGCCGATTTCGTTTATTCTCGCTTTATAAAGCGGAAAAAAATTCAGCGTGGAAAACAGTATCAAAACGGTTATTCCCAACGACAAAACGTCACTGATTATCCGCGCGGGCTTATAGCTGTGCTTAACCGAATAATTGCCGATTTTCATAGATTTGTTACCTTATTCAATTTCTCCCCCAAAAGAGGGGGGAGAGATAATAGTTATATTTTAGTAATGTCAACCATTTCGACATCGTTAATCGAACGACGCGCTTCAAGACAATCAAGCAAAGCGTTTGCCGTATCAATCGCCGTAAGACATACTATTGAACGCTCAACCGCTTTTCTTCTCATACGCACACTGTCAAGCGACGGTTTTCTGCCCGTTTCGGAAGTGGAAACAACGTAATTGATTTCCCCGCTTTCCAAAAGCGTAATGACGTTCGGCTCTTTCGCCTCGTGAATACGGTAAACGTGATTTGCCGCAATCATATTGCGGTTAAGCACGGACGCCGTACCTGCTGTCGCGTAAATCTTAAAGCCGAGTTCCTCGAAACGGCTCGCGATTTCGATAACTTCGTTCTTATCGGAATCACGCACGGAAATAAGCACTCCGCCCTTGTCGCAGAACTTATATCCCGCCGCCGTAAGTCCCTTGAACAGCGCGTCACCGAACGTTTTTGCGATACCCAGACATTCGCCCGTTGACTTCATTTCGGGACCGAGCTGATTATCCACGTCGTTCAGTTTGGCGAACGAGAACACGGGAACTTTAACCGCGATATAATTGCTTTCGGGATAAAGTCCGCTCTTGTATCCCATATCTTTGAGTTTCTTGCCGAGAATTACCTTTGTCGCGAGGTCAACCATAGGCACGCCCGTAACCTTGCTGATATAAGGAACAGTTCTTGAAGAACGAGGGTTTACTTCTATTACATAAACCTCGTGATTGTAAACAACATACTGAATGTTCACAAGACCTACAACGTGCAGGGCTTTCGCCAGCTTTTCGGTGTAGTCGATAATTACTTTCTTGATATGCTCCGAAAGGTTCTGACACGGATAAATCGAAATGGAGTCGCCCGAATGGATTCCCGCGCGCTCGACGTGTTCCATAATTCCGGGAATTACAAAATCCTCGCCATCGCAAATCGCGTCAACCTCGACTTCCGTTCCCATCATATACTTATCGATAAGCACGGGGTTTTCGAGTTTTGTCGCCGTGATGATGTTCATATATTCGATAACATCGCTGTCACCGTGCGCGATTATCATATTCTGTCCGCCGAGAACGTATGACGGGCGCAGAAGTACGGGATAACCGAGTTCGTTCGCCGCTTTGACCGCCTCGTCCGTTGTGAATACAGTTTCTCCCTTTGGGCGCGGAATGTTGCATTTTTCAAGCAGTTCGTCAAACAGCTCACGGTCTTCCGCCGCGTCAATGTCCGCCGCCTGTGTTCCGAGAATACGCACACCCAGTTCTGTCAGATGTTTTGTAAGCGAAATCGCCGTCTGTCCGCCGAACTGAACAACGCACCCATACGGCTTTTCTGTCGCAATAAGAGCCTCGACGTCCTCGCGGGTAAGCGGGTCGAAATAAAGGCGCGTTCCCGTATCGAAGTCCGTTGAAACGGTTTCGGGGTTGTTGTTGCAGATAATAGCCTCGCAGCCTTCTTCTTTCAGCGTCCAAACGCAGTGAACCGAGCAATAGTCAAATTCGATACCCTGTCCGATACGAATGGGTCCCGAACCGAAAACGATAACTTTCTTCTTGTCGGTCGGGTGAGCCTCGATAAACTCCGCCGCTTCGTTCTCACGGTCGAACGTATTGTAGAAATACGGTGTTGACGCCGCAAACTCCGCCGCGCAGGTATCAACCATTTTGTATACGGCAAGTCGGCGTTCAATTCCGCAGTCGGCAAGTTTCTGACCCGATATTTTCTCGATTGAACTGTCAAGGTAGCAGTACTTCTTGGCAATATCGTATTTTTCCTGTGTAAGTTTACCGTCGGCAAGCCATTTTTCAAGCATTACAAGGTTGTTAAGCTTTGAAATGAACCACTTGTCGATTTTCGTAATATCGTGAATGGTATCAACGGAAATTCCGCGTTTCAGAGCCTCAAACACGCAGAAGCAACGGTCAACGTCAATGTCTTCCAGCTTTTTGAGTACTTCCTCATCGGTAAGAAGCGTAAACTCCTTTTTGGTGAGCGTATCCATTTTCAGCTCAATCGAGCGAACCGCTTTCATCATACCCGCCTCAAAACTCGGAGCGATAGCCATAATCTCGCCCGTTGCCTTCATCTGAGTACCGAGCGTCTTGTTCGCGTAAACGAACTTATCAAACGGCCACTTCGGAAACTTAACGACAAGATAATCGAGCGCAGGTTCAAAGCAAGCGTATGTTTTGCCCGTTACCTGGTTTACGATTTCGTCAAGCGTATAGCCGACAGCAATACGAGCCGCGACTTTTGCAATGGGATAACCCGTTGCCTTTGACGCAAGCGCGGAGGAACGAGATACACGAGGATTAACCTCGATTACGGCATACTCAAAGCTGTCGGGTTTCAGTGCGAACTGACAGTTGCAGCCGCCCTCGACTTTCAGAGCCTGAATAATATCCAACGCCGCTGTACGCAACATCTGATACTCTTTATCGGCAAGCGTTACGCAGGGCGCGACAACGATTGAGTCGCCCGTGTGAACTCCGACGGGGTCGAAGTTTTCCATAGAGCAGACCGTGATAACGTTGCCTTTTCTGTCACGCATTACCTCAAACTCGATTTCTTTCCAACCCGCGATACATTTCTCAACAAGTATCTGAGTAATCGGAGAAAGGCGCAGTCCGTTTGTCGCGATTTCGTGCAGTTCCTCGGGAGTATTCGCGATACCGCCGCCCGTGCCGCCCAACGTAAATGCGGGACGAACGATTACGGGATAACCGATAACCTCCGCGAACTCCATCGCGCTGTCAATGTCCTCGACAACCTTTGACGGAATTACGGGCTGACCGATTTCTTCCATCGTATCCTTAAAAGCCTGTCTGTCCTCGGCTTTGTGAATGGTTTCTGGATTTGAGCCGAGCAGTTTTACGCCGTGCTCTTCCAAAAATCCGCTTTCCGCAAGCTGCATTGAAAGCGTCAGAGCGGTCTGTCCGCCGAGGTTTGATACAACGGAGTCGGGCTTTTCAATCTCGATAATGCGCTTTACAACGTCCAAAGTCAGCGGTTCAATGTAAACCTTGTCCGCCATATGCTTATCGGTCATAATTGTCGCGGGGTTGGAGTTTATCAGAACGACCTCCAAACCCTCCTGTTTAAGTGCGCGGCAAGCCTGCGTTCCCGCATAGTCAAATTCGGCAGCCTGTCCGATAATAATAGGACCCGAACCGATAACCAGTACTTTCTTTATATCACTTCTTAACGGCATTACTTGTTTCCTCCCATAAGCTTTATAAATTCATCAAACAAATACGAGGTATCGTGCGGACCTCCGCAAGCCTCGGGGTGGAACTGAACGGTAAACGCGGGCGCGTTGGTATAACGAACGCCCTCGCAGGTACCGTCGTTGCCGTTGATGTGCGAAACCGCGCCGACTTCTTTCGGAACGCTGTCGCCGATAACCGCGTAACCGTGGTTTTGCGAGGTGATGAACGTTCTGTCCATCGCCAAATCCTTAACGGGTTGATTTCCGCCGCGGTGACCGTATTTCAGCTTTTCGGTTTTCGCGCCGTTTGCAAGCGCAAGCAGCTGATGTCCCAAACAAATTCCGAAAGTCGGTATCTGCGCGGAAATAAGTTCACGCAAAGTCTCAATTGACTGCACGTTGTCGGTAGGGTCGCCCGGACCGTTCGACAGCATAATTCCGTCGGGGTTGAGTGCTTTTATTTCATCAGCGGTCGCGTTGTACGGCATAACGGTAACATTGCAGCCGCGTTTTACAAGTTCTCTGCGGATATTGAATTTGTAGCCGTAATCCATTAAAACAACGTTGAATTTCGCGTTTTCGGCGGGGAAATACTGCTTTTCCTTAACCGATACTTTTGAAACCACTTCGCCGACTTTATAAGCGCGGATTTTTTCAAGAAGCTCTTCCTTGTCGTAATCGCCGGAAACAATCGCGCCGTTCATAACTCCGCTTTCGCGGATTATTTTCGTCAGATGACGCGTATCGATATCGTAAATCCCCACGATATTTAAATCTTTGAGATAGCTGTCAAGGTCGCCCTCGCAGCGGAAATTCGACGGTTCTTCGCAATGCTCGCGCACAATGTAACCCGCAACCGCGCTGCCGTTGCTTTCGGGGTCGATTTTGTTCACGCCGTAATTTCCTATAAGCGGAAACGTCTGCGTTACTATCTGCCCGCAATAGCTCGGGTCGGTGAGTGTTTCCTGATAGCCCGTCATCGCGGTGGTGAACACTATCTCGCCGATTGTGCTGCCCTCCGCTCCGAAACCGCGCCCCTCAAATACCGTGCCGTCAGCAAGCACAAGAGAGGCTTTTCTTTTGTTCTCAAAAATCATCTTTTTTCCTCCGATTTTTCAAAATCCGCCGAAATGTTTTAACAGTTAGCAATTGCTAGCAATCGTCAATTCTTTGAAATCTGAATTTTTCCGATTTCGCCCATAATTTCATCGCGCATACGAATTGCCTCGCGGCGCGCCGCCTCGGCAAACTCGTGTTCGTCGCATTTCTGTTTCTGATAAGCGCACATAATGCCGCGGGAGCTGTTTACAATACCGCCCAGACCGTTTTCATCAAACGCACCCGCAATATCCTTTGCCGTAGCACCCTGCGCCCCGTAACCGGGAATAAGGAAGAATGTATGCGGCAAAAGCTCGCGCAGACGCTTTATCTGTTCGGGGTATGTAGCGCCAGCAACTATTCCGACGCCGCTGTAACCGTAAACGCCGGGAAGTTCCTTGCCCCATTCCTCGCACATTTTTCCCATAAGCTCGTAAACGGGTACTCCGTCGATTTTCTTGTCCTGCAATTCGCCGCTTGATGGGTTGGAGGTTTTCGCGAGTACGAAAATGCCCTTGTCATTATCCTGACATACTTTTATAAGCGGCTTTATTCCGTCCGAACCGAGATAACCGTTTACTGTGAGAGCGTCACCCAAAAACGGCTCGTATTCCTCACTGCCCACTTTCACCTTGCCCAGGTGAGCCGCGGCATACGCTTCCATTGTCGTTCCGATGTCGTTGCGCTTGCCGTCCGTTATAACGTACATTCCCTTTGAACGCGCGTATTCCTGCGTTTTATAAAGCGTTTTCACACCCTGAACGCCGTACATTTCATAATAAGCCGCCTGCGGCTTAACCGCGGGAACAATGTCGTAAAGTGCGTCGATAAGCGCCTTGTTAAATTCCAAAAGAGCCTTTGCCGCGCCTTTCAGCGTTTCACCGTACTTCTCAAAGCACTTTCTCTTGATATATTCAGGAACATAATCAAGTTTCGGGTCAAGTCCCGCTACTGTGGGGTTCTGCGTCTGTTCGATTTTTTCGATAAGTCTGTCCAATGCCATTTTACTCTCTCCTTATTTATCTTCATAAACAACGTTTCCGTCGAGTATTGTCATTTTTACGCGCCCTTTAAGCGTCATTCCCTTGAAACAGGTGTTGTGCGATTTTGAGTGTAGCTTGTCCGGATCAACAACCCATTCCTCGTTCGGGTCGAATATTGCAATATCCGCGGGTTCGCCCACCGAGAAGTTACCGCCGGGGATTTCAAGTATTTTTCGCGGATTTACGCACATTAAACGCACGATTTTTTTCAATCCGATTTTTCCCGTATGATAAAGCTGTGTGAGCGTAACCGCAAGTGAAGTTTCCATTCCGACAACCCCGTTCGGTGCTTTCTCAAAATCCGCTTTTTCCTCCGCGGAATGTGGAGCGTGGTCGGTTACTATACAGTCAATCGTGCCGTCGCATATACCCTCGGTTATCGCCGCTACATCGTCGTTCGTGCGGAGCGGCGGGTTCATACGATAATCCGCGTCGCGCGTTCTCAGCTTTTCATCTGTAAGTGTAAAGTAGTGCGGACACGTTTCGGAAGTAACCATTGTGCCGTAACGCGCGCCCAACCTCACCAAAAGCATACTTGTCGCCGTTGAAACGTGCGCTATGTGTATCGGCATTTCAAGGTCGCCCGCCATTACGATTTCGCGCGCGGTTTGCGTATCCTCGCTCATTCTGTGCATTCCCTTAACGCCGAGTTCCTTTGAAACCTCGCCGCTGTTCATAATTCCTCCCGCGATTATATCGGGGTCTTCGCAGTGGGAAATAACGCGCAGTCCTACATAATGCGCCTTGACCATAGCCCTCGCCATAAGCCGCGCGTTGCGGACGGGCTTTCCGTCATCGGATACGGCAACGCACCCCGCTTTGCGCAGTTCCTCAAAGTCGCAGAGTTCCTCGCCTTTCATTCCCTTTGTTATGCACCCTATCGGGTAAACCTTTGCTTTGGCGTTGCGCGCTTTGTTCAGAATGTACATAACCACCTGCGCGTTGTCAACGGGCGGATTTGTATTCGGCATACAAGCCAGCGCGGTAACTCCGCCTGCCGCCGCCGCCTCACAGCCTGTAATAATATCCTCTTTGTGCGTTTGTCCCGGGTCACGCAGATGAACGTGCATATCGCATATTCCGGGTATAACCGTCATTCCTCCGCAGTCGATCACTTTGTCCGCTTTTTCGGTTATCTCGGGAGCGCACTTCATAATTTTACCTTTATTTATAAGTATATCAGCTTTCCCCTCAAAATCATTCGCGGCGTCAACCACATACCCGTTCTTCAGCAAAAGATCCATATTTCCTCCAAACCACGCTTTCTTTGTACCACAAACCAAGCCGTTTTATGTTTTATATCGGTGCAACGAAAGTCAACTCTGCTCTTCGCAAATTACGACTTTATCGCAGCCGTCTGTTTCTTTTAACATAACGCGCACTTTTTCGTCCTTTGATGTGGGAAGATTTTTCCCGATATAATCCGCGCGTATCGGCAGTTCCCTGTGACCTCGGTCTATCAAAGCTGCAAGCTGAATAAGTTTCGGACGTCCGCGCCTCATAAGTCCGTCAATCGCGGCGCGCGCCGTTCTTCCCGTGAAAATCACATCGTCAATTATCACAACGCGCTTTCCCGTAATATCGAAATCAATCTGCGAACCGTCGGAAGCCTGACCTCGGCGTTCATCATCACGAAACGGCGTTATATCAAGCAACCCCGTCGGGATTTCCCGCCCCTCGTTCGCGGCGATTTTCGCGGCGATACGCTTTGCAAGCACCGCTCCACGGGAATATAGCCCGATAAGGCACAAATCCTCCGCGCCTTTGTTTCGTTCGGTTATTTCAAACGAAATTCTTGTTATCGCCCGTGAAATCGCGTTCTCGTCAAGAATTTCCGCTTTTACGGCGATATTATCCACATTCTCACCCCATTTAATCTAAAAAAAATACCGCTTGACAAAGCGGCATTCGGGTTCGATTTTTCGTAGGGCAAGACGGAGTTACACGCAATTTGCCCATTTGAATTGTTTCGCCAACCTTTTCGGCGTCCCGCGCCGACTTAAAAGCCGCATATACTTTTAATATTATAACCCATTCATCCGTTTTTGTCAAGAGAAAATGCCCCCTGCGCCGACGGTTTTTTTAACATTTTAGAAAATCGGCATTTTTCACAACAAACAGCACAAAACGCTGTCGCTTTTGATTATCATTGACGAAATGTGCAAAATTTTCTTTAAATATTTTTTAAAAACCTCTGTACATTTGTAAAATAATCCTGTATAATAGAAATGTATAAGAAAAAGACGGAAAAAAGAAAAGATGATAAAGAAAGATCATCTGTATATTATCGGGAGTTGCGATATGACGTTTCAAGATGTATTATCACTGTTGGGCGGTCTTGCCGTATTTATGTTCGGTATGCACACTTTGTCCGACGCTTTGGAAAAGCTCGCGGGCGGCAAACTCGAACACTGGCTCGAAAAAATGACTTCTAATCCGCTGAAAGGCGTTGCACTGGGCGCGGGTGTTACCGCGCTGATACAGTCCTCGGCGGCAACCACCGTTATGATGGTTGGTTTTGTAAACTCGGGTATAATGAAATTGTCGCAGGCTATCGGCGTAATAATGGGCGCGAATATCGGTACAACCGCGACAAGCTGGCTGTTGAGCCTGTCCTCGGTAAGCGGCACGGGAATAGTCGCTCTATTCACCCCCACAAATTTCACTCCCGTTCTGGCGCTTATTGGCATTGTGCTGATAATGTTTATGAAATCCGACAAAAAGAGAACAGTCGGTACAATACTGATCGGTTTTTCGCTTCTGATGTTCGGAATGAATTCAATGTCCGCCGCCGCAGAGGGATTAAAAGACAACGAGGCGTTCGCGAACATTATGGTAATGTTCTCAAATCCGTTCCTCGGAGTACTCGCAGGCGCGTTGCTTACCGCCGTTCTTCAATCCTCGTCGGTTTCAATCGGTATTTTGCAAACGCTCTCCAATAAAACCGGAACAATAACTTATTCCATTGCGTTGCCCATTATTTTGGGACAAAATATCGGTTCTTGCGTCACTGCGCTTATTTCCTCAATCGGCGCGAACAAATCCGCAAAACGTGTTGCGATTGTTCACCTGTATTTTAATGTAATAGGCACGATTGTGTTCCTTTCACTGTTTTATCTTATAAGCGGTCTTATTGATATGCCGTTTTTGTCCAATCAGCTTAACTCAACGGGTATCGCGATAATTCACACTTGCTTTAACGTGCTTGCAACGGCAATGTTTCTGCCGTTTACAAAACAGCTCGAAAAGCTCGCTTGTCTTACAATACGTGACAAGCCCGGCGAAAGCGAAAACGAAGTTCCGATATTGGACAAGCGTTTTCTTAAAACCCCCGCTGTTGCTATCGAACAATGCAAGAACGTAGCGTTTAAAATGGCTCGCTTAACTCAAAAAACCTTGCTTATGTCAATAAGTCTGCTTGACAAATACGACAAGGAAACGGCGCAGACCGTTGTTGACAACGAAAACGCTATTGATATATACGAGGACAAAATCGGTTCGTATATTCTGCAAGTCGCGTCAAAGAACCTCTCGGTTGAGGACAGTCATATCGTTTCCAACCTACTTCACACGATAGGCGACCTCGAACGTATTTCCGACCACGCGGTAAACATCAAAGAGGCAGCCGAGGAAATGCACGAAAAGAAGATTAACTTCTCCCACGCCGCGAAAAAAGAAGTTGCGATTATGATAAATGCCGTGACCGAAATACTCGATATGGCAATTTCTTCATTCGTAAACGTTGATATTAAAAAAGCGAAAATGGTTGAACCGCTTGAAGATGTTATCGACACTTTGCGCACGGAACTGAAAAATCGCCACATAGACCGTTTGCGCGACGGTATTTGCACAATAGAGCTTGGCTTTATTCTGCAAGATTTGCTTACAAACTTTGAACGCGTTTCCGACCATTGCTCAAATATTGCCGTTTACCTTATTCAGATAAGCGACAACAATATGGATACGCACGAATATATGACCGAACTCAAAAAGCTCGACAAAAGCGGCTTTATTGACCAATTCAATCAATACAAAACAAAATATTCGTTGCCCGAAGTTTGATTTTCTACAATTTGACCGCGTTTTCGCTTTTCCGAAAACGCGGTTTTATTTTGGAGAAAATTAAATAATTCCGTCTGATTTAAACGAATTGTTTTGACAAAACCTATTGAAAAATCAATGATAATATGCTATACTTTTTATACAGATATTAAAGCGGTTGGGGATGAACAATATGATTTACGATGATATTGAAAAGCTTATCGGTTACGGACTGAACAACGGACTTATCACAAAAGAGGACGTTTATGTTATCCGCAACGAATTTATGCAAGCGTTAATTCTTACGGATTGGGAAAATTCCGCCGCCGTGTATTCGGGAGAGGAGATTGACGATATTCTCGCCCCGCTTATTGATTACGCTGTAAAGAATGGTATAATCACCGACACGACAAATTCCCGCGACCTTTTCGATACAAAACTTATGGGAATATTAACGCCTATGCCGCGCGAAGTGAACGCGCGTTTCCGCACTCTGTACGAACAATCCCCCGAAACCGCCACGGACGATTATTACAAATTCAGCAAAAATCTGAACTACATACGCGCGGGAAGAATGGCTCGCGACCTTAAATGGAAATACAATTCGGAATACGGCGAACTCGACATCACGATAAACCGATCAAAACCCGAAAAAGACCCGCGCGACATTGCGGCGGCAAAATCGGCTCAATCGGCGGATTACCCGAAATGTATGCTCTGTCCCGAAAACGCGGGCTTTTCAGGGAACGTCAAACGTCCTGCGCGGCAAAATCTCCGTCCCGTATCGCTCACTTTGGAAGGTGAACCGTGGCAGTTGCAATACTCACCTTACGGTTACTACAATGAACATTGCATAATATTCAACGAAAAACACACCGCGATGAAAATCGACGATGCAGTATTTAAAAAGCTGTTTGATGTGCTTGATATTCTTCCGCACTATTTTGTCGGCTCAAATGCGGATTTGCCGATAGTCGGCGGCTCGATTTTAAGCCACGAACATTTTCAAGGCGGACGTTACACGTTTGCTATGGAAACCGCGCCCATTGAAAAAGAATTCTCTTTGGCGCGTTTTGAAGGCGTTCGCGCGGGCATAGTAAAGTGGCCGATGTCGGTTATTCGCCTACAGTCGGAAAACAGAAAAACGCTCGCCGCCGCTTGCAGTCATATTCTGAAAAAGTGGCGCGGTTATTCCGACGAAAGCGTTGACATTTTCGCCGAAACAAACGGCGAACCGCACAACACAATAACGCCTATCGCCCGCCGTCACGGCGCGATTTACGAATGTGACCTCGTACTTCGCAATAATCTCACCACACCCGAACGACCGCTCGGACTGTTCCACCCGAACCCCTCGCTGTTCCACATAAAAAAGGAGAACATCGGGCTTATCGAGGTAATGGGGCTTGCGGTTTTGCCGTCACGGCTCGCGGAAGAGCTTAAAGCGGTTGAAAACGCACTGTTGAACGGGCTTGACCTCACGGAAAACCCGCAAACTGCCGCTCACGCAGAATGGGCGAACGCAGTCAAAGCGCGTCACCCCGAAATGAACGCGGAAAACATCGCCGATATAATCAGATTGGAAGTCGGCGCGGTATTTGAGCAGGTACTTCTTGACGCGGGTGTATTCAAACGCACCGAAAACGGAAAAGCCGCTTTTGAGAAATTTATCAATACCCTTTGATATTTCTCGCCTTGACTTTTTTGTCGTAATATGATATAATAAAGGTGTAAAATTATATTTTCGCAAAGGAGGAAAAGGAGAAAATTATGGGAACTACGGGATATGTTATTCTTGGTATTATCGTGTTTTTTGTAATTGTTCTGCTGTTCAAATGTATCAGAGTTGTACCACAGGCAAGCTGTTGGGTAACAGAGTTTCTCGGAAAATACAAGTCCTCGTGGAATTCGGGACTGCATTTCAAAGTACCGTTTTTCGAGAAAATCGTCAACAAGGTATCGCTTAAAGAGCGCACGCTTGATTTTCAGCCGCAGAGAGTTATCACAAAGGATAACGTAACAATGGCAATCGACTCGGTTGTGTTTATGCAGGTACTTGACGCGAAATTGTTTACATACGGTATCGATAACCCGATGTTCGCGATTGAGAACCTCGCCGCGACAACACTCCGTAACATTGTCGGCGAAATGGACTTTGACCAAACACTTTCTTCCCGTGACGCTATCAATGCGAAGATGATAGGCGTTCTTGACGAGGCAACCGACCCGTGGGGAATTAAAATCACCCGTGTAGAAATCAAGAATATCCAACCGCCGCAGGAAATCCAGGAAGTTATGACAAAGCAGATGAGAGCCGAACGCGAAAAACGTCAGGCAATACTCGAAGCGGAGGCACATCAGGAATCCGTTATCAAACGCGCAGAAGGCGACAAACAGGCGAAAGTACTCGCGGCCGAGGCGGAACGCGACGCGCAGATTGCTCTTGCGGAAGGTAAAGCGAAGAGTATTCAGCTTGTATACGACGCTGAGGCGAACGGTCTCGCAAGACTTAATTCCGTCAAAGTGGAACAGTCTGTTTTGCAGTTGAAAGGTCTTGACGCGCTGAAAGAAGTCGCAAACGGAAACTCAACCAAGATTTTTATGCCGACCGATTTAACGCAAATCGTATCGTCACTCGGAATTGCGGGAGAGGCTCTCGGGATAGGCGATTCCTTACACGCAAAGAAAAAGCCCGAACCAAAACCGCCTATTGTCAACGACGCTTGCATTGACCGTCACAATTCGGAAATCAGTCACGGCGCGGCGTATGCGGGTGCTGTCATAGACAACGAAATCAAACGCCAAGATTTGAGTAAGAAAGAATTGCCGAACGGCTCTTTGTAATTAGCATTACATAATCAATATGACACAGTCACCTTAAATTCGATTGCGACACGAATCAATCCAACGAATTTAAGGTGACTTTTTTTGACAAAAACAGTCGAGAAATTTCATAGCTGAGTGATGTATAATAATGATGTCGGAGGTGATAAACAGTGACAGACAAAATCGAAGCGGTTCAGCGAATGCAAAGCTACATTGAAAAACACATATCCGAAGAAATTTCGCTTGCTCAATTGGCGCAGACGGCGAACTATTCACCGTGGTATTCGTCGCGGATTTTCAAAGAAATGACAGGCTTTTCCCCCGCCAATTACATCAGACGGTTAAAGCTTTCAAAATCAGCGTTAAGACTGCGTGACGAAAACGTCAAGATAATTGACATAGCGTTTGATATGGGCTTTGAAAGTGTAGACGGCTATCAAAGGGCATTCCGCAAGGAATTTTCGTGCAATCCCAAGGAATACTCCAAAAATCCCATACCGCTACCGCTGTTTACCCCATACGGCGTAAAATTCAGAAAACTTTGGAAAAAGGAGAACTCGACTATGGAAAGAGTGAAAAATGTATTTATTCAAACCGTTAAAAAACCCGCGAGAAAGGTTATAATCAAACGGGGCAAAAAAGCGGACAATTATTGGGATTATTGTCAGGAAGTAGGCTGCGACATCTGGGGAATACTCACAAGCATAAAATCTCTCGGCGGAGAGCCTGTTTGTATGTGGCTCCCCGAACAATTCCGCGCCGAGAATACTTCCGAATATGTACAGGGAGTTGAGGTCGCGGCTGATTATGACGGTCAAATCCCGCAGGGCTTTGACGTTATAGATTTACCCGCCGCGAAATATATGATGTTTCAGGGAGAGCCGTTTGAGGAAGAGGATTACTGCAAAGCGATTGAGGAATTGCAGTATTCAATGAACAATTACAACCCCGCCGTTATCGGTTTAAAATGGGATAATGACAATCCGAGAATACAACTTGAACCTATCGGAACAAGAGGATATATAGAACTTCGCGCCGTCAAGCAATAAACAATTAAACACGAAAGCCGCTTCTGGAAGAACCCAAAAGCGGCTTTAAGGCGAACCGTTTGAGGAAGAAGATTACTGCAAAGCGATTGAGGAATGTCCATGTTGATATGTCAATAGTAGCAGAGTGTTTGCGCGATAAATCCCAACCTCTATCATACAACTTTGATGTTATTGACCGTGACGAATTGGAACCAAAAGAAATTCAACAGGTTTTTGACGCAAAATTCAAAGAAAAACCAATGAAAAGAGAAAAAAAAACAATCAATCAGCTATGTTATAGTACTCCGTACCTGTCGGTGCAGTCATAGTGTTGCCGTTATATAACACATACTCTTCTTAGGTATGGAATATTTCTTAAAATAGCTTGCTGTGCGTTCCTGTTCGGGTAAGGTAGAGAATGAGTTCGTCTTCGGCAATTTCATAAATCAATAACCAGTCGGGAGTTATATGACACTCTCTGCAGCCTTGATAGTTACCAATGAGTTTGTGGTCTTGATACTTTTCATCTAACGGTAAGCCCATTGCAAGGGTATCAACCACATCTTTGAGCAGTTGCAGATTGTAACCGCTTTTCTTTGCGGCTTTTAGGTCTTTCTTAAACAATGAAGTTAGTACAAGGTTATACTTTGGTTCTTCATTCATCGTCGTCAAGTTCCTCCAGTACCTCACTAAAAGAGCTGTATATCTTCTTGTTGGGGTCTTTCTTCAATTTTTGAACCTCTTGAATTGCCAAAATCGTATCTGCATTGGGAGTATCGTATTGTATGACGCTCTGCATATACCTAACGATGTTTCCCTTTACATTCTCACCGTGCTTGCATACAATGCTTTTAAACGCGTTATAGACATCTCTGTCCATAACGAAAGAACAAGTAACTGTGTTAGTATTCATTAAATCACCTCTCTATAATTTACTTAGTTTACATTGTAGTATTACTAAGTTCACTTATATTATAGCACGTATTTTTGAGAATGTCAATACTTTTTCAAGAATGAAAAAATTTTTGTGCTTTGATTGATAGATTGATTTTGATTTATTTTAAGAATAACTATTGACAAAACGCAAATTGCGCGTTATAATTCTAATATATATAGAAAGAACTACAGTATTCAATGAACAATTACGACCCCGCCGTTATCGGTTTAAAGTGGGATAACGACAATCCGAGAATACAGCTTGAACCTATTGGAACAAGACGATATATAGAACTTCGCGCCGTCAAGCAATAAACAATTAAACACGAAAGCCGCTTCTGGAAGAACCCAAAAGCGGCTTTATTTGATATTACTTGAACTGAGAAGTATCAATTCGGTTAAGAGCGCGTTTCAGCTTTGCCTCGGCAAGAAGAATATCCTTGTCGTCATTAGCGGCGCTGATACGAGCCTCCGCTGTGGCTTTTGCCGCCTCAGCGCGTTCAACGTCAATCTCGTCCGCCCATTCGCAGGTCTGAACAAGAATTGTCGTTTTTTCCTTTGATACTTTGATAATACCGCCCGATGTCGCCGCGCGGCGGAACTTTCCGTCAATCATTATGCGCATTTGTCCTATCGAAATAGCCGCACAATACGGCTCGTGACCGTTCAGAATACCAACGTCGCCGACAGTGGTGCGAACGATAATCTGTTCGGTTTCGCCGTCAAACACGGTTTTTTCGGGTGTGATGATTTGCAACTTAAAAGGTGTCATCCGATAGTCCTTTCTGGGAATTATTCACCCTTTTTTGCTCTCTCGACAACTTCATCGATAGTTCCCGCGAACAGGAATGCCGATTCGGGAATATCGTCGTGCTTGCCCTCGATTATCTCCTTAAATCCGCGGATTGTTTCTTTAAGTGGAACGTACTTGCCCTCGTAGCCCGAGAATTTCTCCGCAACAAAGAACGGCTGCGACAGGAAACGCTGAATTTTTCTAGCTCTCGATACGGTAATCTTATCCTCGTCGGACAGCTCGTCCATACCAAGAATTGCGATGATATCCTGCAATTCCTTGTACTTCTGAAGTATCTGCTGAACCTGACGCGCAACCTGATAATGCTCTTCTCCGACAATGTCGGGAGAGAGTATTCTCGAATTGGATTCCAGCGGGTCAACCGCAGGGAATATACCCATTGAAGCTATATCACGCGAAAGTACCGTTGTAGCGTCCAAGTGTGCGAATGTTGTCGCGGGGGCGGGGTCGGTAAGGTCGTCCGCAGGAACGTAAACCGCCTGTACGGACGTGATTGAACCCTTTTTCGTTGATGTGATACGCTCTTGCAAAGCGCCCATTTCCGTTGCCAAAGTCGGCTGATAACCAACGGCTGACGGCATACGTCCGAGCAGAGCGGATACCTCCGAACCTGCCTGAGTGAAACGGAAGATGTTGTCAATGAACAACAGAACGTCTTGACCCATCTTGTCACGGAAATATTCCGCCATTGTAAGTCCCGAAAGCGCAACTCTCATTCTCGCTCCCGGCGGCTCGTTCATCTGACCGTAAACCAACGCGGTCTTGTTGATAACGCCCGACTCCGTCATTTCACGGTAAAGGTCGTTACCCTCACGGGTACGCTCGCCAACGCCCGTAAATACGGAAATACCGCCGTGCTGTTTCGCGATATTGTTGATAAGCTCCATAATAAGTACGGTTTTGCCGACGCCCGCGCCGCCGAACAAACCGATTTTACCGCCCTTAAGATACGGAGCGATAAGGTCTACGACCTTAATACCCGTTTCGAGGACCTCGTTGGAAGCCTGCTGTTCTTCAAACGACGGAGCGGGGCGATGAATTTCCCACTTTTCCTCCGTTTCAGGCTGCGGCTTGTTATCAACCGCCTCACCCAAAAGGTTGAAGATACGTCCAAGAGTCTGCTCGCCTACGGGAACTTTGATTGACGCACCCGTATCGACTGCTTCCATACCGCGCACAAGACCGTCCGTGCTGCCCATTGCTATACAGCGGACAACGTCATCACCGATGTGCTGAGCTACTTCAACAGTGAGCTTTTTTCCCTTATTGTCGATTTCAATAGCGTTAAGCAGATTAGGAAGGTGGTCCGGTGCAAAGCGAATATCCAAAACCGCGCCGATAACCTGAACTATCGTGCCTATGTTTTGATTTGACATATATTACTTTTTCCTTTCTCGTACCGCGCCTCGCGCAGTATCGAAATTGAGAACTGCCATTTTTCCGCCGTA
Organism: Oscillospiraceae bacterium; assembly: GCA_022766825.1. GTDB lineage: Bacteria > Bacillota > Clostridia > Oscillospirales > Ruminococcaceae > CAG-115. The sequence goes on along the minus strand of JALEQE010000094.1, from coordinate 7,364 downwards.
TCGGCTACCCGATATAACGGATTTATTCCTGCGCCGAAGCGCCGGATACAATATCTATGATCTCCGTGGTAATGCTTGCCTGACGCGCTCTGTTATAGAGCAACGACAAATTCTCCGTCATAGCGTCCGCGTTATCGGTTGCCGCTTCCATTGCGGTGCGGCGCGCGCCCTGCTCCGATGCAAAGCTCTCTACAACCGCGCACATCAGCAGCGACGCGGTGAACTTCGGAACAATACGGTTGAATACCGCCTCGGGGGACGGATCGTACGTCATTTTGCTTGTCGCTTCCAGATTCGCCGTGTCAAGCGGCAGAAGTTTCATTGTTTCAGGCTCCTGCGACATTGACGAAATGAACATAGTATAAAAAACGTCAACCTCGTCAATTTCGCCGCTTGTAAACATTCTTATCGCAATATCCACGATATCCTGAGCGGTGTTAGGCTTAATATCCTCCGCGATATTCGCATAGCTCGCCACTACATCGTATTCGTGCTTTTCAAAAAACTCCGCCGACTTTTTTCCGATAGCGATAATCTTCGGTTTCTGAGCGTCGTTTTCGTGAGCCGCCACAGCCATTTTCAGCACATTCGAGTTATAACCGCCCGCAAGTCCTCTGTCGCCCGCGATAACGATAAACAGCTTTGACTTGACTTCACGTTTTGTCGTAAACACCGTGGAGAAATCATCGTTTGCCGACGCAATCTCGCACATTGTTTTATACAGTTCGTTAAAGTAGGGGCGCGTTTGCTCCGCGCGAATTTTTGCTTTGCGGAGTTTGCTTGACGCCACAAGCTGCATTGCGTTCGTGATCTGCTTTGTAGAGCCGACCGATTTAATGCGCCGTTTTATGGCTTTCATATTTCCGCTGGCTATAATATCACCCCCAAAGTAGTTTTAAAATACTCGTCACCGATCAAACGTTGTCATCGGTAGTGATATATTTTACCTTTTTCTCAATGTAAAGCCACGATACGGCAATTGCCGAAAATACCGCCAATACCGTTGCTACAATACTGAGAACAAATGATGCCTGTTTCATATAGGGTACTCCTTTCGGAAAATCAGCCCGCGTATGACTCCGCAAAGCCGGTCAAAAGCTCTTTCAACGCCTCTTCATTCTTTTCGGACATAACCTTTTCGGTTCTGATACCTTCAAGTATCTCAGGTTTGTTCGCCTTGATATGGTCTATAAGATCCTTTTGATACTGCTTTATCTTTGGAATCGGAATGGGGGCTAAGTAATTGTTTACAACCGCGTAAATGATAACTACCTGCTCCTCAACGGCAAGCGGAGAGTTCTGATCCTGTTTCAATACTTCAACGATACGTTCGCCCTTTGCAAGACGTTCTTTTGTATCCTTATCGAGATCCGAACCGAACTGCGAGAATGACGCCAACTCACGATACTGCGAGTAGTCGAGTTTCAACTTGCCGGCTACCTTCTTCATAGCCTTTATCTGCGCGTCGCCGCCGACACGGGATACCGAGATACCGGGGTTTACCGCAGGACGAACGCCTGAGTTGAACAGCTCTGTTTCGAGGAATATCTGACCGTCGGTAATTGAAATTACGTTTGTCGGAATATACGCCGAAACGTCGCCTGCCTGCGTTTCGATAATCGGCAAAGCCGTCAGCGAACCGCCGCCGTAATCTTTGTTAAGGTTCGCGGCACGCTCAAGCAGTCTTGAGTGGAGATAGAATACATCACCGGGGTAAGCCTCACGTCCCGGCGGGCGTTTAAGCAACAAAGACAGCGCACGATAAGCTACCGCGTGCTTTGAAAGATCGTCATAAACGATCAGAACATCCTTGCCGTGTTCCATAAAGTACTCGCCCATTGCGCAACCCGCATAAGGCGCGATATACTGCAAAGGCGCAAGCTCCGACGCCGTGGACGATACAATACTCGTATAATCCATAGCTCCGTTCTTTGTGAGCGTATCAACAACGTTCGCAACGGTTGAGTTCTTCTGACCGATTGCAACGTAGATACACAAACAATCTTTGCCCTTCTGGTTGATTATGGTATCAATGGCGATAGCGGTTTTACCCGTTTGTCTGTCGCCGATTATAAGTTCACGCTGACCTCTGCCTATCGGTATCATAGAGTCGATTGCCTTGATACCTGTTTGCAGCGGTACGCTTACGGGCTCTCTTGTGATGATACCCGGCGCGATCTTCTCAACGGGGCGGGTTTCCTTTGTGAGGATACTGCCCTTGCCGTCGATTGGCTGACCCAAAGCGTTTACAACACGTCCCAGCAGTTCTTCGCCAACCGGAACGGAAACAATGCTGTTTGTACGCTTTACGCTGTCGCCCTCTTTAATGCCCTTGTCAGAACCGAGCATAACCGCACCAACGAAATCCTGTTCGAGGTTCATAGCCATACACTGAACGCCGTTCTCAAATTCAAGAAGTTCGTTCAACATACAGTTTTCCAGACCCTGAATACGCACGATACCGTCGCCGACGGTAACAACCGTTCCGACGTCGCCGAGCTGGATTTTCGAGTTGTAGTTCTTTATGCGGTTCTTGATAAGACCCGTTATTTCATCGGGGCGTAAATCCATTACATACATCCCTTTCGTTGTTATTGTTTGCTCAGGCAATCACGGAACCGAGTTCTTTAGAAAGCTCGTTCAGTCTTGCCTTAACACTGCCGTCATAGCGGCGGCTGCCATAGTCGATGATAACACCGCCGATAATCGACGGATTCACCTTTTCATTTATCGTGACGGTCTTTCCGATGACCTTCGACATTTTCTGCGCGATCTCGTTCTTCATCTTGTCGGACAAAGGCACGGACGAAGTAACGGTTATTTCCGCCAACTTGAACTTATCGTTGTACAGTTCGCGGAAACGCTTTGCAATTCCCGCAAAGCAGTTCATTCTGCCTTTTTCCGCCAGCACGCCCAACAGGTTTCCCGTAAGCGCGCTGATATTTCCCGACTTTTGCATTTCTTCCAGAAACGCTTTCTTTTCATCAAGCGTCACCGTCGGAGTACTCATCAGCTTTATAAACTCGGGATTATCCGAAAACACCTTTGAAAGCTCCGTAAGCTCATTGAGGTAGTCTTTTAAGCCTGCCTCGTTTTCCTCGCAGCACAGACTGAAGAACGCGTCGCCGTATACCTTTTCAGCCTTGTCGTTCATAAAATTCCTTTCCGCCGGATTTAATCCGCACCCACTTCGCTAAGGAAAGACGAGATAATTTCCTCGTTGTCCGAAGCAGAAAGTTCCTTTTCGACGACCTTGCTTGCAGCCATAACAACAAGCTCGGAAATCTGATCCTTGACTTCGTTGATGGCGCGCTGTTTGTCGCGCTCGATATTTTCCTCTGCCTTTGCGCGTATATCTGCCGCCTTCTGATTTGCTTCGGCGATGATCTCTTCCTCGCGTTTCTGCGCTCTGAGAGTTGCCTGCTTTACTATATCGTCCGCCTGAGCCTTTGCTTCGGCAAGGCGTTCGTTGTATTCCTTTTCGGCAGCCTCAGCAGCAGCCTTTGCCTTTTCGGCGTCGGTTATTGCCTTTGACGCCATTTCTTTGCGCTTGTCAAGCACTTTGCCAACGGGCTTGAACAGGAAAATTCTGAAAATGAGGAAGATTATGAGCGTATTTATCAGCGTGAAAACGATCGTACCCGGATCGATCGATACAAGCGACAGGGTTTCCTGACCTTGCGCGGCGGATTCCGCCGCGGCTGCCGCCTCACTAACAAAATTCAGCATTTTTATCTCCTCCGTTACAGTCTGACCCAGAATTACAGCTTGCCGAGAAGCGGGTTAGCGTAAAGGAGAAGAAGTGCGATTACCAATGCGTACAGACCTGTTGTTTCAGCAAGCGCGTCACCGATAATCATTGTTCTTGTGATTGCGCCGGAAGCTTCGGGCTGTCTGCCGATAGCCTCAACCGCCTTGCCGCCGCAGAAACCTTCACCGATACCGGGGCCAAGACCTGCGATCATCGCAGTACCTGCACCGAGAGCCGAAGCTCCGAGAACGATTCCTTTTGCCAGAGTCTGAATAGTTTCGGGTGTCCATTCCATTTTTGAGTTCCTCCGTATTTTTGTTATTTTGTCCGATCTTTCGGACAGATTATCCGGTCGGTGTTCCCGACGGATAAAATGCTAATTAGTCTTCTCCGCACTCTGCGGAAGAAATGTACGACATACTCAGCATCATAAAGATGTATGCCTGCATAACCGCCGAGAACACGTCAAAGTAGAGCGACGTTACCGCAGGGATGAGTATTGCGAAATGACCGAGAGCAAAGTATATCAGCGAACCGATTACCATACCCGCGACCATATTGCCGAACAAACGAAGCGTCAAAGCCAAGGGATTTGCAAATTCACCGATTATGTTAAACGGAAGCATAAACGGCATAGGCTCAACAAAGCTCTTCATATAACCTTTGAATTTGCCAGTTTTCGCTCTGTTGAACTGCACCATACAGAACGTTATTATCGCAAACGCGCCCGTAACGGAAACATCGGCGGTCGGGTTGCGAAGTCCCAGCAATCCCATAAGGTTGTTTATCATAATAAAACAAAACAGCGCAGCGAAATACGGAATATGTCTGCCGTATTTTGAACCCATTGTGCCGTCAACGGTGCTGCGGAAAAAATCCACAATCATCTCAGCGGCAGCCTGTCTTTTTGTTTCGGGAACAACTTTAAGGTTGCGGGTGATTATCAGTACAACGACAAGCAATATAAGTATTACAAACCATTGAACGATAATACTCTCTGTCAAGTTGAATTTTATGCCAAATAAATCAAAGCTCGCGACTACGAGAGGTCCGTTTACGGTAATACCGCCCTCCGAGGCGAACAATAATGCAGTCGGCATATATCATTCCTCCCTTTTCTCCGAACGCCCGGAGCGTCCGTTTTTTATTTCTCTTATTGTAATTGCGATACGCACGAAGAACAACGGTATCGCCGCCGCAATAAGGTTGATAAACGGTACAAGCGCGGCAACAGTGAGCAAACCGAAAAGTCCGAGATAACGCACACAGTACATTACATTCATATATGTCTGTGCGGACTTTGAACTGCTCTTTTGCAAAGCCGCCTGAGCTGATTTTCCCATAAGGAAGAAATTCAGCGCGCTCAATATTATTCCGTACATCGCTCCTATCGGCAGTGAATAATCCCCGCCGAACGCGAAACAAAGAACTGCAGCTATTGTCAGATATACTCCGCTCATTGTGAGATAATACGGTGACAACGAACGCATTTCTTCATATATTGGCTGATTTTTTTTCATTGCAGTCATTCCTATCGGTTATTTTCGCAAATCTTTATACTCATCGTAATAGTCATTGTCGCTACGTGAGCTTGTGAACGCTTTCGGCGCACGCTTTTCTGGTTTCTCGTACATTTTTATCAGCTTAAAAATATAGTTGCCCGCACCGCATATCATAAAAATAATTGCAAGCGCGATAAATAATCCCATTACCCAATCGGGAAGAGAAAATTTCTTCACCAACGCGCTCCCGCCCCAGAGGAACAAAAGCAAAGGTGCAACAATGACAAAAGCCAGCTGACTTACTGTCACATATACCGAAAACGGATTATCTTTCTTGTTCATAATCAAAAAACCAACTGCGTAAGCCGCCATTCACCGTTTTCCTTAACCATTTCCGTATTGAGAATATCGCTCTCGCCAACGCTTGAAAGATTTATATCCTTATCCGCGCCGAGATAAACAGTGACATGACATTCTTCCTCACTTGTGGGAATGATTTTTATGCTTATTGAATTCCACGGTTTATTATAAGCGGTATACGGCTTAAAATTCTCGCTTATTCCAAGAACACTTTCCTTTGTGTAGGTAGGAGCGCTTGGCTTTGGTGCCACAGAACTGCTTTCCTCATCGCCTGACGATTGCTCAGGTACAACAATATCGGGAACTTTCGGGAGAGAAACCTCAGATGACTCCACAGGAATATCAACATACGCCACACGGCTTGTATATACCGAAATATACTCTGAACCCGACCCGCTTCCGAATGTATTCTGCGATACATCCGAAGAAGTGTCTGATGAATACACAGCTGCCGGATCAGATGGCATATGCGTTAATATTCTGTGTGCCTCTTCTTCAACGAAAACCGAATTTACATAGTTTTCCATTTGCTCATAGGTTTTGTATTCATCGGAGTTTACGGTATACGCACCGTCCTCAGGACGATTGCCGTAAGGTTCTTCCTGATAAGGCAAGCCCTCTGTGATAAACAGTCTGACTATCCTGTAATTGTCCGAGATGAGTTGCTGTGCCTTGGCTCCGCACTCATCAATAAGCTCCTGCGTTGGCTTGAAAGTCACCACTGTACCATCGGGCAGTTCCTGATTTTCGCTCGGACTTTTATTCATCATAAGCAATGCAACGATAGCCGCCACCGCCGCGAGTGCGACAATAACAGTTGCTACAACAGCGCTCGCGCCCGATTTTTTTGAAGTTTTCTTCTTTTCACTCATTGAATATACCTTTGAATAATAAACGGCAGATTTTTATCCGCCTGTCAGTTCTTTACCTCTTTATTATCAATAGAGATCGCATCGGGGAATACATTTCTGCTGTCCTCTTTGGAAAGGAACGTTGTGTTGACATAGCCCTGTATAATTGCGCCGTCAGTTACCGCGATCGTGGACGCATTTATATCACCGAATACAACTGCGTCACGTTTAAGCTCCGCTTTCCCGACAACATCAAGCTTTCCGCGTATTCTTCCGTTTATATCCGCATACTGCGAGGACAGGTCACCGATAAGTATTGTATCGCGATCCATTCTCATTCTGCCCTTAAGTGAGATATTTCCCTGCATAGCCGCCGCTGTCATTCCCGCATTATTGCAGGTTACGTCACCAATGACTTTTCCGCTCATGTCTATATTGCGGGTGGTTTCAACATTACCCTTAATATTGCCGTCTATCTGCATATTGGCAAGCGAACGGATATTGCCGTCAATTATGGTATTTTTAGAGATCACGGTGATCTCGTCGTTTTCGTTGGGGTTCTGATTTGGCGCGCCCATCGGAGGATTTCCTCCGAAACCGCCGCCGGAAGGTGGATTACCGCCAAAACCGCCGCTATAACTTCCGCCGTAATTTCCGCCATAACCGCCCTGATTGTAGCCATTCTGATTATATCCGCCCTGATTGTAACTGTTCTGATTATATCCGCCACGACCGGAATTATCCGTGCCGTTCTGTACGTTCTGATTATACGCAGACTGTTCATTCTGAGGACGTTCGGAACTGTTCGTATTGTTCTGTGCCGTTTCGTTGGTGCGGTTTGCCTGATCCGCCGCCTGCTTTGAAGCGTTTATCGCGTTCTGAACATTATGGTTTATTGCC
>JALEQE010000091.1 GCA_022766825.1 Oscillospiraceae bacterium | reverse complement strand
ACCGCGCTGGCGGTTCAATCGGTATCGGAGCAAATTCTCGCCGCCAAGGGACGAAACGTTGTTATTATATCGCTTGCCCGCGCGGGAACTCCAATAGGGGTGCTGATAAAGCGTTATTTAAAACGCGTTCACGGGATTTCGGCAGCGCATTACTCCGTGTCTATTATCCGTGGGCGCGGAATTGACAAAGCGGCGCTTGAATATATTCTGGCGCGTCACAGCGCGAAAGACATACAATTCGTTGACGGCTGGACGGGCAAAGGCGCGATTACACGTCAGCTTGCCGAGGCACTTGCGGATTACCCCGAAATCGACTGCCGACCCGCCGTTCTTGCCGACCCCGCATCAGTATGCGAAATTTACGGAACGCGCGATGATGTGTTTATTCCCTGCTCTTGCCTTAACAGCGTTGTTTCGGGTTTGTTTTCGAGAACTGTTCTGCGAAACGATTTGATTGAGGACGGCGATTTTCACGGCGCGGTTTATTTTGGTGAATTTGCCCCGCACGACCGTACTTACGAATTTATCGAAACGATTGAATGCGAACTATCCGATTTGCCGAACAGTTTTACAAAATGTTCACCGCCCACGGGCGACGGTCTTGCGGAAACCGAACTCATTGCGAAAGAATTTGGCGTTGACGACCTTAACCTAGTGAAACCGAGTATCGGAGAGGCAACGCGCGTTTTACTGCGCAGAAAGCCCGAAATAATACTGCTGAAAGACACAGCAAGTCCGCTTACGGCGCATTTGTCGGAGCTTGCCCGCGAAAAAGACGTTCCCGTGCGGGAATATCCGCTGAAATGCTATCGCGCGGTTGGAATAATAAAAAACTAACGGGCTAATCGCCCATAAGAAAGGAACATAATTATGACTGCATTTTCAAAAGCCGATATTCTTTTGCCGAAACTTGACGACAAAGGAATGGAGAAATGGTCTGTTGTCGCGTGCGACCAATACACGGGCGAACCCGACTATTGGAAAAAAACAGCCGAGATTGTCGGAAACGCGCCGTCCACTCTCAATCTGATACTTCCCGAAATTTACCTCGAACAACCCGACTGTGAACAGCGTATCGAAAAAATCAACGACACAATGACCGATTATCTTAACGGTGATTTGTTCGCCGAATACAAGGACTGCTTTATTCTGACAAAACGCACGCAAGCGGACGGACGTCTCCGCGCGGGACTTGTCGGAGCAATCGACCTTGAACAGTATGATTACAACAAGGGGAGCAAGTCGCAGGTACGCGCGACTGAGGCTACCGTAAAATCCCGCATTCCCCCGCGCGTTAAAATCCGTATGAACGCACCGCTTGAACTTCCGCACATTATGATACTGATTGACGACCCGCAAAATACGATTATTGAGCCGCTTCTGAACAAAACGCTTAAAAGCGTATACGATTTTGAGCTTATGCAGAACGGCGGACATCTGTCGGGCGCGGTTGTTGACGGAAAAGACGCGGACAGCGTTCTCGCGGCTTTGGATAAGCTTTCGGACAAGTCGGCATTCAATAAGCGTTACGGTCTTGATAACGAAGAGGTTCTGCTGTATGCAATGGGCGACGGAAATCACTCACTCGCGACTGCAAAAGAATGTTACGAGCAGAAGAAAAAAAGCGGTTCACCCGACGCGGAACTCGCGCGTTACGCGCTTGTGGAAATCGTCAACCTCCACTCCCCCGCTCTCGAATTTGAGGCGATACACAGAGTTGTGACAGACGTTGACGTTGATGACCTTCTACATAAAATGACCGAGGAACTCGGTCTTTCCGACAGCGCGGAACAGAATTTCACAGCGATAATAGACGGAAAAGCGTGCGATTTCGGGATCACAAAACCGACTTCAAATCTGACGGTTGGTTCTTTGCAGACTTTCCTTGACAAATATCTTAACGAAAACGGCGGCAAAATCGACTATATCCACGGCGAAAACGTTGTGAAATCGCTTTGCGGTGCGCCGAATACCGTTGGTTTCCTGCTTCCGAGTATGACAAAGGACGAGCTTTTCCCTACCGTAATCAAGGACGGCGCGCTACCACGCAAAACGTTTTCAATGGGACACGCGAACGACAAGCGTTTCTACTGCGAAGCGCGTATTATCAAGAAATAAGCGGAGATGAACGGAAATGTGGTTTGTATTCGCGCTGTTGTCGGCGGTTTTCGCCGCGCTGACCTCAATATTCGCGAAAGTCGGGATTGAGGACGTAAACTCCAACCTCGCGACTGCCCTGAGAACGGTTGTCGTGCTGGCAATGGTTTGGGGAATGGTTTTTATAACAAACAGTCAGGGCGGTATTGCGAATATTTCCAAAAAAAGCTGGATTTTTCTGATACTGTCGGGACTTGCGACGGGCGCGTCGTGGCTGTGCTATTACAGGGCTTTGCAAATGGGGAAAGCCTCGCAAGTCGCGCCGATAGATAAATTAAGCGTGGTTATCACGGTTGCACTGGCGGTGATTTTCCTGCATGAGCAAGCTGATGTAAAAACGATAATCGGCTGCGCGCTTATCGCTGCGGGAACGCTGGTTATGGTGCTTTAAGTATAGGTGAACGTATGAAATATTTTGTTGATAATTTTGAACGACGCGGAACGTGCTATCACGAATTTGCGTGCGGAAAATGGGACGGAAAAACATTCTGGGACGACAACAGTCTGTACCTGCGCGATGATTATATGAGCGACCTGAAGCTTTATGAGCTGATTTTCAAACCGGCTTTTGAAGCTGACGGAACGAAATTCAACCGCTGGGGGGCAAATGAAGTCACCCGCGAATTATGGAACAGAATGATTTCTCTTGCAGAAGATGTCGGTGGAGAGGTGCAGGACTTATTTTTCGAGATTACAACGTGGGCGGAAAAGAACTTTTCACACAATGACGTCTTTTCGATAATCGGAATGTGAGGCGGGAATGGAACAGAATATATTTTTCAAAAGCGTAATAGACAGCGATAACGCGCCTGTTGTTATCTGCAACTTAAATCACGATATTGTTTATATGAATCCATCCGCGAAAGAACGTTACAAAAAGCACGGTGACCTTATCGGCAAGAAACTGACCGATTGCCACAACGCCGATTCCAACGAAAAAATAATGCAGATTTTGGAATGGTTTAAAGCAGACAAATCGCACAACAAAGTCTACACATTCCGCAATGAAAAGGAAAATAAGGACGTATATATGATTGCTCTGCGGGACGACAACGGACAACTTATCGGTTATTACGAAAAGCACGAATTTCGCACACACGAAACCGCAAAGACATACGACCTGTATTGATAGGAGAAACTAAATGAAAACAGTCATCGCATACGAATCCCAAAATCAGCAAAGCGTGCTGAAACTCGTTCAGGCTATCGAAAAGCAATATCCCGTCACGCTGTTGGACGTAACAAAGACCCGCTCGGCAGATCTCTCGGAATATGATCTTATCGGGTTCGCGTCGGAAATCGAGGACGGAATGTTCTACCGTGACATTGCCTCGTTCGCCGCGAACTGGATGCCGCGCGACAAGAAAATATTCTTCCTGTACACATGCCCTGTAAAACGACCCGATTATTGCGAGGAACTTGAAGGCACGGCGCATTTCAAGAACTGCGAGGTTGTGGGAAAATACGGCTGTCTGGGCGAGGAAGGAAAAAGCGGTTTTAAGCTGTTCGGAACAAAGAACTGGAGCCACCCGAACAGTGACGAAATACACGAAGCAGTTAAATTCTATGCCGGACTTATCGGCGAAAAAGCTCCCGAACCCACGTCCAAAAAACACAAGAAATAAAACCAACGGCAGTGGTTGTTTCACTGCCGTTATTTTTATTTCAACATGCACTTTCAATTACACCGCACGCTATTTTTTCTCCCGCGTTTCCCGAAGGCTGTGTGTGAAAATCATCGTCCATTCGGTGAATAATCACCGCTCTTCCCAGAACCTCAGCAACTTTAAACCTGTCTGTCATAAACGCCAGAAACGCCCTTCCGTTCATTCCGAACAGCGGCGGCATATCTCCCGCATGATATGGGTGCTGACAATTGTACGGATTAAAATGCCCCTTTGCGTTTGCGAAACAATCGTCCTTATTTCCCGAACATTCATACCCCTCGTGAATATGGAAAGCGAAAATCGGCTTGCCGCAGGGTTTTGTTCCAACGGGAAGTCCATCGACCTCAACCGTCACCATAACACATCCGCATAACTGATATAAACACACTGTTCCCTTGATGTTCGGGTATTTACAGCTACCCTTGATACATGCCGCCGCGTCTGCTTTTCTCGCAAAAACCGAATAATAATCCAAAGTAATCCCTCCATTCGGTTTATTATATGACCAACGAGGGAAATTTGATATTATCCACAAAAAGGCTGTGCGAAAACACAGCCTTAGTTTGATTTGGAAAATTATTTACTTATGCGAGTTTTGCCGCAAGTGCGTCAATCTGCGCCTCGTTTTCAGCGGTAAGAGCTGATTTAATTGTAATCGTATCCACAATTTCGATATTCTTGCTGTTTTCAAACATACCCTTGATAACCTTCGCGGCATTGGGCGACCAAGTTCCGTTTTCGATAATCGCTATCGTGCGGTTCTGATAGTTACGCTCGGTAAGATGTTCGATAAATTCACGCATAAACGGGAAAATGTCCGTATTGTATGTGGTAGTAGCGAGAACAAGTTTTCCGTAACGGAAAGCGTCCTCGACAGCCTCCGCCATATCATCGCGGGCAAGGTCTGTTACCGCAACTTTCGGGCAGCCTTTCTCTTCAAGTTTTGCCGCAAGCAATTCCGCAGCCGCTTTTGTGTGACCGTAAACGGAAGTGTACGCGATTACAACACCCTCGCTCTCAACGCCGTAGCTTGACCAGGTGTTGTAAAGATTGAGATAATAACCGAGATTTTCGGTGAGCAACGGACCGTGCAGCGGAAGTATCTTCTGAATATCAAGAGCCGCCGCCTTTTTAAGAACCGCCTGAACCTGTACGCCGTATTTTCCGACAATACCGAAATAGTAACGGCGAGCCTCGCAAGCCCAATCCTCATCGGTATCGCGCGCACCGAATTTACCGAAAGCGTCCGCCGAGAACAGAACCTTGTCTGTGCTGTCGTATGTCATAATAACTTCGGGCCAATGAACCATAGGCGCTGTAACGAAATTCAATGTATGCTTGCCGAGTTCGAGCTTACTGCCCTCTCCGACAACCACCTGACGCTCCGCAAAATCGGTTCCGAAAAACTGTTTCATCATCTGAAACGCCG
>JALEQE010000081.1 GCA_022766825.1 Oscillospiraceae bacterium | reverse complement strand
AGCTGAGGTGGTGGGTTCGACTCCCATTATCCGCTCCATATAGAAAATCGCTCTCAAACCGCTTTATTGTGCGGAATGAGAGCATTTTTACTGCCTGTGTTTTTGAGTTAGCTTATACTAACAGCAAAAACAGCAAAAAACGGCAGAAAATTATGCCGTCCTTGTAAACGGCTTAACTATGCGAGCTGACGGCACTTTACCGAGATTTTTTGCCGTTAATGTTGCCGTGCCTACAAATGGCTCAACCATACCGTTTGACGGGGTTTAACGGCAGAAACGGCATTTTTTTGAACTCTTTCTCCCACTATATATAATAATATTATATATTACGATATATAAGCTAAATAAAAATTTCTATACGCAGTATAGAGAGAAAAGTGCCGTTTTTGCCGTAAAAGATAAACGCCCCTGACCGGATAAGGGGCATCATCACGAATAACAGTATGACCGTCTTTGCCATCGTAATGATATAATTCTTTGTAATTCATCCAGTCGATATTTGCGGTTCGTGTCATATATTGAGTGCCACTCGGAAGGAATGCGTTTCAGACTGTGATTTATCGACAGACTGAAGCCCCCGAAAAATCGGAGGCTTGTATACTATTATATAATATATTACTCGCTCAGTTTCTTGCGGATATACTCTTGAATCGCTTTCGGGCTTGCCGCGCCTTTCAACGCCTTGTTCGCCTGTCCCATAAAGAAACCGAACACCTTCTGGTCGCCGTTCTTGTATTGCTCCACGGGCTTGGGATTGTTCGCGATTATTTCGTCAACAACTTTCGCAAGCAAGTCGTTATCCTCTTTAATCCACAAATCGTCACGGTCGGCGATTTCTTTCGGAGAACCGCCGTTTTCAATCATATCACGGAGTATCGTCTTTGCGTTCGCCTGCGAAATCTTGTCGGTCTGCATATATTCAACCAACTGCGCGAACTCCGCGCCGCCGAATTTCAGATTTTCCATATCCGCCTCGCCGCGGTTTATACGGTTCATCAGCTCGCCGAGAATAAAGTTCGCGATTGCTTTCGGGTTGTTGTATTCCGCGATTGCCGCGTCAAAGAAATCGCATATCTTCTTATTCCCCACAATTATATCCGCGTCCGCCTTTTTCAGTCCGAGTTCGTTCACAAAGCGTTCAACACGCTGTTCGGGAAGTTCGGGGATAGAATTTTTAATCTCTTCGAGTTCTTCCTCGGTGAAAATAATCGGCGGAATATCAGGGTCGGGAAAATAACGATAATCGTGCGCATCCTCTTTGGAACGCATTGCGGTTGTTTCGCCCAACTGCTCGTTGAAACGGCGCGTTTCCTGAATAACACGCTCGCCGTTTTCAAGGAGTTCCTCCTGACGTTCTATTTCAACTTGAATAGCTCTCTCAATAGCTTTCAGAGAGTTAATATTTTTAAGCTCCGTGCGTGTGCCGAGTTCCGTTGAACCTTTCGGCGCAATTGAGATGTTTACGTCACAGCGGATTGAACCCTGTTCCATTTTACAGTCGCAGATACCCGCGTATTGCAGTAACAGCTTGATTTTCTCAACAAACGCGATTACTTCCGCCGCCGAGTGGAAATCGGGCTCGGTTACTATCTCGATAAGCGGAATACCGCAGCGGTTATAGTCCGCAAGCGATATTCTGTTTACCTCGTCGTGAACAAGCTTGCCCGCGTCCTCTTCAAGATGAATACGGTTAATGCGGATAACTTTGCTCTCGCCGTTTACGTTGATATTCACCTTTCCCGCAAGACAAACGGGTCGCGGCATTTGCGAAATCTGATACGCTTTCGGCAAATCGGGATAGAAATAATTCTTTCTGTCCCATTTTGTGAACCGCGAAATATCGCAGTTCATAACATAACCCGCTTTTATAATGTACTCGACAGCCTTTTTGTTGAGTACGGGCAGAGTACCGGGAAGTCCACTGCAAACGGGACAGCAACGGGAGTTCGGCGTGCCGCCAAATTCTGCGGAGCAGGTGCAGAATACCTTTGATTTTGTAAGCAATTCCGCGTGTATTTCAAGACCCATTGTGGGAAAATATGCGCTCATCTCAACACCCCCTTACAGTTTCGGAGCAATGGTTTCAAAACCTTGCTCAAAAGCGTCCGCAACTTGCAAAATCGTCTGTTCGTCAAAACGCTTTCCGATAATCGACATACCGATTGGCAAGCCTTCCGCCGTGTAACCGCACGTTGTGGATATTCCGGGAAGTTTTGCAATATTTACCGTTACCGTGCAGATATCCGCCTGATACATCTTAACGGGGTCGTTGTCCTGTGCGCCGATTTTGTAAGCGGGTGTGGGGGCTGTCGGAGTGAGAACCACGTCCGCCTGCTCGAACACTTCGTTGTATTCCTTGATTATCTCCTGTTTAAGCGCAAGCGCTTTCTTATAGTAAGCGTCATAATAACCGCTTGACAAAGCGTAGTTTCCGAGAAGAATACGGCGTTTTACTTCCTCGCCGAAACCGCGCGAACGGCTGTCGCGGATAAGCTCCTCGAATGTTCTGCCCTCGCCGCGGAAACCGTACTTGATACCGTCAAAGCGTGAGAGGTTGGAAGCCGCCTCGGCGCAAGCGATTAGATAATACGCGGGTATTGCGTATTTCAAGCCCGGAATGGAGCAGTCAACAAGAACCGCGCCTTGCTTTTCAAGTTCTTTCGCGGCGTTCATAACGGCGGTTTTAACAATATCGTCAACGCCTTGCGCGTAAAATTCTTTCGGCAAAGCGATTTTCAAGCCCTTAATCGGCTGACCGAGCTTTTCCGTGAAATCGGGAACGTCAACGGGCGCAGAAGTCGCGTCACGACGGTCGTGACCGCAGATTGCGTTCAGCATAATCGCACAGTCGCGAGCGTCGGCGCAAATCGGGCCTATTTGGTCGAGCGAACTTGCGAACGCCACAAGACCGTAACGCGAAACGCGTCCGTAAGTCGGCTTGATACCCGTTACACCGCAGAACGAGGACGGCTGACGTATCGAACCGCCCGTATCGCTTCCGAGAGCCGCGGGCGCGAGCGACGCGGAAACCGCCGCCGCTGAACCGCCCGAAGAACCGCCCGGAACGCAAGTCAAATCATAGGGGTTTTTGGTTTTCGCAAATGCGGAAGTCTGCGTTGAACCGCCCATTGCGAACTCGTCCATTGAAGTTCTGCCAAGAAGAACATAGCCCTGTTCGTTCAGCTTATCAATTACAGTCGCATTGTACGGCGGAACAAAGTTTTCAAGCATTTTGCTCGCGCAAGTAGTTCTTACGCCGTCAATGCAGATGTTATCCTTAACGGCAAGCGGGATACCCGTAAGCACGGTTGATTTTCCCTCGTCAATCATTTTCTGCGCTTTCTCAGCGGCTTTCATAGCCTCGTCCTTTGTAACCGTTATATACGACAACAGTTTCGGGTCGATTTCGTCAATCTTCTTGAAATACTCCCCG
Source organism: Oscillospiraceae bacterium (assembly GCA_022766825.1). Taxonomy (GTDB): domain Bacteria; phylum Bacillota; class Clostridia; order Oscillospirales; family Ruminococcaceae; genus CAG-115. The sequence continues at coordinate 12,800 of JALEQE010000081.1, read as the reverse complement.
CAAAGCTCCGCCGCGCTTATTTCCTTATTATCAAGCGCGTGGCGTAAATCTCTTATTTTTGCTCTTTTCAAATCCATTTTAATCCCCCTTACTCAACGACTTTCGGAACTACATAGCAACCGTCCGTATTTTCGGCGTTGGAAAGAAGTTTTTCGGTCGGGTATGATTCCTCGGGAACGTCCTCGCGGGTATCCGAAAAACAAATTTCGTTGCCGTCCTTTGTATCGTCATAAGTGAGGTCAAATTCCTTGATTTCGTCCATAAGGTCGATGATGTCGCTCATCTCGCCCATTACTTTCTTCATTCCCTCTTCGTCATAGTCCAACTTGGACAAATCGCAGAGGTGCTTTATTGTATCAATATCTACTGCCATAATCGTGTCCTTTCTTTTGGAAAAATCCATACATTTTTATTATAGCCTATTTCAGCCGATTTTGCAAGTGCTTTTCCAAAAAAATCCCCGTTTATCGGACTTTTCGGCAAAATATGCCGTTCAACCGACAAACGGGGATATTTTATTAAACTACTTATAGCTTAAACTGCGTAAGAATTGAACTTTTTGAGAACGTGAGTTTTTGCTATTACTCCCGCAAGGATTGTTCCGAGAACAACTCCGAATGCGCCCTGAACAACGTTTCCGAGAACGGAATCAAACGCGACAACAAAGCCTTTTCCGAGAGCGACAGCCGCATAAAGATAGTAGCCGCCTACCATAATTATTTCGCCCGCGATACCACCGACAATATATCCCGGCAAGCGGAGTTTCTCGTTCTTTTTAAGGAACGCGCGAACCACCAACGCCGCCGCGACAGCGATAAGTCCTTTGATAACAAACGTTCCGGGAACATAGTGGGCGTATCCTGAAAGCAAATCTGCCATAGCCGAACCGATACCGCCTGCCGCGAAACCGTAAACAGGACCCAGAACCCATGCCGCTATCAGAATAAAGCAGTCGCCGAAGTTTACATAGCCGCCGAGCGGAGAGGGTATCTGAATTATCATTGTCGCAACGCATATCAGCGCGGCAAACATACCTGCGATGCAGATTTTCAGAAGAATTTCCTTTGCGTTATTTTTTTCATTGCTCATAGTTATTTTCTCTCTTTTTTTCTACACATAATTTTTTTATATAAAGGCAAATCCGAATATTTTAAACCAAACCAAAAATTAAAATATGCTTTCGGATTTGCCTTGACTTAATTATATCACTTTTTGGAAATATCACAATATCCAATTTGGTATTATTTAATAAGACCAGATTAACAACTTTCACCAATGCGCATACAATAAAATATGCCAAAATTGCAAATATAACATCTATGGGGTGACATTATGAGAGTATGTACGTTGAACGAAATTAACGTTGGCGAACGCGCAACCGTCAAGGCACTTGAAACCAAAGGCGCGATGCGGCGCAGACTGCTTGATATAGGACTTTGTTGCGGCACGGAAGTGAAATGTGTCGGGCGAAGTCCGCTGGGCGACCCGTCCGCTTATCTGATACGCGGCGCGGTAATTGCGATACGCTCGTGCGATTGTTGCGGCGTTATTGTCAGGAGGCGCTGAATGAGTAAAAAAAGAAACAGCGGTACAATTATGAAAAAAGTCGCACTCGCGGGTAATCCCAACGTTGGCAAAAGCACTGTTTTCAACGCTCTTACGGGACTTCATCAGCACACGGGCAACTGGACGGGCAAAACGGTTGAAACGGCGGTCGGAACTTTTTCCACAAAGAGATTTTCATATTCATTCACCGATTTGCCCGGAACATATTCTCTGCTCGCACACTCCGCAGAGGAAGAAGCCGCGCGGAATTTCATCTGTTTCGGACAGCCCGAACCCGCAAATGACAATTCTTCGGACGAATTAACCGAACACAATTCCCCGTATGACGCTGTTGTCGTTGTTTGTGACGCAACGTGTCTGGAACGCAGTCTGAACCTTGTTTTGCAGGTTATGGAAATATGCCCGAAAACGCTCGTTTGCGTTAATCTTCTTGACGAGGCAAAGCGGCGCGGTATTTCCGTAAACACGAAAATCCTGGAAGAAAATCTCGGAGTTCCCGTTGTGGGTACTAACGCTCACGACAAGAAAACATTGAAACGGCTTACCGATAGGCTTGATGATTTATGCGGCGGGAAAATCGTTACAAAACCTCGGAAATTACGGTACATACGACCGATTGAGGACGCGATTTCAATTGTGCAACCGTTTGCGGAAAAGTGTTTCAGCTGTCCGATACCGCCGCGCCGAACAGCTCTCGCTTTGATTGACGGTGACAAAACGTTTGTATCGGAAATTGAAAAGTTCCGAAAAGCGGACAGTTCAAGCGTTGAGGAATTAAACGGCGCAATAAAGCGGGCGCGTTCATTGCTTGCCGAAAACGATATAACGCTTGATATACTGAAAGACCGAATTGTATCGTGCATACTGTTAAACGCGGAAGAGGCCTGCGACGGCGCAGAAATCAAATTGCCGCAAACGGTTGTACATCAATCAAAAGCCGACAAAATACTCACAAGCAAAGCGTTGGGTTTTCCGATAATGTTCGCGCTTTTGCTGGGGATTTTCTGGATAACGATTGTCGGTGCGAATTATCCGTCGGAGCTGTTGAGCAAAGGACTTTTTTGGCTCGGAGACAGGTTCGGCGACTTTATGACGTACATTAACGCGCCCGCTTGGCTTTCGGGATTACTTGTTGACGGCGCGTACCGTGTACTTGCTTGGGTGGTTTCGGTTATGCTGCCGCCGATGGCGATTTTCTTCCCGCTTTTCACTTTGTTGGAAGATTTGGGATATTTGCCGCGTATCGCTTACAACCTCGACAAACCTTTTTGCAAGTGCAAAGCGTGCGGGAAACAGTGCCTTAGTATGTGTATGGGACTTGGGTGCAATGCGGCTGGAATTGTCGGCTGCCGTATAATCGACAGTAAGCGTGAGCGACTTATCGCAATGCTAACAAACGTTTTTATGCCATGCAACGGGCGATTTCCGATGATAATCACGATAATATCGCTGTATCTTGTATGCGCGACAGGTGTATTGGGTAGCTTTTTATCCGCGCTTGCGCTAACCGCCGTAATAGTTTTGGGAATACTCGTCACGTTCGCCGTTTCAAGATTATTGTCCGCCACTTTGCTTAAAGGCGAACCCTCCTCTTTTACATTGGAATTGCCGCCGTTCCGCCGTCCGCAAATCGGCAGAATACTTGTGCGTTCTCTGATTGACCGAACTGTTTTCGTACTTGGCAGAGCCGCCGCGGTAGCCGCCCCCGCAGGCGCGATAATATGGCTTCTCGCGAACATATCGGTCGGAGACGCTACTCTCTTAAGCCATATAACAAATTTCTTTGACCCGTTTGCCCAATTTATCGGACTGGACGGTGTGATTTTCACAGCATTTCTGCTCGGCTTACCCGCTAACGAAATTGTAATCCCGCTTATCAGTATGGCGTATATGCAAATGGGGTCGCTTTCGGAAATTGCTCCCGCGCAGATGTTTGAACTGTTCAACGCCAACGGCTGGACGCCTGTCACGGCTGTGTGCGTAATTGTATTTACGCTTATGCACTTTCCGTGTTCGACTTCACTGCTTACAATAAAAAAGGAAACGGGGAGTTGGAAATGGACCGCGCTCGCTTTTGTAATACCGACTTTGTGCGGAATTATTCTCTGCGCCGTTATCGCAAATATAGCAAGACTGTTTTAAAATACAATTGACAATTCAATAAATTTGTGATATAATAATCATATAAACTTATAGCTATATTGTTTGTCAACAGGTGAAAAATCAAATGAAAAAGGAAAAAATCAACTCGGAATACAAGCATTACGTTATTCAGGAAATCGGACTAATTAAAGGATACAGGCTTTTGAACGAAACCAACGAAAACGATAATATCATTATAAATGATATTAAAATCGAAATCAATCTTGAAAGTGAAATCGGGAAAGAATTTTGGAACGAAATCAAAGGAAAATTCAACCCCGAGGTTCTTCCCGACAAATACGCTACTTCCGCGAACTACATTTATTCGGAAGAAGAACAAAACGGTATAATGAACGTTTGCATAAAAATTCTTACAAACAAAAGTAATCCGAAAGAAGTTAAAGCAAAGAAAAAGCTGCTGCATGAAATCAATAAATACACTTAAGATGCAGGAGAATTGGACGCCTGCCAAATGACCGTATCTCAACCGCTCGAAGCAATTCGGGCGGTTTTCTTGTTCGAAAAAGCTGATTTTTCCTGTAATATTCCCGCGGAAATACGGCAAACTATTGCAGAGGTGAACGGTATGGGAACAGTTGTGATAATCGGAGAAAGCAGCGCAGACAAACTTCTGGAAAAATACTCGATAATAAAAGCTGATAATTATGCAACTATTGATTGCGAAAATGCTGCGGTTATTCTCGGAAAAAACGCTCATGCCAAAATAAAACGTGCGCTTGGCGTTATCGTAGACAATGATACAACGGACATATATCCACAATTTGTTCAGCTTATTACCTGTGGAATATCTTCAAAAAACACTGTTTCCGTAACTTCACGAAACACCGATAAAATCACGGTGTCGCTCAACCGCTCTGTCCGAACGGCGAACGGTATCTGTGAACCGCTCGAATTTCCCATATCAGCACTTGATTATTCGGAATACGATTTAATGGCTGCTTTTGCCGCTGAAATTCTTTTGGGAAAAACGTAATCCCCCGAGGCTATTGCCCCGAGGGATTAACTTTTGTTCTACACTATTATTCTATTTAGGAGGCTTTACCTTTGGAATGGTTTATTCATTATCCTGAAGAGCGTCATAACCGCTTTCGCCTGTACGAATTTTTACAACATCAGCAACATCGTAAACGAAAATCTTACAGTCGCCAATCTTGCCTGTGTAAAGAACGCTCTTCTCTGTTTCAACAACCGTTTCAACAGGAACCTTGCATACAACTATCTCCATCTTAATCTTCGGAAGCAAATGCGTTTCAATTGGAACACCACGATAATATTCCGTTGCGCCTTTCTGCATACCGCAACCAAGTACGTTTGTAACAGTCATACCGGTAATTCCGATAGCGGACATCGCGTTTTTAAGTGCCTCAATTTGCTCTTGCTTTGTGATGATAACAACCTTGGACATATGTTCGCCCTCGGAAGGAGTATACTTCTTATGAACAACAGGTACATCGCCTGTGCTTACAGCGTCAGCAGCCTTTGCCTCAACCTTTGCAAGAGTATCAACTTCTTTATCACGACCCGACGCGGTTGTTTCAACCTGCATTGAGGGGATAAAGTCCGCATATGAACTCGGAAGTCCGTGTTCTGTCGCGTCCAAACCAACGATTTCCTCGTGGCGTGAAACACGCAAGCCCAAAGTTTTCTTGATAATCAGGAATGTAAGCGAAATAATCGCCGCAGTCCAAGCGCAGATAGAAACAACGCCAAGTGCCTGAACACCGAGCTGTTCCCAGCCGCCGCCGTAGAACAGTCCCTTTACGGGAGTACCCTCTACACCAACGTTTTGACCTGTGCCTGTTGCAAACAAGCCGACTGCCAATGTACCCCAGATACCGTTGCAGAAGTGAACGCCGACAGCGCCGACAGGGTCATCAATGTGGAGCTTGTAATCAAGCAGCCAAACACCGAATACTACAAGGAAGCCCGAAACCAAACCGATAATCGCAGAACCAAGGCAGTCAACGTCCGCGCAAGGTGCCGTTACACCAACCAAGCCCGCCAAAGAAGCGTTCAAACACATCGAAACATCGGGCTTGCCGTTCTTTCTCCAAGTGAAAATCATTGTCGTGCAGGTTGCAACCGCAGGAGCAACCGTCGTTGTAAGGAATATTCTCGCAAGCGAATCAACGCTGTTCGCCGCCGCGCCGTTAAATCCGTACCAGCCGAACCAAAGAATGAATACGCCCAACGCACCCAAAGTCATTGAGTGACCGAGAATTGCGTGAGGTTTACCGTCCTTGCCGAACTTGCCGATACGAGGTCCAACCATAGCCGCGCCGATAAGAGCGCACATACCGCCACACATATGAATTGCCGCAGAACCCGCGAAATCAACAAATCCGAGATTTGCGAGCCAGCCGCCGCCCCATACCCAGTGAGCTTCAATCGGGTAGATGATTGCGGAAATTACCGCCGAATATACGCAGTAGCTTATGAAACGTGTACGTTCTGCCATTGCGCCGGATACGATTGTTGCCGCCGTCGCGCAGAATACTAAGTTGAATACGAACTCGGCGCATCTGTCAAAGTTGGAGAAGTTTCCGAGAATATCCATTGTCGGAATACCAATCAAACCCGCCAAAGCGTCCTCGCCAAGCATTAAACCAAAGCCCAGAAGCACGAAAACAACCGTGCCTATGCAGAAGTCCATCAAGTTCTTCATTATGATGTTGCCGGCGTTCTTTGCTCTTGTCATACCGGTTTCCACCATTGCGAAGCCCGCCTGCATAAAGAATACCAGCGCAGCTCCTATCAAATACCAAATACCGTTGCCGTCTCCGGTGTTAAACATCGTATTTGTTACCACTTCTTCGGCGCTCTGTACTGCCGTATCAGTCGCCTCTGAAAGTACCGTTAATAATACGTCCATTTAAGACCGCTCCTTTCCGTTTCCCTTATTTTAATTTTGTTGACAAAAAGGCTATGACATATTCTGACATCGTTGTAAGAAATATGTCATAGCCTCTTTGCTATGTTTACATTATACTCTGTTTGCTAAAAAATGTCAAGCAGTTTTTGCAATTTTTTATTTTCAAACTTGCATTTTGTATATTTACACAAAATTAACACAAAATCAAATGCTGAAAGCTAAAATATTCACAAAAACTACTAATTTTTACAGGATAGTAGGATAAAATTACTATTAAATATAACCGTTTCCAAATTGGTTTTCACATATTACCGTTGAAAAAAGCAGCATATTTTTCGAATTTTTGCAGAAAATATAACCGTAATCTTTCAAAAAAGGAGATGATTTTATGAGCAGGCAGACTAAAAGCTACGTAAAAGGCGCAACCGCTGCCGTTATCACAGGAGGACTCACATTTCTGGCAGTCAAGTCACTCACTGACAACCGACGCTTTAAACGAAAAGCAGCCGCAAAGGCCGTCAAAATTCTCGGAAATTTTATGGACGCGATGTAACGTGTTCTTTTAGACTTCATTCACAGCATTTATAAACGTTGTCGCCCTAACCGCGAAAAAGCGCTCTTTGTGGTTTGCCATGGAGTGGCGGCAAGCAAAGAGCGCAATGTTTCTACAAAAACGGCAACGGTAATATAAAAGCCGTTGCCGTTAATTTTGTGTAACAATTACTTTTCGATAAACTTGAAATTATCCATTATTGTCTTGAGATTTGCTGCCTGTACAGACAGTTCACGGCTTGTTTCGGCACTTTCCGAAGCGGACTCGGTATTGTTCCGTACAACCTCATTGATACGCATAACGCTTTCGCTGATTTTCTGAATGCGTTCATCCTCCTGCCGAACAGCCTCGGATACATTCTTCATATCTTCAACCGCGCGCAATACCTTTTCCGTGGACTCGCTCAACTGTTCCGATACCTCGCTTACTACTTCCGAACCACGGTTCACTGCGTCAAGTGAGTTGTCAATAAGCTGTTTTGTAGCCTTTGCCGCCTTATCCGACTTGTTCGCAAGATTTCGTACCTCGTCGGCAACAACTGCGAAACCTTTACCCGCTTCACCTGCTCTTGCCGCCTCGATTTCGGCGTTAAGCGCGAGAATATTGGTCTGGAACGCTATATCCTCAATTGTTGCAATAATCTTTTCAATCTGCATTGCAGATTCGCTGATTTCAATCATTGCGTCAGCCGCGCTCTGCATTCTCTCATTGCACGATTTTACCTGAGCACCTGCTTCATCGGCATTCGCACCCGCGCTTGTTGTGGTAGCAGAGTTTTCGGTTGAAGCCTCCGACAGTTCCCTCAACGTCATCATAAGGTCTGAAACAACGCTTGCCTGTTGTTCTGAGCCTTCCGCAAGCTTACCAGCGCCGTCAGAAACGATTTTCGCGTCGTCAGCAACAATATTGGACGCTTTGTTGATTTCACCGAAAATGTTATTAAACGATTCGAGTATACTTTTAAGCGATTGCTCAATAGCAACAAAGTCTCCGTCATACTTAATTTTAGATTCTACAAGCATATTTCCCTGTGACATCTCACTGAGGACCTCGCTTAGGTCGTGAATGTAGGATTTAAGTGAAGAAATGGACTCGCCAAATTCTTCCGCGAGAACGCCGATTTCATCCTTTCTGTTTATCGCTTTCACCGGCGTATACAAATCACCCTGAGCTAACTGCGTCATACGTTCCGACATCTGAACGATTGGCGCTGACAGTTTTCCAGCGAAAACCGAAATTGCCAGAACGCCAAGTGCAAGAGCCGCGACAGCGCATATCAACAGTGCAATTATCATCGGACGAATTGCGGAAAACATTTCCTTTTGAGGAGCCTCAACACCGTAAGCCCAGCCTTCCGAATCGGTGACGGTGCCATAAGCACACAACCTTTTTATATTACTGTAATTGTAATTCGCAACGCCTGTTTCGCCGTCAATCATTTTCTGATGTAATGCACCTGCAGATTGGTAAGCCTTATCCTCCTGAGAAAGTTCAATGAAATTCTGTCTTTCCTGAACCAATTCGGGATCGATGTTCGCAATCATCACACCCGTATTGTCTATCATAAAGATACTGCCCGTATCGCAAACCAACTTATCGGAGATAAGGTCGCTGAAATATTGTCCGTCAAGTGTCGCAACAAATGCACCGTTCTTACACGGGACAGCGACAATAAATCTCAGATTTCCGCCGAAATCCATTGAAGACGATACGACAGTTTCACCGTTCTGCGCCTTTTTTACGCAGTCCAATTCCGCAAGGCTCGAATCAAATATATCAGCGTGTGTTTTGACCTCGCCCTTGTTATTGATATAGGCATATTCTTTGTAAATGGTGTTTTCAAGAGCTGTCTGAGCAGTATTGAGAGCCATATCAGGACTGAACGCAACAACTCTGTTGAACTCCTCCAACGGCTTTACAATATCCTTTTTCGCCTGCTTTATCGCAGCACTGAAAGTGTGGTCAGCCAATTGAGTCAGTGTGTGCAGGTCGCTCCGGACAGTATTCTGAATCCCCGAATAGCCCGAAATGATTCCCGCCGCCAACATTGCTATTACCAGAACTATAATAATCAAGCTGACGATCAATATCATCTGTACTTTTATAGATGTTTTTCGTTTTTTTGCGTTAGCTTTCATATCAATTACCCCTTTACAAGTCTGAAATACATACCTTGTTAAGTATATTATAACACACACTTCAAAAAACTTCAACCTTATTTCGGAATTTTTGTTAGATTTTCACATTTCTATGTTACAATATTGTTACAAAAAGCCTAAATTTCAACCGTTTCATCTGTTGAGTTCAAATTTCTTTTTGTAAAACCATATTCCGAAACACAATCCCGAAACGCCGCCGCATATATGACCAAAATGCGATACATTGTCATTTACGGTTATTCCCGCGTAGATTTCCTGTCCCAGATAAATAGCCGCGATAAGTATCAGCGTCAGCGGAATTTCGCCCTTCTTCATATTTCCGAACGCGCTTAAAATAATCAGCAGAAATACTATTCCGGACGCTCCGAGAATACCTGTGCTGAAGAAAAACGTGTTGAGTATTCCTCCCGCTATTGCTGTAACCAGTATCATTATCGCGAGGTTCCAACTGCCATAGCGTTCCTCGACAATAGGTCCAACCAACAGCAGCATTGTCATATTTCCCGCGAAATGCGCAAAACTCGCGTGTCCGAAAACATAAGTAAATATACGAAGATATGTAAGCGGGTCAAGCAAACTTCCGTGACCGTAACAGATGAACAGTAAACGGTTGGTAAACCCCTTTGTTATCCAATCCAGTAAAAGCGTCACAGCGCAAACAGCGGCAAACGTCAATATCACCGGCGAATTGTAGGTTAGCCTGTATTTGTGTTGTTTTGTTGAGTAACTGTTTTTAGCCATTATCATCCCTCCCTTAATAACTTATATTGTGTTTTCTGAAAATTCGTGCCAATCTGCCCACGGGCAAACCCATAACATTATAAAAGTCGCCCACTATGCCTTTCACATTCGCCGCGCCTTTTTCCTGAATACCATACGCTCCCGCTTTGTCCATCGGGTCGCCTGTCACGATGTAATCGGCGATTTCCTTATCCGTAAGCGGATAGAACTCAACTTTCGTTTCCTCAGCAAAGTTTTCGCGGCTTCCATCTGCGAAAATAACGCATACTCCCGTGAACACACTGTGAACGCGCCCCGACAGCTTACGCAACATTTCGGCGGCGTTCTGTTCGTCACGTGGTTTTCCCAGTATCTCGCCGTCAATCGCCACGACCGTATCCGCCGCAACAATCGTTTCTCCTTTATGCTCTGAGAAAATCTCCTCCGCCTTTTGCTGTGAAAGCTGCAAAACCGCTTGGTCGGGCGGTGTTCCCTTTGCAATATGTTCCTCGCCGACAGCGGGAATTACGCGAAAATCCTTCGTAATAAACGAGAGAAGTTCCTTTCTGCGCGGACTTTGACTTGCAAGTATCATAAAATTCCTTTCAAATTCACCGAAAACTACTTTTTCTTGGCATTAGTAGCGTGTTCCGGCACAAACGGATGCTGCGGCGCGTAAATTTCATTGTAATTCTCTATACATTGCTTAATTACCTTAACCGCGTCATCGCGCCCCTGAACCTCGTTTACCGCTGTCGTTTTACCTTCAAGCTGCTTGTAAACCGAGAAGAAATGCCGCATTTCCTCAAAAATATGCGACGGCAGAGCCTCAATTCCGCGATATGCATTATATGTCGGATCTTCAAACGGGATAGCGATTATCTTCTCGTCCTTTTTGCCGTTGTCAAGCATTGTGATTACACCAATCGGATAGCAGCGCACTTCAACAAGCGGGTCAAGCGGCTCGTTGCAAAGAACAAGCACGTCAAGCGGGTCGCCGTCGTCCGCAAGAGTTCGCGGAATGAAACCGTAATTTGCGGGATAGTGAGTTGACGTGTAAAGGATACGGTCAAGAATAATAAGTCCCGTCTGCTTATCCAGCTCATATTTTTTCTTACTGCCTTTCTCGATTTCAACGATAGCAATAAAATCTTCAGGAGTAATTCTTGCAGGGTTTATGTCATGCCAGATATTCATAATTTTGATCCTTTCAAAGCAAATTATTGTTTTATATTTATTATACAACATTACAAGGACAAAATCAAGTAAATAATCGTCCGAACCGAAAAATATTTTCAAGCATATTGACAAATCGCCGAAAGTATTCTATAATGTAGACAAAAACAAGACGGAGGTACACTATGTCGGAAAAAGAAAGCACAAAGGAACGCGGGTATCTTAAAATACTTTACCTGTACAAAATACTTTTTGAGCATACCGATTCCGAACACGCAATAACAATGCCGCAAATACAGGCAATGCTGAAAGAATACGGCTTTGACGCGGGCAGAAAAGCAATCTATGATTACATTGACGTTCTTCGCGAACTTGGCGCTGATATTATCTCGGGTATGGGAAAGCATGCGGGATACTGTCTTGCAAGCCGCACTTTTGACCTGCCCGAACTCAAACTTCTCGCGGACGCGATAGCTTCATCGCGGTTCTTCACGGAAAAGAAAGCCAAAGAACTCATTCAGAAGCTCGAAACGCTTTGCAGTGAACACGAGGCTACTTCCATTCGCCGTCAGGTTTATATTGCGAACCGTATCACAACAGACAATGAATTGATTTACTACAATGTAAATGAAATTCACCGCGCGATTGCGGAAAAGAAAAAGATTTCGTTCAAGTATTTTGATTACGACTTGAAAAAACACAAAAAATACCGCGAGGATCTCCACATTTGCTCTCCTTACGCTCTCACCTGGCGTGACGAAAACTATTATCTTATCGCGCACTACGAAAAGTACAACGGAATTTCACACTTCCGTGTTGACAAAATGGAGGAAGTACAAATTCTTGACGAACCCGCGCAGAAAAAACCGCGCGACTTCAAACTATCGGACTATCTCAAATCCACCTTTTCAATGTTCAGCGGCGAGGAGGAAGACGTTATTTTGCGTTTCGCAAACAAACCGCACCTGATACGTGCCGTGATAGACCGTTTCGGGAAACAGATTGTTATGCGCCCCGACGGTGATGAACATTTCACGATTAAAATTCCCGTGCGGACTTCCGCTCCCTCCGCGTTCTTCTCCTGGATTTTCCAGTTCGGAACAGAAGCGCAGATAATTGAGCCGACAAGTCTTAAAGATGAATATGTAAAATCGCTTAAGGCTGCCGCAAAAGCCAATAAATGAACCAACCGCCGCACTCCAAAAAGTGCGGCGGTTTTATGTGCGTTATTTCGGAAAGCTATAACGAATTTGTTGGTCTTAATCTGAATTGTTCAATTAAAAAGCATATTGCGCCGCCTGCCAAATAGCACAGTAAATCTTTAAAGTCGAACGTTCCGCCGACAATCACGGAAAGCGGCGATGGAAGATGTTCCGACAGCGGTGTCAGCTGAACAAGTTCCACAGTGAACGCAAACAGCGTAACGAATGGTGACAGGTAACGCGGCTTATCCGCGAAAATCACCCGCGCGAGGAAATACACGCACACCACCGCCAACACATCGCCGAGGTAGGGGCGCACAAAATTATCGTGAACAAACAGCGCGATAAGCACTTCAATCCCGAAAACCGCCGCGAAAATTCCAAAGTAA
>JALEQE010000074.1 GCA_022766825.1 Oscillospiraceae bacterium | reverse complement strand
CCGCTTATGGTTATGTTTGAACCTTTGCCGCTCTCGCCGCCGCCTATGCCTGCGCCGCCGCCGTTGGACTTCGCCGTGACAGAGCCGCCGCTTATGGTGATGTCTGAACCGGAGCCACCTGTGCCGCCGCCGATACCTGCGCCGCCATTGCCGCCGTTTGCAATAACAGTACCGCCGCTTATGGTGATGTTTGAACCGCTGCGATTATTGCCGCCGCCTATGCCTGCGCCCATATCACCGCCGGTTGCGGTAACCGTGCCGCCGCTTATGGTGATATTTGAAGCGGATTCGTTATTGCCGCCTATGCCTGCGCCTTCATCGCCGCCGGTTGCGGTGAGCGTGCCTGTGCCGGTAATGGTGAGCTTGCCTATGTCAGCGCTGTCGCCGTTCTTCTGCAAGCCTGCGCAATTACTGCCGCTTGTCAGCGTGTTTTCGGAGCCGTCCGCAAGGGTTATCGAGACATTTCCCGTGCTGTTGTCCTCGATTTTGAATGCGGCAGTGTTATTTTTAGATGAAACGTCAATATTCACGCCGTTAAGGGTGATATTCGCCGAAACGCCGCTATTAACAAAGATAGTGTCGGTCGTTGTCGTGCCCGAAATAGTAACCGCCTTATTCGAGAGGATAGTAAGCACGCCCGTTTCTGCGGGATAGGTGTAGTCCGTGCCGTAAACAATGCTGCCGCTGTCCGCAGTGATCGTCAGGTCTGTGCCGACAGCCTCAAGCTCGTTTTGAGCGTTTGCCAGATAATGGTTTGTTGTAGTATTGCCGTCCACGGTTATGGTATGTATGCCCTCGGTGAGATAAACGTAAAATATGCCGAAATTGGTGGGGTACTCTACATCGTCAACCGTCACGTTTGTGCCTTCTATTGTGAGTTGGTATACATTTTCGCCTTTGTCGTTGGTGGGGGTTACAGTAATTTCTTCTCCCATACCGCTGTTTGCATCAACAGAGCCGCCGCTTATGGTTATGTTTGAACCGGAGCCTTTGTAGCCGCCGCCGATACCATCGCCCTTTTCGGACCGCGCCGTGACATAGCCGCCGCTTATGGTTATGTTTGAACCGGAGTTACCGTTGCCGCCGCCGATACCTGCGCCGTTGCCGTGGGTCCGCGCCTCAACAGAGCCGCCGCTTATGGTTATGCTTGAACCGGAGCCACCGTTGCCGCCGCCTATGCCTGCGCCGTCGGAGCCGGACAGCGCCGTGACAGAGCCGCCGCTTATGGTTATGTATGAACCGTTGCCGTAGTTGCCGCCGCCGATACCTGCGCCGCCTGCACCGCCGTTTGCGGTAACTGTGCCGCCGGTTATGGTTATTTTTGAACCGAAGCCGTATTCGCCGGCACCGCCTATGCCTGCGCCGCAGTAGCCGCCGGTTGCGGTAACAGTGCCGCCGGTTATGGTTATGTTTGAACCGTAGCTGTATCCGCCGGCGCTGCCTATACCTGCACCATTATCGCCGCCTGTTGCGGTGAGCGTGCCTGTGCCGTTTGTGCCGCCCTGAATGGTGAGCTTGCCCTTGTCAGCGGATATATAATCTCCGTTCTTCTGCAAGCCTGCGAAACCGGAGCCGCTTATAAGCGTGTTTTCGGAGTCGTCCGCAAGGGTTATCGTGACATTGCCCACGCTGATGTCCGCAATTTTGAATGCGCAAGCATTACCTGTTCTCGAAACGTCAATATCCACGCCGTCAAGGGTGATATTCGCCGAAACGCCGCTTGCAACAACGATAGTGTCGGTCCTTGTCGTTCCGCTGATCGTAACCGCCTTATCCGAGAGGATAGTAAGCACGCCGGTGTCTGCGGGGTAGGTGTAGTCCTTGCCGTAAACAAGGGCTTCGCCGTCTTTTGTAGCGGTTATGCTGAACGCGCTGCCCACGTTGACCTCGTTCACCTCAAAAGAGCCGTTGTAATCCGGAGTGGCAGCATACAGCTTCTCGCCCACTTTTATATAATGTGTATCATTCGTGAGGTAAGCGTGAACCTCTAATTCGATGTCGGAATGGATATTCGGGGTAAACTCCACGCCGTCGATAAGAATGGTGTAACTGTACGGATTATTTATCGTGCAGGGGTAAAGGTAGTTGCCGTTCTTATCCGTGGGAGGATAAAATGACCCTGCAGAATAATACTCGCCCTCGTCGCCCGCACCGGTGGAGTAAGATGCGCCTTCACCGACAGTCGCGCCATAATCGCCGCCGATAGCCCATACGGAGCCGCCGGAGATAACAACGCTGCCGGAATTATAATATACGTCCCTAATCATTCCTGTGCCGATACCTGCGCCGTATCGTCCGCCGGTAACGGTAAGCGAGCCTGTGCCGGTGATTTCGAGCTCTTCATCTTCAACGACATCAATGCCCGCACATTCCACTCCGCTTTTAATGATGTTTACGCCCTCAAGCGTAAGCGTTACATCACCGCCGTCAACAATATCGAACGCACAGACACAAGAATCTTCCGGTAAATTAATAGTCGCATTTTGGAGTGTAATGTCCTGCGTTCCCGACACCGTGACGGTGTTGCTTGTGGTCGAGCCTGTGATTATGTAGCCGTCCGGGTCGGTTGCCGTGACATTGTTTCCGCTGCTGTCATAGCCCGATACGCTGGTATCGGTAATCTCAATGCTGCCGCGACTGATGTCAAGCACGGTCTGTACGCCGTCGCCCTCTGACAAAGTCGACAGACCTATAATTCCGCCGACAGTGACCGCAGCAGCCGCCGAAACAACCGCGGTTAGCTTCTTTAGTTGCTTGTTCATTTTGCCCTCCTTGTGAATAATACTCAAATGCCGGAAATTCCCGGGAGCGTTCCCCTGTGTTTCCAGCATTTGCATACTCTTTTTTATTATATCACGACCGATTTGGTTTTGTCAAGAGATTTGGTATGAATTTTCAAGTCAAAACTCAAGGTTTAATGAATAAAACAACGACTTGGAACGAAAATCAAGACTTCGTTCCAAGTCAGAGGGGCTTTATTCCATCATCTTCGTTCTCAAATACATAATTACCGCCTTTTCAGCCATAGTGATATAATCCCCCTTAGAGTAGACACTCGAAAAAACAAAAATTCGAGACTACACTAAGGGCCACGCAGGAAGAACGAGTAGAAATAGTAGCCTTCTGCATAGAACACGGAAAAGACTATGGTTTAGCAGTAGAAACCTAATTATTTTTGAAAAAGCGGCTTTTTGGCTGTTTGAGTACCGGATAACTCGTCCAGTAGCTTAACGGCGGTTTCCCAATTTTTAGAGCCAACGCCGCAGTTCTCGGAATTACCAAACATCACGATTATCTCTTGAAACAGCTTTTCCTTTTTTCCTTTTCTGATGTGTTCGTAGTAATCGGGAATTTGTCGGTCAGGGCGATTTTGCTTTGCGTTGTATTCGGCGAGAGCTTCATCAAAAAGCTTGTGATACAGCTCACGCAGGTCACGCTTTACATAGGTTATGTTGTTCGGCGTTCGGGATTTATCTACATTGTCCGCGAAAAAATCTCGGTTGTTGTGTTCCACGCACCCATCGTCCGAACGGAAAGAAATCGACAGGGCTTATACATCGTTACTCATATCTCACACTCCTTTTCTAAATGCTATAAAAAGCGGTTGTAGTCGCTGTTTCGGCTATATTTTTCAGTTGTTTCTAACACATTTGAAAGCCGCCGCATAATAGGTATAACGCATTACCTATTTTGTCAATCAGAGATTAACAAAATAGGACTGCGTCAGGGGAGAAAGTCTATCGGTCAGCCCCTCTGTCGCCTACGGCGACACCTCACCCCTCCCTGGGGAAACCACCCCGTACCCTCGGGTTTTACCCGCTGGAAGATATCGGTGAAGTTTGAAAAGTAGCGAATTTCTCCGCTGTTCTTCACCGTATATCTTACGGCTACGTCGGGTCGCTCCCCAGCGTTGCCCTGTTTGCTTTGTTTTTAGTATTGGTACGTTTTTCGGGATTATTTGCGTTTACACAGTTTGTTTTTCAGACCCAAACAAAAAATCCGACAAGAATGTGAAAAGCAATCTTGTCGGTTATTTTTATGCTTTTGTGATTATCCGAAATCAGTTCCACTTGGGAAGTTCGTCAAGTGTGATTACATAATCGTCATTGTAAATGGTTTGCAGTCTTTCAACGGGATTGGATTTGCCGTTTGTAGCGTATGATGTATGCCATGTCATAAACCACGACCACTTTGCGGAGTCGGTCTGTAAATCCTCAGGGAGCGGTATTCTGCCGCACTCGTGGAGCGGGATAGGCTTGGAATCGCCGACTACCTTGTAAACCTCATCGTAGAGATCAACATTAGAGCCCTTGGCAGAATATGTATCCGCGCCTACGCAGTCAACATATTCATTTCCGGGGTACCAATCCGCATAATTTGTCTTTTGAGCGTCCGTTTTTACGCCGTTTCCTGAGAAAC
The DNA here is from genome assembly GCA_022766825.1 of Oscillospiraceae bacterium. Classification (GTDB taxonomy): domain Bacteria; phylum Bacillota; class Clostridia; order Oscillospirales; family Ruminococcaceae; genus CAG-115. The sequence goes on along the minus strand of JALEQE010000074.1, from coordinate 19,268 downwards.
CGCATACCCAGATAAGGTTGTTAAGTCCCCAATGGTTTGTGTAACGGTCGTACATAAGCTGCCAGAGCTTTTTGAAGTTATCTGCGCCGCCTTTGCCCCACCAGAACCAGCCGCCGTCAAACTCGTGGAACGGACGCCACAATACGGGAATATTCGCATCGGCAAGCTCTTTCAGAGCCTTTGCGCCCTTGTCCATACCCGCAACTAACTTGTTGTATTCGTCTGTACCCTTAGTGAGAGCCTTGCCCCAATCGGTTATTTCGGTGGATTTACATTCGTCATAACTTCTGTCGAAGTCGCAGCTGCAATGCCAGCATATAGTAACAATGCCGCCCTTTTCCCACCATTCTTTTGCGCGTCTGTTTACGCCGTCAAAGTCGTCGTTCATATAGTCAAGTCCGCGAATTGCGGGGAGTTTGCCTGTTTTATCCTGTATGTAGTCAAATTCGTACTGTTCCTTGTTGGTGTAGGTTTCATCGCCTGCCCAAGTTGATTCTTGCTGACCCGAGATGATTTTCTTGCCCATATTTTCGCAGATAAAGCTGTAAACCTTTTGAGCTTCGGGAGTCGCGTTCTTGTTAGTGAGAACATAATTGATGTCGGTAGTTGTTTCGGGAGTGCTTTCGGTTGCCGAGTTCGCTTCGGAAACAGCCGCAGAAGAATTTGCGTTATCACTTGATACTACCGAGCTTGTCCCGGAAGTCGCGCTTGAAACGCTTTCGGTTGCCGAGTTCGCTTCGGAAACAGCCGCAGAAGAAGTTGCGTTATCACTTGACGCTACCGAGCTTGTCTCGGAGGTCGCACTTGAAACGCTTTCAGATGTTGTTGACGTTGCGGAAACGGCGGACGAATTTGCCGTGGTTGTGGAGGTGGAGTTCTGTTCTTGCTTTGAGCAGGCGGTAAGAGACAATGTCACCGCGACTGCGCAAAGCAACGCTGTAAGTCTTTTTTTCATAAATACAATCCTTTCCTTAAATAAAACAAACGTTTTCAACTTATTATATCACATTTTGTTGATTTTTTCAAGTACTAAAACGAAATTATGGGTAATATTTCAGTTGGGGTAAAATTCTTCAAATACGCACTTTGCTATATCGCAGGATTCTTTCGCATCTTTCGCGTAATAATCCGCGCCGATTTGTTTCGCGTATTCGGGAGTAAGCACCGCGCCGCCTACCATTATCTTGCAGTCAACGTTGTTTTCACGCAGAAGAGCGATCGTTTTTTCCATACTCGCGAGCGTTGTTGTCATAAGCGCGGAAAGTCCGACTAGGTGAACGTTCTGTTCGATTGCCGTGTTGAGTACTTTTTCATAAGGTACGTCTTTTCCGAGGTCGATAACGTCAAAACCGTAATTTTCAAGCAGAACTTTGACGATATTTTTTCCTATATCGTGAATATCGCCCTTGACAGTCGCCAAAATTATTTTTCCCTTGGAAACGGATTGAACGCCCGTTTTGGCAAAATGGTTCTTGATTACTTCAAAACAGCCTTGCGCCACTCCCGCGTTGAGTATCAGCTGCGGAAGGAATATCTTTCCGCTTTCAAAATCCGCGCCTGTTTTGTCAAGAGCGGGAATAAGATTTTCGTTTATAATTTTCATCGGCTCTTCGGTTTTGAGCAGTTCTTCCGTGAGTTTCGCGCCCTCCGCTTTCAAGCCGTTTTCAATCGCGTATTCAAGGCTTATGTCTTGTTTCGCGTTTGCGGCTGTGTTCGCGGCGGGAGCGGTTTTATTGCCGTATGCTGCAACATATTCGAGCGAGTTTTCGTCATATCCTGCGAGAACATTGTATGCCCTTACAGCGCCTGTCATATCCGCAACATTCGGATTGATAATCGGCAAATCAAGACCGTTTGTGAGAGCCATTGTGAGAAAATTATGGTTCACGATAACGCGTTCGGGCAGACCGAAACTGATGTTCGATACGCCGAGAACCGTTTTAAGTCCGAGTTCCTGTTTAACTCGGCGAACGGATTCCAAAGTAACCATTGCGGCGGATTGTTCGGTCGAAACCGTCATTGTAAGGCAGTCTATGAACACGTTTTCGCGCGGTATTCCCAAAGCGAGCGCGCGTTCGAGTATGCGTTCCGCAATTGCAAGACGTCCGTCAACCGTCGGCGGTATTCCGTTTTCGTCAAGGCAAAGTCCGACAACACACGCACCGTATTTCTTGACAAGCGGAAGAACGGTTTGCAGTGATTTTTCCTCTCCGTTTACGGAATTGACGATTGGTTTTCCGTTGTAAACGCGCAACGCTTTTTCAAGCACTTCGGGTATTGTTGAATCCACTTGCAAGGGAACATCAACCACGCCTTGAACGGCTTTCACAGCGCGCGTCATCATTTCGCCCTCGTTTATTCCGGGCAGACCGACGTTTACATCGAGAATATCCGCGCCGCCGTGTACCTGTTCTATTGCCTGTCCAATAATGTAATCAATGTCGTTGGCGAGCAGAGCCTCTTTGAAACGCTTTTTGCCTGTGGGATTTATGCGTTCGCCGATAATGCGCGGACGGTTTATAACAACCGTTTTTGACGCGGAACAGCAAGCGGCGGGGATTTCGTGTTTAACGCTGTGGAATTTTTCCGTTTTCAGCATTAAATTCAGTTCTCCGATAAATTCGGGATTTGTTCCGCAGCAGCCGCCGAAAATTTTCACGCCGAGCGGTATCATTTTTTTCATAAGCTCCGCAAATTCTTTCGGCGTAACATTGTATTCGTTGGTGACGGGGTCGGGGAGACCCGCGTTCGGTTTGAGTATTACGGGCAGATTTGTCCACTTGCACAACTCCTCCGCAACGGGGTATAGTTCCGCAGGTCCGAGCGAGCAGTTTACTCCGATAGCGTCAACGCCCAGTCCTTCAAGCGTCAGAGCCATTGAGCTTATCGAACAGCCTGTGAATGTTCGCATATTCTCCTCGAAAGTCATTGTGCAGAGTATCGGGAGTTCCGAATTTTCTTTCGCGGCAAGAACGGCGGCTTTGAGTTCGTATAAGTCCGTCATTGTTTCAAAGACTATTACGTCCGCGTCTTTTCCTGCAAGAATTTGTTCCTTGTAAATGTCATACGCTTCCTCAAAAGTAAGCGAGCCTGTCGGTTCGAGTAGCTGTCCGATAGGTCCTATGTCGAGCGCGACGAGCGCATTGGGGTTTGCGCTTTCCGCGACGGCTTTTTTCGCGTTGAGTATTCCCGCGCGGATTACTCTGTCAACAGAATATCCGCAATGTTCCAGCTTATAGCGGTTCGCACCGAACGTATTTGCGTAGATTATATCCGCGCCCGCGGCGATGTATTCCTTGTGAATATCAACAAGTATTTGCGGATTTTCAAGGTTGAGAGCCTCGGGTGTTTCGCCCGGTTTCAGTCCGCGAGCCTGTAACATTGTACCCATTCCGCCGTCAAGGCTTACAAACTCTTTGCTGTTCAGTAATGTTATAAAATCCAAAGTCAGTTCCTCCGAAAAAGTATTGGCAACACCGCACAATTAACGGCTAACGCCTTTGTCGCACGCTTGCTTGCATATTTTCCGGCATAGCGTTTTGCGCGAAGCGCATAATTCGTGCACAAAATTTCGCTTGACCGCATTATCCGCCTTCGGCGGAAAACGCTGCGTCAGCCCGTCTGCACTCAATTTGTACAATCTGCCGCCGACACGAAGTCGGAAGGCGTTCGCCCAAGCGGCACAGGACGTGCCGCACAAAAAGGCGAACGCACTATTAATCTGACTGCGCAATCGCACAACAATAATTATGCGGTGTAGCCTTATTTATCTACCCTCGCCGCAGTGAGTTCCGCGTTTGCGAAATTCGCACCTGTCACGCATATTGCATACACCGCACCCTCGCCGCCCTTTGGGAATATCGTGTTCCGAAACTCCGATAACGGCGGTGACTGATTTGCGCGGAATGAGTATCAGACTGTCATTTACCGAAAGTCCGATACGTTTCTGAGCGTTAAGTACATTCAGAAAGTTGCGCTGAATATCAATCGGGAAATCGCCGTAACCCGGCGAAAAACGCCAAGTGAAATTAAGTCCCGACAGCTTTTCTTGTATTTCCGTTTCCGCGAAGTCGCAGACCTGTTCGATTGCCGCGCTTGCCAAGCAGTCGGCAATAACGGCTTTTTCCATTGCCGTGCTTTCAAAACTTCTTATAATCGCGTCTGCGCCAGTTCCGAGCGTTGCCGCAAGCAAAACACATTTTTCGCAATTGTTCAGGTGAGAAGAAATTCTTTTACCTTTGAATACCAACGGCGTATTTTTTACCGAAACACCGTCCGGCGTATTCTCGATATCAAATAAAGAATAAACATATTTTGGTGTTATTGCCGATAACAACCGTGATTCACATTCGTCGGTAAGTTTATTTATATTCTGTGGAATTTCTCCGCTTTTGTGTCCCATATACCGAAATGCTTCGGTTCTGTTCAGATTTTCAAGTTTCAAATCATCACCTTCAATCCTGATTATTGTACCATATTTTTTGTGTTTTGTCAACAAAAAAGAGCGGTTTTCACCGCTCTTTTGAACTGTTTGGAATCTTATATGCGTTCGGATCTATTTTCCGCAACAACAATGTCAGCGGTAATACAAGAAATCCCGCCGCAAAGTTGCCGATTGCGTGAATGGCGTCGTAGGGAAGCCCTACGGCAATCCAGGCAAGAGTCTGTTTGAAATTCAGTCCGAACATAATAGCCTGCGCGGGAGCGTAAAGCGTTCCGAAAGCCAATCCGTGCAGTCCGCAGATAAGGGGATAAACCCACGCGAACTTCAGCGGCATTTTTTTCGGAAGTAGCATTGTAACACCCCAAAGTACCGTCCAAATATACAGATACGGTATCCACCACATAGCAAAACCTGCGTATACGCCGTTCAGAAGTATGTACACATACAGCGGAATAAGTCCCTTGGCGCGATAAACCAACGCGAATGTCATAGTAATCGCACCGAGAAGATGGACGTTCGGCACCCACTCCATAATTATCTTGGAGCAGAACATAATCGAACCGAGCATCGCAAAAACTACCATTTCCTGCACGGAAAGAAACGGTTTACGCTTTTTTTCGGACATTTTTACGCCGCGGGCTGTTCTGCGGTTGAAGTTTCCGCAGTTGCATTATCGGAAGTATATACCAGCTCATAATGCTCGCCGTCTTTGATTGTAATTGAAGACGCGCCCGTTGCGGTCATTTCTCCGTCCTTGTAAAGTCCCCAGAATGCCTTATCGGTATCGTAATCAGCCAAAACGCCGTTTACTTTCTTGATATAAAGCCCATATTCGCTGTTGTCGCCGTCAACGATTTTGTTGTCGGTGAGAATATCAGCGAGATTGTCCTTGTCGGATTTCACGGTCAGAGTAACGCTCTTTCCGCCGATTTTGACTTCCAGCTTGATTGTGTTCGTACCTTCACCGATTTCGGTATCTTCTTTGTACTGCGCATTGTCCCAGAGAGGGGAGAGCGCATCGCTTGTTGTCACGCTTTCATTGTTTGAAACGCTTGCGGCGCTTTCAACGGACGAAACATTGCTTGCGGAAGATGAAGTTGCCGCGCTCTCGATTGCCGTTGATACAGCGGTACTTGCGTCGGCTGAACTTGTCGCGCTCGACGTGCTTACGGTTGACGTGTTGTTTCCGCAACCCGTGAACGTAAGCGCACAGGTGCAGATAAACGCCGCCAGAAGTGTTTTGGTTGATTTTTTCATTTTTTTGTCCTCTTTTCGTTTTATTTGCGAAAAGAAATGCCAATTCGCTTTGCATTGTCCCAAAACGAATTGGCAGGTTCACATCAAGGTAGGCATTCCGGCTCGCGGTTTTCACCGCACACGATAGTGACTGCTGTCGGAGATTCACACTCCGTTCCCCTACCGCCTTGCACATATAGCGTTCAGCATAGCCTTTCGGCTGTTTGTTGCGTTTCTTTTACACGTATAATAGCGTTATGCAATTATTTCCTGTAAATTATTGTGCAGATGCAGCGGAATCAGCTACACTCTCAGCAACAGAATCAGCTGTGCTTTCAGCAACGGAATCAGTTGCGCTCTCGGTAGCGGTAGAAGTAGTCGCACTCTCAGTAGCAGTAGAAGTTGCTACGCTCTCAGTAGTGGAAGTTGCAGTAGAAGTTGCTACGCTTTCAGTAGTAGAAGTAGCATTAGAAGCAGTGCTGCTGGTGTTGCTGTTGTTAGAACCACAGCCTGTGAGTGCAAGTGCACATGTGCATGCGAATGCCGCAAGAATTACTTTTGTAGTCTTTTTCATTTGGTTTGTCCTCTTTCCTTTAATAATATATTTCTGATTGCAGATTCGTTCCGCAATGTCCCGAAACAAACCTGCTTCTATACAGCATAACATTAAATCGGCTTGCGGTCATCCCGCACACGACAGTGACAGCTACCGGAGATTTTCACTCCGTACCGCTATGCTGTATTTCCTCGAACTTTTACATTATAACACACTTGAATATTGTTGTCAATTGTCGTTTTGTACAAAAGTTGTTGTGCTGTGGTTTATAACAGGTAACAAAGTGATAAAAAACCATTGTAACCGTTTACATTTTGACAAACCGCATAATACCAACATATTCCAATAAGCTCAATCGCCGATTGCTTTCAGAAATGCCTGTGTTTTTGAACTCTTTGGCGCGCCGAAAACTTCATCGGGCGTGCCGTATTCTTCGATAACTCCGTCCGCCATAAAGATTACCTTGTCGGCGACTCCGCGCGCAAAATCCATTTCGTGGGTTACGACAATCATTGTGCGGTCGGAACTTTTCAAGCCGCGTATAACGCGCAAAACCTCTCCCGTAAGTTCGGGGTCGAGCGCGGACGTGGGTTCGTCAAAGCAGAGTATATCGGGATTCAGCGCAAGAGCGCGGGCAATTGCGACGCGCTGCTGCTGACCGCCCGATAACTGGCACGGATAGAAATCCGCTTTCTCGGCAAGTCCCACAGCCGCAAGCAGAGAACGCGAATTAAAATCAATTTCGCTCTGAACTTTTTTCTTTTCCGCTCTTGACAGTTTTTTGCCTTTAAACTCGCGGAGCTCGGGCGCAAGCGACACATTTTTCAGCACGGTATATTGCGGAAATAGATTGAATTGCTGAAAAACCAAGCCGAAATGCAGACGTTTTTCGCGTTTTTCCTTATCGGAATACGGCTGTTCTCCCGAAACGTACAGCGGTTCTCCGTTTACGGTGATACTTCCGCAATCGGGTGTTTCAAGAAAATTCAGACAGCGCAGAAGCGTTGTTTTTCCGCTTCCCGAAGAGCCGATGATTACCAGCACCTCGCCTTTTTCCATTGTAAAATCTATGCCCTTTAAAACCTCGGTTTTTCCGAAGGATTTGAAAATGTTTTGTACTTCTAAAAAAGCCATAACTCCTCCGTTAGTTGCTGTAATAGTTCATTTTCTTTTCGGCAAGGTGCAAAAGGAATGTTATCAGAGCCGTAAAGATAAGATAGAACGCTCCGACATAGAACAGCGGCCAGATGATACCTTTTACGGCAATAATGTTTTCCGCCGCTTTTACAAGCTCAGTAACCGTAATTACACGCGCAAGCGATGTATCCTTTACAAGCGTAATGATTTCGTTTCCCATTGGTGGAACAATACGCTTTATTACCTGAAATAGCACTACTTTGAAAAATATTTGCGATTTTGTCATTCCGAGAACTTGTCCCGCTTCGTATTGCCCTTTCGGAATGCTTTCAATTCCGCCGCGGTATATCTCCGAGAAATAGCACGAGTAATTGATAATAAACGCGACAAGCACCGCCGTCATACGGTTGAATTGGAAATTCCAGTGCATAAGTCCCGGACCGTAAAATATCAGTACAATTTGCAGCATAAGCGGAGTTCCGCGGATTATCCATACGAAAAACTTTGTCAGCCATTTTATCGGCGGGATTTTTGACATTGAGCCGAACGTAATGACAAGACCCAACGGAATGGATACTGCCAATGTTATTCCAAATATAAGAAGTGTTACGCCAAAGCCCTGTGAGAGCGATTTTGTTACTTCAAGAAAACTCATAAATTCACCTTTTCAGTAAAAACGGCGCGGGAAAACCTGCGCCGTTAATGTTGTCTTTAAGCTGCGGTTGATTCGCTTGAAACAGCGGATACTTCGGATTCGGCAGCTGATACTGCGGAAACATCGGAAGTAGTGCTTTCACCGCCTACCAACAAAGCGTCCGCAAGGTCGTATTTCTCGGCGATTGCTTTAAGTGTACCGTCCTTTGCGACTTCATCAATAGCGGCGTTTATTTTGCTTATTGTTTCCTTATCTTCAAGTCTTGCGCCGATTGCGTATTCCTCATCGGTATTCTGAATATTTTCGAGAACTTTCAGATCGGAATAATCCGTTCCCTCTTTTGTAAATGCCTTTGCAAGCGTGTAGTCAACTATGCAGGCGTCCGCCGTACCGCTCTTAACTTCGAGCATAGCGTCTTTCTGAGCTTCGCAGTTAATTTGCTTGCAGTTTTTGAGCGCCGTGTCATTTTTGATAATGTCCTCACCCGCGGAACCGCTCTCAAACGCTATGGAGATATTTGCCATAGACGCGGTATCGGGGTATTTATCCGCGTTCTCCGCCTTAACGACTGTTACCTGCTTGTTTTTCAGATAGGAAGTCGAGAACAGAATATTCTCTTTTCTTTCTTCTGTAACAGTAAGACCGTTCCAGATAACATCGATTGTTTTCGCTTTGAGTTCCATTTCCTTTTTGCTCCACTCGATAACCTGGAATTTCGGAGTAACGCCGAGTTTTTCGCATACAGCCTTTGTAAATTCTGTTTCAAAGCCCGTAGTCTCGCCGTTGTCGTCCTGATAGTTCATCGGCATATTGTATGTAATACCGATAATCATTTCACCCTTGTTCTTGATGTAATTCCAATCGGTGTTGTCCGAAGATGTGCTTCCCGATGTGGAAGTAGTGTCAGCCGTTGAAGATGTTGCAGAGCTTGTTGCGGTATTTCCGCAGCCGCAAAGTCCCAAACACATTGCCGCGCTTGCGAAAATAGCGAGAATTTTCTTTTTCATTTCAGTTTTCCTTTCTTGTCCCGTCCGTATTTACGGAGCGTTTGTTATTCTGCGTTTTATCCTGTTATCGGAGTAAAGCGCATTTATATCAACTTCTTTATTTTATCACAACATTGAATTTTTGTCAATATCCTGTGGGAAATTTGCTGATAATTTTATAATATATCCAACAAAGTCGGTATGATTATGCCTTGTTTTGTATCATTCATAAAAAACGGCAGTCTAACGGTTGCCGTTAGACTGCCGACAGTCTGTCGATAAGCCCTCATCTGCTTCGTCATCACGCATAACGGCAGGCACAAAGCCTAGCCGTTATGCGGATTTCTAGCATCTGAGGGCTTCTCGCCAGCCTGAGAAAAGTTTTTAACAAGCTAATGGCAACCGTAGGTCTGCCGAAATTAAATTAAAAACCGTTAAGGTGATTTGCTTTTATGTATTGAGAATAATCCACATAACCCCAGTCTAGGTCGCAGTTGGCGTTAATTCCCGGAACATTGTTTCCATATCCGTGCTGCCATATGCCATAGCTTGCTTTATAGTAGCATCTGCCGCGGTAGTCCGCAATGAAAGCAGGTCGTTTCAGCCGTACACTTTCGTCAACAAAGTACGTATACCAGTATGTGGAGCAGTAAACACCTGCCATATATCCAGCTTTTTCAAGTTCGCCGCAGAAAGTTTCGACAAGCTGTGTGCAGAATTCTTTTCCCAGATCAAACTGATCGGGTTCTTCTACATCAAAATATACGGGAAATTCAAACTGTTTTCCTTTCATTGCATTGATGAAAGCCAGAGCCTCTTTTTTGCCGTCTTCAAGTGTAGTCGCTGTGCTGTACCAATAAGCTCCTACCATAAGTCCGGCGTCTTTTGCGTTTTTATAGTTGGTTTCCCATGTGTCTACGGTAGATGTGGAATAACCTGCTTTTACTATTACAAAGTCCACTCCGCTTGCCTTGACTTTTCTGAAGTCTATTTCTCCCTGCCAACCCGAAACGTCAATACCTTTAAGCATTATGTTTGCACCGGGTAAAACTGCGGGAGTAACGGTAGTTGTGACAATTTGCTCGGCGGCTTTTACTGCTGCGGAATACTGAGAGGTGTTTGCAGTGCGGGTTTGTACAGTTGTTTTTGTTGTTGCGTTCACCTTTGCCGAAGAGCTGTAAAGATTACCGTTGAACGCGAATACTCTGAAGCTGTAAGTCGTATTTACAGACAGATTTGACGCGGTGTAGGAAGTTCCCGTAATCTTTGCGAGATAAGTCCACTTTCCGTTTTTATAAATGTCAATCTGGTAGCTGTCCGCAATTGCGCTCTTATTCCATGTAAGTTTAATGCTGTTTGTGGTTGCGGAAGCTGTTAAACCTGTTACAGCGGCGGGTTTTGCCGTTGACTTTGTGGTCGCATTGATTTTTGCCGATGTGCTGTACGTCTTTCCTTTGAACGCAAACACTCTGAAGCTGTATGTCGTGTTTGCCGACAGATTTGACGCAGTGTAGGAAGTACCCGTAACCTTTGCGAGATAAACCCACTTTCCGTTTTTATAAATGTCAATCTGATAGCTGTCCGCAATTGCACTCTTATTCCATGTAAGTTTAATGCTGTTTGTGGTTGCGGAGGCTTTAAGTCCCGTTACAGGGTCGGGGGTATTTAATTTCTTGGTTGTTGCTTTGATACTTATTGATGAACTATATGTATTGCCTTTGAACGCGAACACTCTGAAGCTGTAGGTCGTATTTGCCGACAGTTTTGACGCAGTGTAGGACGTTCCCGTAACCTTTGCGAGATATGTCCACTTTCCGTTTTTATATACGTCAACTTGATAGCTGTCAGCATTTGCGTTCTTGTTCCATGTTAGTTTAATACTGTTCGCGGTAGAGGAGGATACCTTTAATCCGGTTACTGCGGCAAGTTTTGTGGTTGCTTTTAATGAAACTGCCGCGCTGTAAATGTTATTGTATAGTGAGTAAACTCTGAACTGATATGTGGTTGACGGCGACAGTCCGCTTACGGTAAATGATGTCGTTGAACTGTCGGTTTTTCCCACCTTTGTCCATTTACCGTCTTTATAGATGTTCACCTGATAACTGTCAGCGCTTGCGCTCTTGTTCCATGACAGCTTTATTGAATTTGACGCTACGGATGCTTTTAAACCGGTTACAGCGGCAGGTTTTGTGGTTACTTTTGTTGAAACTGCCGTGCTGTAAACGTTATTGAAAAGTGCGTAAACCCTGAACTGATATGTTGTTGCCGGCGACAGACCGTTTACGGTAAACGATGTGGTTGAGCCGTCTGTTTTTCCGAGCATTGTCCATTTTTCGTCTTTATAGATGTTTACCTGATAGCTGTCGGCGTTCGCACTTTTGTTCCAGGTCAGCTTTACAGAATCTGACGAAGGAGAAGCCTTCAATTCTGTGACAGGTGAGGGCTTTGTATTTGCTTTTACCGCCGTTTTGGGGCTGTATATATTATATGCAAGTGAATATACCCTGAATTGATACTCCGTCCCCGGTGAAAGATTCTTCACAGTGAACGATGTTGTTTTGGCATTGGTCTTTCCGGCGGCAGTCCATTTTCCGTCCTTGTATATATTGACCTGGTATCCGGTGGAAATTGCGCTTGCATTCCAGGTAAGTGTTATGCTGTCTGCCGTTGATGTTGCTTTAACTCCTGTTACTGCGTCCGGGGTTTTCGGATCTTTTGATAATGTCGGCTTAACTTTCAAAAACGGCGTATTTTCACCGCTTATTTTTAATTTTGCCCAATCTGCCGCCGAACCCGCATAATTAACGGTTTTAAGATTGTCACAGCCGTAAAATGCTCCAAGTCCGATTGTTTTGAGGCTTAACGGAAGCGAAACAGATGTAAGTGATTCACAAAGCCTGAACGCGTCTTCCCCGATACTTACAACGTTTTTGGGTATTATCACCGATTCCAGCGATGAACAGCTGAAGAATGCGTCGCTGCCAATTGTTTGTACGCTATCAGGTATTGTTACAGTTTTCAATTTGCCGCAGTTGCTGAAAGCCATATCTGCTATGGCTGTCGTCCCGGGTTTAATGCTGATATCAGTAATATTTTCGTCACAGCCTATGATGACCGATCCGGCATACTTTACATTTTTCTGTGCGGAATAAAAAACGGTATTTCCGAACGCACGTCCTCCGATATTTACATATCCGTTTCCCATATTGACGCTTGACGTTCCGAGGGCAGAGTTTTCAAACGCTCCTTTACCGATTTGCGTTACGCTTTCAGGTATCGTAACTGAGGTAATTCCCGTGTCGGCAAACGCATAAGCGCCTATGTTTGTTACAGTATCGGGTATGACAACCTCTGATAATGCGGAACATCCCGCAAAAACGCCGCTTCCGATTATTGTCAGGTTTTCAGGGAGATTTACGCTTGTTAGTTTGTCGCAATCGTTGAACGTCATAAAGCCTAAATTAACAAGACTTTGAGGCAGAACCGCCGTTTTCAGACCCTCGACAAGATTAAACAACTTGTCGGCAAGTCCCAGAGTTCCGTCTTTAACGGTAACGTTTTCTGCGTTCGGGTCGCAGTATACCGCCACTTTTCCTGCGTATTTAACCGGACCGTCCTGATTGTTCAGATACGGAGTACCCTCAAAAGCAAATGCTCCCGCGCTTGTAACGCTGTCGGGGACAATTACTTCGGTAAGCTTGTCACAATTCAGAAAACCTGCTTCCGCTATTCTTGTAACGCGTTTTCGGTTTACCGTTTCGGGAATTGTCACACTCCCTTCAGGTTTTTTATCTCCGGTATTGTATCCGACTTCGTATGTACCGTCTTCGGTTTCAGTAAAAAGAAGACCATTGCTTATGATTGTATTACCCGCGGAAAGACACTTTTGTGTTACCTCAAGGTTTACCGTTTCTTCATCACTGCTTTCTTCGGAACGCGTGAAGTCCGAAAGTTTCGCATTTTGTATACCGTCTGCCGCAGCTTCGGTAACAACGCTTGCTGTAATCGTCACTGCCAGAAACAGCGACATCAATTTTCTGAATTTCATATTTACCCCACCTTGCTATTGCAAAAAGCTAATCAACGGTGATAACTCGTGTATTTGTCGTTTGCTCTTCCGCTGATGTGTATTCGTCGGTTTTGTGCCCGACTCTTTCGATTATTATGTATATGTTAATTATAACATTATTTTACATTTTTGTCAACGAGTTTTCGTCAGTTTGCATAGTTTTCACATGATTTTCGGTCAATTTTTGTGATGCGTTTATGCTCTTTAATAGCGGCTCGTAATCATTAGTCGTTTTCCCACGGTCAGCGGGAAAATAGCAAACCGCCCGTCTTAGCGCATTTCGTTCCGTTAGAGAATGTGCGTTTGACGGGCGGGGCTATACATCTGATTTTGCCAAAGCGGAATCCGCGGTTTTATTTTACGTTTATTGTGACATTAGATGATGAAAATACTGTCTTTTCGGGGAAATTGTTGAACATTTCGGGAAGTTCGTATTCGGACGAGTTTTCCAGCGATACACTTCCGGAACCCATATCAATGTTTATTGCCGCGTTCCCACCGCCGTTCAGCGAAACGGTTTCGTCATCGGTTAACGTTTGCGAAACTCCGCAGCAGTCAACTTTCACGCTGCCCGAACCTATATCTGTGTTGATTGTACCTTTCGTGTCCGACGGAATATAAACGTTCAGTTTTCCGCTGCCGAGTTCAAACTTGTTACTACCGTCTATTGTTTCGGTAAATGCAAGCGTAGCTTTTCCGCTGCCGATATCCGTTTTACCGCTGCCCGAAAGACCGCTTATATCAAGTTTTCCCGAGCCCATTTCGATATTGTAATTTTCCGTTGCGGCATTCGCTATTTTCACCGATCCCGAACCCAGATCGAGATTCAGTTCATCGGCTGTAAAACCCTTGTCAAGCGCAAATTCAAAATTACCCGAACCAATGTCGATAGTATTGGATTTTGCCTTAATATCTTTCGCTGAAAGCGATCCCGAACCGAGCGAAACATACATATTATCGTAAACTGTATTCGGTACGGCGATTATTGCGGTAATTTCACCTGATCCGAAATTGAAGAACCAATTGTTTGTCTGAATTGAAAGCGCCAGCATACCGTCAAACGGATCGCGCCGTCCCGCTTTCACGGAAACCGATCTTCCGCCGCTTGCCGATACGGAAACAGAGAATGTATCATCATCTGATGATGTGACATACGTTTTCACTCCCGATGACATTATTCCAAGCTCACAAATATCGGAAGTATTCTCGAAATACCATGTTTTATCAGAGTCAACACTCTCGTTTATCAGATTTGCGGGAACGGAATTATTACCTGAAATGTCTGTTCCGCTTATTTCAATTGTGCCACTGCCTGAGGTTGTACCCAGAAATACAACGGAAACACCGCCCGCGACAAAGAAAAGTATTGCCGCTATCAGCGAACCGAAAAATCCTTTTATCATATTAACAGCCTCCTTTAAATATCATAAACCGCTTTGATATGACGTTTAATCACATACTGAACCAAAGAAACAGCGGGCTTTATCAACTTGCAGGCAAGGCAGACAAATGCCGCTGACAAGTTCCAGAATCCCAACGAAAACAGCAGACGGGAAATAAATTTGAAACAACCAAAATCAATTATTCCCCAAAAACCTTCTATTGACAGGTTGTTTCCGAGAATACAGAGTATTCCCACGCCAATCATTGCCAGAGCCGCCGCGAAAAATCCGATGAAAAGTGAGAATACGGTCGGAATAAGCCAGATCCACAGGATTATATCCAGAATTATCTCAAAAACAAGCCGTCCCGCGTTTACGTTCGGTTTCATTCCCGTTGTGTCAATAAACTTGCCGTCACCTTTTGTTTTTACTTTATTGAATTGCGGCGGAAGTTCGCCGCCTTTTTTGTCTTTGCTTATGTCTTTGCGGTAATCATCGCTCGGACGAAAAGCGTTTGCCGCAGCGTCGCCCGTTTTCGCAAACGCGTTTTCAACCTTGTTCCACGCTTTATTTACGGCTTTGCCCGCGATATCGCACGCCTCGTCAACCGCTTTTCCGACCGTTTCTCCCACTTTTGCGAACGTGCCGCCGTTATGCGTTGACGTTTTGTTTTCTGCGTTTTCACTTGATGTATTTTCGGCACTTGAAGAGTTTTCTTCGCTTTTCACCGAATCGGAATCAGGATTTGCGCCGCTTATAGAGGTGTTTTGAGCGGCGTTAGGATAAATCTCCTCCGAATTATGTTCGGGCGTGTATGAACGAACGCAATCCTCGTCCGCGGCATTTTCTGTTTCGCTGTTATTCGCGGCAAGCGATGGGTCGGCGGGTTCGGAGTGTCCGGGTTTTGTGAGGCTTACCTTTTTGCGTTCCACATCGCGCGCCACCATACTGTTTATCGCGGTGCTTTTCAGATCTAGACAGCTCCGTGCTATTTCGCCGATGTTTCCGAGTTCGCGGCAAGTTTCGCTTTCGGGAATGCCGCGGCGCTCGCCCTCTTCAAAATGTTCCTCGAAATCGGTCATAAGCTCTTTCGTGTCCTCAACGCCGAGCTTTTTCAGCTCTCTTTCAAGCTGCTCGAAAAATTCCTCTTTATTCTCCGCTATCATTATCGTAATCCCCTTTCAGAAGTTCGTTTACGCTTTCGGTGAACTCGAACCACTCTTTGCTTAATCGTTCAAGTTCTTCTTTTCCCGCCTCGGTGATTTTATAGTACTTTCTCGGCGGACCCTCGGGCGATTCCACAATATAACTGTCGATAAGCCCGCTGTCCTTAATTCGTTTCATCAGCGGGTATATTGTGCCCTCCGTTATCTCCATACATTTTGAGATACGGTTTACAAGCTCATAGCCGTAACAGTCGCCGCGATTAACCACCGACAGTGCGCACAGCTCCAATGTTCCTCTTTTCAGTTGAGAATTCATTTACCCACCTCGCTTTGCCTTAACCGTATCTTTATTTTACCACATAGTATTATGTATTGCAATATAGATAATAAACAAATATATATGCTATTTTTATCGTTTATTTGTTAATATACTACAAATAGTCCTAAAGGTGCCGTTGAAACTACATAATTATAATTGTATATCGTTGTGATTTGAAAAAAATTCGTGAAATTTTCGATTTCCTATTGACAAAACATTCAAAACGGTATATACTGTATATATAACACATAAACAGTAATCGTCGGGGGTGATGAGTTATTAAAATAATGCAGAACAGTGATGTGCCGATTTATAAACAAATCGCGGCGCAGTTTAAAGACGATATTCTCAACGGCAGACTCGCCGAGGGAGAATATCTTCCGTCCATACGCGGACTTGCGCGCGACCTGAAAATAAGCGTTATTACCACAATGAAAGCGTATGAACAGCTTGCGGACGAGGGACTTATTTCCGCGGTACAGGGAAAAGGTTACATTGTCAACCCGCAGGACAGGGAAATGGTTCGCGAACAGCATTTGCGCTTGCTTGAACAGCACATTCAGAACGCGATGGACGAGGCAAAACTCGCAGGGTTATCCCGTGAGGAACTGATTGAGATGATAAACGTGCTTTATAATGTATAGGGGTATTTTATGATTATTTTATCTTATGACGGTATGAAAATTATTGACGCAAAGAAACTGTATGTTTCAAAGAATTTCGGCGGGAAAAAAGAAGAGAAATACTCGATTGTCACCGAAACGGGAATGGGTGAAATAAGCCCAGTCGTTGTGGCGGCATATCCCGATAAAAAGGTTGCCGCAGACGCATTGGCGAAAGCGTTTCAGGCATTCGCCGAGGGCGCGCGGGCTTATAAATTCAATTAAGAGGTAACACAATGGATAATATTCTGACAGCAAGAGGACTTGTGAAAAAATATCCGAAATTCACGCTCGGAGAGCTTGATTTTGAACTTCCGAAAGGCTTTGCGACCGCTCTTATCGGTGCGAACGGCGCGGGGAAAACAACGCTTATCGACACGCTGTGCGGAGTAATCCGCAAAACGGCGGGCGAAGTTACATATTTCGGCAAAGATACCGACATTGACCGTGAAAACGTCCGTGAGCGCATAGGCTACTGCTCCGCGCAGAACTTTTTCCCGTCGGGATGGAGAGCTTGCGACATTGCACAATCAATGTCAATTGCGTACAAAAAATTTGACCGCGACAAATTCAACAAACTGTGTGATGAAATTGACGTTGACAACGAATTTGCGAAACCGCCCGTGAAAATGTCAAAGCAGTCGGACGGAAACCGTATGAGAACGGCTTTGGCGGCGGTTTTTGCACGGGAAACCGACTTGCTTATACTCGACGAGCCGGGCAGTTCGCTTGACCCGCTTATGCGCGACCGTTTGTGCGACCGTCTGCGCGATTATCTTGACGAGGGAAACGGGGAAAAGTCGATTTTGTTCTCAACACACAATATCGCCGATATGGAAAACGCGGCGGATTACGCTATTTTTATGGATAAGGGCAGAATAATCGAGCGCGGCTTTGTGGAAGACCTGAAAGAAAAATACGTTATTGTCCGCGGCGAACCGTCCGATTACGACAAAGCGAAAGCGATTATGCTGTCGCACAGCGTAAACAAAACGGTTTTTGAGGGACTTGCGCTCTCGGAAAACGCTCCGAAATTTGAGGAACTGCCCGCCGTGTGCGAACGTCCCACTCTTCAACAGTTAAGCGTCGGCTTGCTGAAATTTGCGGAGGAAAGAAAATGAATTTAATTAAGTCGTATCGGATTTTTACGGGCAAAGGCTCGATAAAATGCGCCGTCATAGCCGCTTCGGCAAATGTCCTTGCGAACGTTATTTTAGGAATGATAAACAAAAACGTTATAAACGAAAGTTTCAACAATTTTGTAGACGACGTTATACCCGTGATTTCCGCATTTCTATTGTCATTTACGGGTGGAATGTCCGTTTTGGAAATTTTCGCCACGAACGCTCCCGAAAAACTGGCGGGTTTCAAATACTATCACTCGCTACCAAACTCCGCGCGACATTTTCAGAACGCGCTCATTCTCGGAAATATCATCACGTTTATCGCAACTGCTGTATATCTGATACCCGCAATACTGCTGTTTGATTTAGCAATGGTTTGTTATGTGGTGTGCTTTATTCTTTTGGCAATGGGTTTTCTTAACTTCTTCGGACTGTTTAACAAACGCTGGGGATATGTTGTTTCATTTATGATACTGGGCTTTGCAATGGGTTTTGGAGGTTCGTATTTTGAGAAGTCGGAAATACCGGTAGCTGTGATACCATTTATTGTAATAGGTACGTCGGTGATTTATTTATTCGGAACGCTGTTCGCAATTTTCCGTTCAAAGTCGGTTTGGGAAAAGGAGCGTGAAAAGTAATGGGTGGAGTTAAGTTCCTTTTTGAGGGTTGGCGGAAAGCGTCGCTCTTTCAGCGCATTTTTTCCTTATTGTTTGCAGTCGGAACAGCTCTTATGCCGTTCCTGAACCACGAAAAACTCGGCAGCGATGATTATTTGTTCCCGAAATTTTTCATATTCGTTCCCGCAATTTTCTTAATGACAATAACAATAGCGTTCGGTTTCCGTGATTTATCGGCGAAATTGGTGCGTTCGTTTCCATTCGCGAAACAGCTGTATACAAAATCCGTCCCGCTGTTTACGATAATCTTAACATTAGGCACAGTTCTTCCGATTGTAACGGCATATTTTATTTTTCTCAAAACAATCGGCGCAGAAACGGTACATTTTTCCGACACGTTGATTATAGGCTCGGTAATTTGCTTTTTGTTGCTTTTGACAACTCCGATTTTCGCGACCGCAAAAGCTGGCGTAATATTTTCATATTGCAGTGTTTTTATTCCGATAGTAATTTTGGTGGAATTATTCGGTACAAAATTCAAAAACGGATTTGGCGTTCCGCTCACAACCGCCGTATTGATTTTCGCCGCCACGATTGTTTTCGGCATAGTGTGGGCGTTTATAATTAGTTCGGTTAAATACAAAAAGTTCCGCTAAAAAAGTCCTCACAAACGTTTTAAACGGGTGTGAGGACTTTTGATATTGTAATACAGTCTTGAAAAGGTCAATAAAATCGACTGTACGCGAAACAATAATTCGGCTAGCAAGGGCATTTTGAAATTACGAGTGTGATTTCGTAACTAAAAAGATTTCTTTGTTTCGAGCTAAGAAAATGTTCCATTGCGTTTTACAAAATTAGACCTCAGCAAAGCTGAGGTCTAATTTTGTAAAACTGGCGGAAAGAAAGGGATTCGAA
>JALEQE010000061.1 GCA_022766825.1 Oscillospiraceae bacterium | reverse complement strand
AAAGATGTTGAGGACAGCATTGTTCGCCTTGCACAGAAAGCGAGAGCGGCGGGTATGCACCTCGTTATCGCAACGCAAAAGCCGACCGTTCAAGTTGTAACGGGACTTATCAAGGGCAATATACCGAGCCGTATCGCGCTTTTGGTATCTTCAAACAGCGACAGCCGCGTAATTCTCGACGGACCGGGCGCGGAAAAGCTCCTCGGAAACGGAGATATGCTGTATATGCCTGTTGGCGTTCAGAAACCGATAAGATTACAGGGCTGTTATGTTTCTGACAGCGAGATTGAACGTGTGGTTGAGTTTATCAAGCAGACGTTCAAGGCGGAATATGACGAGAACATCATAGCCGAAATCGAACGTCAGACCGAAATGGTAAGTTCGGGCGGCAAAGACAATTCGGCAGAAGCCGATTTTGATGACGGTGAACAGGATGAAAAGCTGGAAGAGGCAATCGAATACGTTATCGAGGCGGGGCAGGCGAGTACATCTTCATTGCAAAGACGTTTGAAATTAGGCTACGGCAGAGCCGCACGACTTATCGATACAATGGAAAAAATGGGCATTGTCGGAGCGTTTGAGGGTTCAAAGCCGCGGCAGGTTCTTATGACTAAACAAGAATGGTACGAGCGGAAAATGCGCAATTGAACAATATGCCGAAAATATGAAATTTTTCGTTTAACCACTTGAAAAATTCCTCATAATGTATTATAATGTTATTTGTTGAAAACTATATTATTGACACATAATAAGCTTTCGAGGAGGTATGTAATGAGCGAGTATAAATCTCCGAATAATAGAAACGGAAAAAGACCGACATATCACAATGTACCCGTTAAAACAAGCGGAAAGAGCAAGTATAATATTCCCAAAAGGCAAAAGCTTCCTACGTCTGTTATCGTAACCAACGTTTTGATGATTGGTGTAATTCTGGCAATTTGCGGTGTTGTTTTTGCGATCGCTTTCAATAATATAAAATACGATAAAGCGGATGCGTCGAAAAACAATTCCAAGAATGCGGCTGTTGTATCAAGTTCAAGCACTTTAAGTACACAAGTTCAAAGCACAGCGTCAACCGTTCAGAGCGCGGCAGTATCAGATACGGTGTCAAGCACTGTTGATACCGGGTTGGTGTCTTCAAGTACTGAAATTGTTGAAAGTTCATCAAGTACAGAAAGTTCATTAAGTACAGAAAGCACAACAAGTACATCAAGTACCGAACAGGATCCTGTTGTACCCGCCGCCGATTTTAACGCTGAGTTTTTCAATAATGATTTGTTTATCGGCGACAGTATTTTTACAGGCCTTTATCTGTACGGTTATCTTGACCACAGGAATGTTGCGGCGGCGGTCGGATATACACCATATGGCGCGCAGACAACGGTGTTTGATGAAAATTACTATTCGGGCAGTGCCGTGGACTACGCGAAAAAAATGCAGCCGACGCGGATTATAATTATGCTTGGATCGAACTGCTTGTCTCCGCAGACAGATTTTGATGATTTTGAGACAGGTTACCGCGGTCTGCTGAATACATTAAAAACCGAATGTCCTAACAGTAAAATTCTTGTTGTATCGGTTCCGCCGATAACTTCCGACAGCTCTTTGGCAAGCTATTCGGGCATAACGAATACCATAATCAACAACGGTAATAATGTTATTAAATCCTTGTGCGATGAGCTTGGGATTACATATTACGATTTAAATTCAGTTCTGAAAGATGAAAATGGTTATTTCAAAGCCGATTATGCAGAAGTAGACGGTCTGCATTTCAAAGGTACAACATATCCTGTAATGCTTTCAGGTATTCAAAAGATTCTTCAGCAATAAAGTATTTTAGGGCAACACCGTATAAAGAACACCTTACGGATTTGTACGATATTGCCTTAACAAAGGAAAGGAACAAAATATGAAAAAGAAGATTATTACAGTATTGGCAGTAGCAATGGCTTGCGCGGCTCTCACAGGTTGCGGCGGAAATACGTCAAGCACAACAAGCAATACGTCAAACTCAACAAGCTCGGCTGCAACAGCAAGCGGCTCGGATTCTTCCGCCGCTAATAGTACAGCTTCCACTCAGAGCGCGACTTCCGAAAGCGGACTTGCGGCTAAAACCGCGGCGTTGAAAGAAGCCGTAAAGTTCCCCGAAATGGTGAGTGTAAAAGCTGATACTTTAAAGGAGCGTTTTGGTATTGAAGAATCGGATGTTTCGGATTTTTCTGCATATGTATGCGGTTCTGGAGCAATGCCTGATGAGTTCGGCGTTTTCACCGCAAAAGACACTGACGCCGCGAAACGTATAAAAGACGCGCTTAACAAGCGTGTTGAACAGCAGCGCAAGACATTTCAGGATTATACCCCTAATGAAATGTATAAATTTGATGATTATTTTGTTGAAGTCAACGGTACTTCTGTAAGTTATGCGATTTGCGCGGATAATGAAAAAGCTAAGGAACTGTTAAAATAATGATTAGGTAAAATCATTTTAAGGTGGTGGCATTATGGCTATTGAGTGCGGCGTTATCGCTGGAGTATTTCTGTTGCTTGTATTGATATATTTCAAACGTGATCATAAAGAGTGGGCAATTGCGACGCTTCCGTTGGTCTTACTTCCATTATCAGATTTTATAATTGAAATGGTGCTGATAAAGATATTCAAGGTCAATGTAACCGCATTTGCCGCTATTTTGGTGCTGGTTATTGCGGTTGCCGCTTCAGCAGCGTGGATAGGCGCGGCATCGGCGGCACTCAGAGCAAACCACAGCAAGCGCACAGCTGCGACATTTATCGGAATTTCAAATATTTTTAATATAGCTCTTGCCGCAATTCTTATAAGTAATATCCTGTCACGGGCTCAGCAGCTTGAAGCTGTAATCAGCTGATTATTTCCTTTCGGGGTAATTCGCACTAAATAATTTAATACAAATAACGCCTTGCAAATTACTGCAAGGCGTTAATTATGTACTCAATAAACTTCTGTACCGCTGAAATAGAACGTCAGTATCTTTTTATAATCCCAGCCCCAGTATTTCGCAAGGTTGTTTGCTCCGTTCTGACTGAGTCCGACTCCGTGTCCGTAACCATAGGTGGTGATGGTAAACTCTTTTGTATTTGAGTTATATTCAATGTCAAATGCAGATGAACGGATATCAAAATCCATAATTATCTCGCGGAAACGTCTGCCGGTTATTTTAAGAGTATCTCCATCTTTATCGACAAAGTATTCTTTGCCGCCGATTTTCATATCGCCAACGTATTTGCCTTCAGTTCGGTTTACAATCTCAAACCATTTCGACGGATCACCTGAAAGCGTAATGCCGGTGTTGTTGAATATGCGCGATTTCATATCACTTTCAGAGAAAACGGTTTTTATGCCGTAGTTAGGATCGTATTTTTCATCAAGCTCACAATATACGCCTTGAAGATACGGAATATATCCTCCCCACACATTTTGACTGGAAGCGGTACTTCCTGCGGAAGAAGCAGAATACACAGCCTGAATCAGTTCGCCGTTATAGTATATTCCCTCTCCGATAACCGAATTTACAAGAACTCGTACCGAATCATGTACATCGTCTTTTAAAATGCAGTATGGGGCGCTTCCATGCAGATTGTGATACTTAACGTATGTATATGCCGTTACAGCTTGCGCTTTGATTGCTTCGGGAGCAAACGTGCATCCAATCTCGTTCTCAACGATTCTTGAAATAATATCAACAGCATTTCCTGAAACTTCCGTACCGTTGTCGTTTACACGAAGTATTTCGGAATTAGGGTCATCACTTGGAGTATCTGACGATGTGTTATCTGATGTGCCTGAGCTTTCTCCGATGGAGGAACTTTCAGTCGAATTAGTCGAACTGCTGGTTTCGTCCGGCTTGGATTCTGGTTCAGGAGTGGGCTCGGGTTCAGGTTCGGGCGTAGGTTCCGGTTCAGGAGTAGGTTCCGGTTCTGGAGTAGGTTCCGGTTCAGGAGTGGGTTCCGGTTCTGGGGTGGGTTCCGGATCCGGTGCATCATAGGAATCGACAATATCGATATTTTCGCTTGAAGATGTCGTTGAAGATACAATGCTTGTTCCCTTGTCGGTAAGTTCTTTTACCGATGATGTCGGAATATAAGATGATGATACTTTCTTTTGCGCAACTGTCGGTTTGGCAAAACCAAGCTTTACAATTTCTGATATACCGGTGCTGTTATCGTTATTTATATTATCTTCTTTTGTAACATCGTCATCGCCGATAAAATCTACTGTTCCACCGATAGTATGGGTATCGTCGGGAACAGAGTTATCCTCTGCTACGCTTTCGATATTTGCATCGCCTACTGTACCTGTTACAGCACAGGAGAATACAAAAATATTGGTAATGCAAAGCGCGGCGATCAGTTTAGTCAATGAAAAATGCTTCATAGTTTATGTTCCTT
>JALEQE010000037.1 GCA_022766825.1 Oscillospiraceae bacterium | reverse complement strand
TTATATTATCGTTTTCATCTTTCCCGTCCGCAACAAGGAAGTTTTCATTATCGTGTAGTTCCTTAATCCTGTTTGCCACATAACGCGGAAGTACCATATTATTGTCCTGTTCATCTTCGGCAACCTCTTCATTTGAACCGTGGATAAAGCATATTTCGGAGTCATAGAGTTCTTTGTTTTCGGGCTCGGGAAGTTTACAACCTAAATTCAGACCGTTTCTGTCCGCATAGTCCACTCCGCCGTATTTGGGTGTCATAAGTCCGGTGAATGCCGCGTTTACTGTGTCGATAATTGCTTTTCTGCTACGGTAGTTGATGTTAAGCGGTAGTTTTTTAAAACCGCTGTCGGGGTTGTCACACAAATCAGCCATAATATATGGATCAGCACCTCGGAATGAGTAAATGGATTGTTTTACATCACCCACATAAAATAGCCGTCCTTCTCCAAGCAAACGGAATATTTCGGCTTGAATATTGTTTGAGTCCTGAAATTCATCAACTATTATACAGCTGAAACGCTGTGAAAGCTGCCTGCGGAATTCATTATCGCCATTGTTTTCGCTCAGTTTGTTGTAAAGGAGACGTTCGCAGTCGGAAAAGTCAATAAATCCCGACGTGTTTTTTTCTATGTCGTAACATTCCGTAAAAATTTTAAGCAGTTTGAAAAAGGATTTTACACAATTCTGAACTGCGGAAATATATTTGTTTTCACACTCTTTGTCTATTTTGATATCAAGAATTTTGTTTACTTGTTCATCAATTGTACTCGATATTAAGTTGAATGATTTTTTTGCCTGCAGTGAGTTTCCGTTCCTGCCGAAACGTTCAGGCGGATTCACAGAATTGTTCTCCAAATTTTCAAGTAATGTACTGAGTGTTTCTGTTGATGGCGTTTCTTTATAGATTTTATAATCGTTTAACAGTGCTTTTATCCGATTTTCGTCAAATGCAATGTATTTTTTTATTTCGGGGAGTACTTCATCTTTCATCTTGATAAGTGAATCGGTTTTTTTCTCTTTTAATCCACTCTCTACTTCCTCACAAAGTTCATCATATATATTCAGGTCGCGGTATTTTTTTACATTCAGTTCTGCCATATGCACATAAAGTTCAAGGCAGTTGTTTAATAATGGCAGAAAGTTTTTTTCGACAGAGGAATTGTCACTGTATACATCTATGGCGTCCTGTATCCATTGTTCAGGGTCGGGAAAACCGGACAGCTTTTCCGAAACCGATAGAATAGCTTGTTCAAGGTTTTGGTCATCCTCGAAGTTGAACGAGAAAAAAAGTGAGTCGCGTTCTTCTTCGGTGAACGTATCACTATAAAGCTCCTCCATTGCGGACTTCAATGCCTGAGATTGTAAAGCCGCTTTTTTGGCGTTGTCGGAAATGCTGAAATTAAGCGGAAGATCAAACGCTTCGGCGTTTTCTTTGATTATTCTCAGGCAGAATGCGTCAATTGTAGAAATTGACGCTCTGCGAAGAGCGAACATCTGCTTTTTAAGGTAATCATATTTTTGTCGGTCTTCCGCCGAGTCTTTTTCAGCAAGGCGATCAAGCTCTTTATTTAGAGCATTATTGAGCTTTTCACGCATACTTTTTGTCGCATTTCTGGTAAATGTCATAATTGCGAGAGAATCTGCGGGAATATCAAGCGATACATCTGAAAGCAAGCGTATGACGCGTTGAACAAGTAACGTGGTTTTACCGCTTCCTGCCGCCGCGGTTACTATTGCGGATTTATTGTGAGGATAACCAATAGCTTCTAGCTGATCGTGATTGAGTATTATTTCATTTGCCATTATTGTTCGCCTCCTCGTGGTCGTTTGATATCTTGGTTATATATTTGTTTTCCCAATAAACCTTATTATCATTCTTTTTTGGTTTTTTGGGCTTCAGCATCGCTTTTTCGATTTTGTTTATATTATTTCCGGTATTCTGGCATATTTCTTTAAAACGGCAATATTCGCACGGATTTTTGTATTTCGTTTTTTCACCGCCGTTGGGTTTTATCGAGGTTTCATAGTAGGTAGTCGGGATTGCATCGATTGTTCCGCTGAATATTGCGTTAAGATTATCTGATATTTTTTGCATAATATCGGTACGCAGATCTTTGAAATATTTTGATTCGGCAACGTTCTGTTTTTTTGGTTCAAATGTGCTTTTAATTTTTTCAACGTCATTCGGATTTATAGAGCTGTCACTGTCGAAATAATTGAAAATATGGTCTATATAGCTGTTTAAATCGTTTTCCGTTATTTCGTCTTTGATAAACAGTCCGCTTTCGTGATAATTCATTGCAAGAAGTCGGTATGGAGAGAGCTGTTCTTCCGAAGCGCCGTTGTTGTTTGAAGGAATATAGCTCACTCCTCCGGGACGTATTGTTATTGAGGGATTATGTTCATTTGCACTTTGTAACGCAAATAAATACAGCAGCATCTGTATGTTGATGCCGTTTTGCGCATTTTTAAGGTCGAATGTGTGAATGGAGCTTTTATAATCAACAACACGGATATACGCGGTCGGTTTTCCGTCGCTTTTCTCATCCGCCCTGAACATATCAACGCGGTCTATTATACCTTGCACAGTAATATCATCGCCGTTGCTCAGTTTCAGAGTAAGCGGTGCAGTGATTATATACGGTGAGTTTTTATCTGTCTGAGCGTTCATATGGGGCGGAGGTGCAGTAATATTCCCGCTGAAAATCTCCGCGTCCGGTGGAATAGCCGTTACGGTGTTTTCGTTGTCAATAATGGGGTGTTTGTCAGGGCTGCTTATATTCAGTTCAAAGAATTTGGGACGATATTTTCTCGAAAACAACTCCGTTTGAATTGTAATCAGTACATCTGTCGCGGAATTTGCGATATTGTTGAACAGATATTCGGTACGTTTGTCTTCTTCGCTGTCGTTGTTGGTTTCGCTTTCACGGTAAATTGCAAGATACTTTTTGGAGAGTGAGAGTAGTTCGCTTCTTCTGAGAGCGAAAAACGCTTCCATATCGCCGCTGTATTCCTCAAGCACATTTTGAAAAACAAAATGTATTGCTTCACCGCGTTTGCTTCTTGTAAAACTGCGCTGATTACGTTCTTTGATTTTCAGTCCGTATTCACAGAAATAGCTGAATTTGCAAATATTCAGTTTTTCAACTGAGGTAGTCCCCATTGAACGAGGGAAAAGCAGGTTTGCGGTTTTTTTATTCAGGGAGTGTTTTCCTGAAAAATACTTGTTGCTGTTGTCCTTATCGTACGCGGTGTCTTTGCGTATTTTGCGAATTTCATCCAACGCTTTCACAAATTCGCTGTCTTCTTTCTCCAAAAGAACACGCAGGGTTTTGTTATCATTGGTATTCTCGTTCAACCCGATAGCATAACGCATCTTTGCGGCTTTCAGAGTACGGCAGTAAAATTTGTTGTTCATAGAACCGGCGTCCGATATTCTGACATTTTTAAACGTTGATATAATATCTCCGAAAACATCGGAACGTCCCAGAGCCTCTCCCGAAGTATCGTTGTCGGGACAACTGATGCACAGATATTCGGTCGGAAGTGTAATTGCGCGATATGCGCGGTACAATGACAGATTGTATTGCTCTGTAACCGATTTCAGGCAGTATTCGCGGCGGTCGTTATCACCGATGTGAGAAATAATATCCATATACGATGACAAATCATCGTTTTCGGGACTGTTTTCAATATGTACGATTTTATCGCAGATAAGCTCCATTTCATACTGTGAGAAAATACCTGCTTCCGAGGCAGGCGTCGGAAACGCTTCATATGAAGCGCCAACTATAAATGCGGCTTTTATGTTGTCCGCTCGTGTGCGGTCGATGTCACCAACAAGAACACAGTCAATGAACCGAGGAGGATCGGCAAGTGTTGTCGCGGCACAGATTTCGCGGAATATATCGCGGTATTCGGTAATTGTCACGTTTGTGTCGGCAAGCTCATCATACAGCTTGTTGAATATGTCGATAAGCGAATTCCAAAGCCGCTGATAAAGAGCGACTTTTTCCGTATCCAGAGCGGTATTTTCCTCGTTTTTGCAGCGTTTGAATATTGCGCGGCGCATACCTACTTTATTTACAAGAAAATCATACAATGCTTCTGTGATCTCCGCTCCGCTAATACTATTTTCATGCTTTTTCAGCTTGTTACGAAGTTCAAGAAGAGGTACGGCAACAGCTTTTCTTACTTGTTCCGCTGTTTGCAGTGAAATATCGTTTTCAAAACGTTTGTCTTTGAAGTTGAAAGCCTTTTTCAAATGACTTGTTTTGAGATCCCATTCGTAGATATAATTTTCAAACTCATCGATATCCTTATCGGAAAGAGCAATAAACTTGATTTTTTCGGATTTTTTCCCGATATTATTTGTCGGAGCGGCGGCTGCTTCACCGAATATATCGAAAAGCGTCATCTGATCGTCATTGCCGATAAATTCTTCATCGTCATCGAAAATCTCATCTAAATCTTCTGTATCTTCGTTTTCATCGGTAAATGTCATCGGCTTTGCAAAGAACTTTGTCTTGACGCAGCTCAGAACAGTGTCAACAGAAAAATCGGTCAGCGCGTTGAGGACAGAGATAACCAGATTTATCAGCGGCTGATAGAGAATTGGTTCTGGAGTGTCAAGAAATACAGGTATTTCGTATTTTTTAAAGATGCTTTCGATATATTTTCCGTATGTACCGACATTTGTACATAATACGGCAATTTGATTATACCGCATTTCCTTGTCGATTGTAAGTTCTTTGATTTTAGCGGCGACATAGTCAAGCTCCTCATAAATGTTTTTTGCCTTTAAAAGTTCGCATCTGTCACCTAATTCGTCATCACATTTTACATCTTGGAACAGATACTTTGACAACCCACACAGCGCAGAGTTTTCATCAATTCTTCTTTCAATCCGTTCGGTTACAATTTCAACTGGAAGGGAGTTCTCTTCTGCTACCTGTTTTAAACGTGAAATATGTCCGTTTGCCGTACGGAAAACATCACAGTCGCTGTCTAATTGAGCGGTAAATCCAAATGTCACGTTCTGAGCCTTGATTATAACACTTTTCAGAAATCGAAGCTGACTTTGGGTGAAATCATTGAAACAATCAACAAATACATCTGAATTGCGGAACGTTTCGCTTTTGCAGGATGCCACATATTCCGCTGCCATTGCAGTTATATCAAGCTTGTCTACATAATCGGACAAAAGCGCTTCATAGTTCGTATACAGAGCATTTGTTTCGTACAGTTTTTTCATTATCGGGAGATCGGCAGACAGACTATCATCGGTTTTTGAAATAGCATTAAGGCTTATTTCCATATCGCGCGAGGTTATACCGGAGGTCTTAAGCGCGGAAATTGCTTTGACCATTTTTTCGCAGAAACCCGGTCTTGAAGCAATTTTATTCAGCGCGGACAGACTGCTTTTGTTTTCGCTGACAGTTTTGTGCATTATGATATTTTTTACAATATCGTCGGCAAAAGGGCGGTGTTCGCCGCATTCTTCAAGAATCTCTCTGCAAATACGCGAAAATGTCGTGATTCTAATCTCGTAAAAGCGTTTCAGAAGACCTTTTTCATCAAGTATCCTATATATTGCTTTTTCTGTTTCGTATTCAAACTGATCTGGCACAAGATAAATGATGTTGTGTTTTTCGTTACCGCTTTCCAAGCGTGAAACAAGCTCGCCTCGCACTGCCGCTGAGATATTTAGATCCGCTTTTCCAACAATAAACTTGAGCATCACAAACTCCTTTTGTACAAATAGCTGTTACCTTTTTTGCCTGTTTTTTCGATTATTCCGACTGTTCGCAGTATTTCCGTCCGCAGTGAATATTTGCTCTCTTTCGTCGCTTTGGAAATATCTGCTTTTGTAAATTCATTTTCAAGGTTTTCGGGAAGAAAACGCAAATAGTCCGTTTTGTTTTCCAGAATTATTTCCTCACAGTATTCCAACGGGAATTTTTCTGTTCGGCACCGATTTTTCTCACGTCGATTTGTCAAATCGGGCGGTATATTCCCATGGAAATAAATTCTCTTTTGTGTTTTCAGTCTTGCCACAATTATCCGCAGATTTTCGTTGTTCAGAAAATCGCGGATAGAATATAGTTCATCAAATACTTTCAAAAGCGAGTTTATCTTACGCGGCGAAGTTCGTTTTACAATTTCGCCGCTGTTCTCGTTTATGTAAAGCGTTTCTGTCTGACATTCGGCAGGGTATACAACTGTTACGCGCGAAAAATCCAAAAACGTTCTCAGCTTTTCTTTCAGCTTGTAAAGTTGTCGTGTTTGTATCTCGAAAATACCGTTTTCGCAGACCGCGTCCGCATAAAAGTCACCGATTTTTATTTCTTGTTCATCGGAAAATTCTGCGTAATAGTTTTTCAAAGCCGCGTGTATCAGTTTTTCATTCTGTGTGCCGACTGAGCCGTGTAGTCCTTTTTCACGCGCAACCGCCGCCTCGACAGCCTTGCTGAATTTATCGGCGTTTATCAATGAAGTTCGCCACCCCGTCGTTATTATTGCTATCGATTATCACATCGGATATTTTTTTCAGTTCGTCGCAGGCATTTTCCACAGAAACTCCCACGTCCGCTGCTTTTATCATCGAAATGTCGTTGAAATTATCGCCGAAACAAACCAATTCATTGGCTTTGATCAATTCCTTGACTTGCAGAACGGCATTTGCTTTTGACGCGCTTTTATCGTATATTTCATACCATATCATATCGTCGTAAGTATCCCGCTGAATATTCCTCGCAAAGCCGTTTTCAGTTGTGAAAACACTGTCGAGAAGAACGGTATTTTTCGGGTCAATAACCGTGAAATAAAATATATCGCCGTCAAATAATTCCTCATAGCTTTTCACCGGCCGCAGACGTTTATCGTTTTTTCGCGAATTTACATAGTTTTCCACATCGTCAAAACGGTTTTCAAGATACGATACCCGTTCACGACCATTTATGTTTGAATACACAAGCGGCGCAATATTTTCATTTACAAAGAAGTCACGCGCAAGCGTCTGACATTCTTTTGAGTAGGTGTTTTCAATAATATGCCGTCCTGTTTTCGGATCGACAACAAAAACGCCGTTGAAAATAACGGCGGGGCACTGCAGATTTAAATTACTTACAAGCGGAGAGGCACTGACATATGAACGCGCTGTTGCATAAGTAAACATAACCCCCTCGTCAATAAGGCGGTTTATAGTATTTATTGAATGTTGCGAAATTGTCATATCTGAACGAAGTAAAGTTCCGTCTAGGTCGGTGACATAAAGCGTCATAGTATTCTCCGGGTGTTATAATAAGTCAGAACTCTTTGCAGCCTTCCACGGCAAAACGGTGGGAGAGCATATAGTCTCGAAGTTCGGCGGTGTCGGGATAATATTCTCCCTCGTGCTGTATTGATATGCAGCCGCAGGCATTCGCCCGTACAACAGCTTCTGCCAGCGGAATATCATCAATAACACCGCTTATCAGACCTGCCGCGAATGCGTTTCCTGCACCTGCCGTATCGATTACTTTGTCCGCGCGGAATGTAGGCGCATAGCCGCTCTCTTTTGCGCTTTTGAAATATGCGCCCTTTTTGTCAAGAGTGACAACAATCTTTTTTGTACCCAAATTCAAATATCGTTCGGCTATTTTTTCGGGATCGCTTATTACGCAAAGTGATTTCGCGTCCTCGTCGCTTGGTACAAATATCTCGCTTAGTACGGCAAGTTCGTTTATTGTATCATAGCTTTCCGGCTGTAAACAGCCAAGTGTAGGATCAAAGATAACCGGGATTTCGGCCGCTGAACACTCTTTACAGAGTTTTTTGGCAAGCTCGGCGCAAGCAATCGAACCAATAGCGAAATCACCCGTGAAGAAAACCGCATTGTATTGAGAAATATCGCCCACGTCTACTTTTTCGTCGCAGCAAACCGCGCTTATATTCAGCTTTTCAAGCCCCTTGGCAACAGAACTTCCCGTTCCGCCTTCCGATGTTAAAATCAGTACCATACTGCACCCCATAATTATTTTTCAAACAATTTTACATTTCCGTCCGCGTATGCAAAGCCCACAAATCCACTTGTTTGCAAACGATTCAGAAAAGCTCCCTGCTTTTTCGGCTTTTTGAATATCGCAACATCATATTCTTTACGAAGCTCTTCGGCTTTTGCGTACACATCACTGAAATTATCCTCATAGAAAATTGCGATTTTATTTTTTGAAGAAACAGCGCGTTTCTGTTCGATCAGAATACTGAATATACGTTCAAAGCCGATTGAGAAACCGCACGCGGGGATATTTTCGCCGATAAACTTTCCTATAAGATTATCATATCTTCCACCGCCCGCGACAGAGCTTCCGAAGTTTTCGGAACGCACTTCAAATACTGTTCCCGTGTAGTAACCTTGTCCGCGTACAAGTGATATGTCAAATTCAACACCGTAATTTCCATTCGCGATTTCTCGGCTTGCGTTGATGATTTTTGAAAGTCGTGCTGTTGTTTCTTCTCCGACAATTTCAGTAACTTTATCAAGCGTCAGCGGAAGTTTTGAAAGTACGTCCGACAGCTTTTCAATCGCGGATTTGTCATATCCTTTTTCGGTAAGTTCGTTTGAAACGCCGTCAACTCCGATTTTATCAAACTTGTCGAAACTTATGCAAACGGAGGGAAGCTCTTCGTTTGCAAATCCAAATGCGGAAAGCATAGCGTTCAGAACCGTTCTGTCGTTTACTCGAACAGTAAACGAGCCGATATCAAGTGCGCGGAGAGCTTTTGCGGTTACGGCGATAAGTTCTATTTCACATTCGGGTTCGGGATCGCCTATGACGTCAATATCACATTGCATAAATTCGCGCAAACGCCCTTTCTGCGGGTTTTCCGCGCGGTAAACCTTGTCAGTCTGAATAGCCTTAAAAGGGTAAGGGAGGTTCTGACGGTTTGCCGCGAAGTATCTGGTAAGCGGCAATGTCAAGTCATAGCGCAATCCCATATCGCAAAGTTCGTTTTCTTTTCCGTTTTCAAGAGCTTTTTGCAGCTTGTCACCGCGTTTCATTATTTTAAAAATCAGATTTAGATTATCGCCGCCGTCCGATTTGTCAAGGTTTTCTATATCTTCAACGGCAGGCGTCATTATGCGTGAAAAACCGTTTTGACGGTATATATCAACAATCTTTTTTTGCATTCTATCCCGGAGCTCAGCCTCCTGCGGCAAATAATCGCGTGTGCCCTTGACACTTTTTGTTTTCATATGTCGAATTTTCCTTTCAAAAAAACAATTTTCTACTTTAGATTATACCATTTTAGTAATATCTTGTCAAGATAAATTGTATAATACTTAAAAAAATATCATTTTTCAATGTGTTTTTTTGGTGAAAATTAGACTTGCGTGGATATGCTAATATTTGGTATAATATTATTTGGAAGAAATTTGTTTTCTCATTTATGGTATTAGTAATTGGTATGATAAAACAAAATTCGGTTCGAATTATTATTTTTGGGAGGAAAAAATATGTTTTGTTCCAAATGCGGAAAGACAATTGATGACAATGCAACATTTTGTGGTTTTTGCGGAGCGCCCACAAACAATGCTACGAACGCTGTAATGAACGGCGCACCTCAGCAGAATGCTCCACAGTCCGATATCCCTCAGCCGACAAATCCTACACAGCAGGCGGCACCCCAGTATGGCGCACCGCAATATAATGCTCAACCGGTTTCAACAGGTTTCAAACTGAATCTTGATCCTAAGATGGTTGACATTATCAACAAGGCTTTGAGAGGTCTTCTTGCTTTACTCGGTTTATTGACACTTATCGGTGCAATTGGTTCATGGGCTTCAATAGGAGCGATGTTAGGTCACGCTTCTAAATATCATTACGGTAGCACTTTTAATGCTGCGTATGCGCTTTATAATTTTTCCAATCTTGCGAGAATTCCCGCAATCCTTGCTTTTGTTTTTTCCGGCTTGGGAGTTGCATTTACAATATTAACCAAACAAAAATCTTTATTTTCATATATAGCTGCGGGTTCGGGTATTTTAATGTTTATATTCAATTTCGTGATGCTTGGAAGTTTCTATTCATTAGCAGTTGGCGGAATAATTGTAAGCAGTATATTCCTTATCATCAGCGCGCTTGCTATGATTGCTTCTTCTGTCATAATTATTATGAAGAAAGAAGATATTATTCCTTTTAAACCTAAATTCTGAAATTAAGATATATCATAACGCCGCGTAGGTTATTTCATTCCACGCGGCGTTTTTTTTTATCTAAATTGAACAGAAAACTATGGCGATGTACGCCAGCTGTAAATATAGTATAGTCAAAAAGTTTGTAAATATTGCATTTACACAGTTATTTTTTCAAACTTACCACAAATAGCCGTTCGCCGTCAACACGGAACGAAATCTGCCATTGTCCAAATGCCATTGTGTAAATTCGTTCGGGGTCGTTTTGATATTGCGGTCGAGGGTCTTGTGAGAGAAGTTCAATAAGTCCTCTACGTTTGTTTTCGGGGATTTGCCGCAAAAGCTCTTCGGGAAATTCAACGTTAAGCGTGCCGCCGTGTTCGGCAAGAGCCCACCCGTTAGCGGCATTTGGTATACTGTCAACATATTGCAGATACGGCTTGATATCGTAAATCGGTGTTCCGTTCATAATGTCCGCGCCCGAAACGGTGATAACACCGCGTTCAATGCGTTCGAGCCGCACAACGGATAAGCCGAGCGGATTCGGTCGATATGGGGAACGCGTCGCGAAAACACCTTTGCGTATATTTCCGCCTAGCCGCGGCGGTCGTACGGTAGGGGAAAAGCCGCCTTTTACTTCGGAAAATCCCCATATTAGCCAGATGTGCGTAAATTCTTCCAGACCGCGCAAAGCGTTTTCATCAGAGTATTTCGGCACAAATACAATTTTTGATGTAAGGTTTACAAGTCCGCTTTGGCGCGGTATGCCGAATTTTTCCTTATAATCGTTTTCAACGTATGCGATTGGTTCAATTTCCACTATATCACCTATTTTCGTCAAGCACTTTGCGGATTGTTTCCATTACCTCGTCAACTTCGAGTTTAAATTCACGGGCGGAAATTCTCAAAGCGCCCTGACCGAGTATTATCGTTTGTTCCGTTCCGTCGGACGTCGCAACGCGGACACGGTTGTTACCCGCGAGTTTGTGCGCTGTGCGTTCAATGTAGTTGTCGGCGGTTTCGGCGTGCTTTGTGTACACAACAGTTACATCACCGAAATGTTCGATTTCACGATCGCTCTTTATTTTATAAGCGTCAAAAACCAAAATCAAATTGCATCGTTTAAAACCTTGATAGTTGCACATCAGGTTAATTAAACGCGTTCTCGCCAAATCAAGGTTATCGCGCGCAATTTCTGACAGTTCGTTCCACGAAAAAATAATATTGTAGCCGTCAACGAGCAGATATTCTGTTGCGGTGGACGGTTCGTGCGACTTGTAATTTTGTTCAAGCGGCTTGTCTCGGCGCATTGCCGTGCGTTCCGAACGGTTGATTTTGCCGTAAGTCCGCTCAAATATTTCCATAAGCTCCTTGTCTGTCGCTATACGTTTCTTGTAAGATGATATTTCGCTGTCTGTTACTGTTACCCGATTAGAACATAAAACGCTGGGAATGTGCATTTTATTGGGAACTTCATTCCATTTTACAAGATATCCCGCGCCGTGAGAGCAGAAAATACTGTCGGCAGAGTTTTCTACGTCGTTCTGGAAATTGTAACCAATTTTCTCAACGATTTCATCTTGATTGTGGCAGGGATAATACCCGTCCAGCACGGTAGAAAGCCGCCCCGTACCGTGGGTATATCCCGTCATATCGGCAGAATACCCCTGTATTTCAGAAATCGGACACCGTCCCTCTATAATCGAGTGTTCATTGTCTGCCATTGGTTGAGAAAACTCCGCGCCCATTCGCTG
>JALEQE010000019.1 GCA_022766825.1 Oscillospiraceae bacterium | reverse complement strand
AACGCTATGGCGAAAAATATGCAAGCAAGATGCGCAAACACGATGTTTGCGTTGTTGCCCCAAAAGTGCGGCAAGGACGCCGCACAACAGAGGGCAACTGACGACAAAGCCGTAAGGCGTTCTTTGTGCGGTGTTGCCTTAATCAAATAACGCGAACCGCGGCATTTTCTGCCGCGGTTTTTTTGTTACACTATCGCCAATGCACCGACAAGTATCGCCCCGAACACTACACCCGCCAAGCACCCTAAAAAATGAAGTGCGTAAGTCCGTTTTGGGCGAGTTTCCATATAGACCGTACCGCCGCGCGACAATCGCATCAACAGTTCCGACATATCCGCCGAATATGCCGCGCCGGCTACGACTGCGACAAGGCAAATCAACGTACCGGGAAGCATTTTCGGAGAGCCTGCCGAAAAGAGCCGCAAAACAGTTCCGACAGACGACAAAAACGGAAAGGTCCATACAAGAATATCACCGAACGCGAAAAATCCGAGCAAAAATTCCACGCACAAAAACACTGTTCCGAGAACCGCCTGCCGCAGAAATATCTCACCGAACGAGCCGACAAGCGTTTGAGCGACAGCGTTTGCCGCGTTTTCCGCAAACAAATCCCCTGCCAATATCAGTCGCGCGCCCGCCGCAACACCGATAACCGCCGCCACTGACATTGTGATTTTTGTGGAGTGCCGCCGCAATAACGGCGAGCGAATATGCGGCTTGTCCGCGCTTGTTTGTTCGCTTTTCTCGGTAATTTCGGCGGTAGGTGGAGCGGCTTGCTGTAACGGCATAGATTTTTCGTTGGGAACGTTGTTCTCAATAGGCAAAACGCCTTTGTTATGTGGTTTCACGACATTTTCCATTGTGTTCTCCTTTTTGTGTTCATTCCGTAATTTTGTAAAAATATATTCCGTTATAACCGAAAAAATAACCCACAAAAGAAGTTAGTATTATAATATATGACTCACACCGCACAATATTTGTCGTGCAATCACGCACTATGACGAAAAATCAGGTATTGACAAATCGGAAGAAATATGTTATAATCAAAACATAAGATTAAAGCTGTGACAAGAAACAGTAGGCATTGCGGGATTTTCAGAGAAACGGCGTTTGGTGCGAGCCGCGGATTTCGTTTGCCGAACCCGTCTTGGAGTGCGCCGCGAAAACGTTTGATTAAGCGGCGACGGTTTCTCCCGTTACGAGATTTTGAGCGCGGTTTATCCGAATTTGGGTGGTAACGCGGGTGTAATTACTCGTCCCTTGACTTTGTGTTGAGGGACGTTTTATTTTTTGGAAAGGAACTTTTGAAATGAAACTTGATAAACTTATCGGCGACAGATTTAAAGAGCGTCCCTCGGACTGTCAGATTGACAGTCACGCTTTAATGGTGCGCGGCGGCTACATCAAATATGTGGCGAACGGAATTTACTCCAATTTCCCGCCGCTTAAACGTGTTACCCGCAAAATCGAGCAGATTATCCGCGAGGAAATGGACGCAATCGACGGTCAGGAAGTTTTGTTCCCCGTTGTAATGCCCGCGTCGCTTTGGCAGGAAACGGGACGTTACGAGAGTATCGGCGCAGAACTTCTACGTTTCACCGACCGTAACCGTCAGCCTATGGTTCTCGGTATGACGCACGAGGAAGCGGCGGTTCAGCTTGTGCGCGAATACGCGAACACTTACACGAAATATCCGTTTATGATTTATCAGATACAGACGAAATTCCGTGATGAGGCGCGTCCGCGCGGCGGTCTTATCCGTGTGCGCGAGTTCACAATGAAAGACGCTTATTCTTTCCACACCTCGCAGGAAGATTTGGAGCAGTACTATCAGCGCGCTCACAAGGCATACGAGAGAATTTACAAGCGTTGCGGCGCGCCGAACGTCATTTCCGTAAAGTCCGACAGCGGTATGATGGGCGGAAGCGTTTCTCACGAGTTTATGATGTTGACTCCCATTGGCGAGGACAGTATTGCTATATGCAAGAAGTGCGGCTATACCGCCAATGTCGAGGCGGCGCCCTCTATAATCAAGAACACGCGCGACGAAGTATCGCAGCCCCTTACGGAAGTGAACACTCCCGATTGCCACACGATTGAGGAAGTGTGCGGTTTCCTGAAAGCTCCCACGGAAAAATCGCTGAAAGCGGTTGTTTATCAGAAGATACCCGACGACAGTTTCGTTGTTGTATTCCTCCGCGGCGACCTTGACGTAAACGAAACCAAACTCACCAATTATCTCGGTTGCGACATTCGCCCCGCCGTTATCGACGAAAACTGCGGCTTGCAGGCAGGCTTTATCGGTCCCGTAAATCTGACGATAAACGGCGAGCATACCGTTTTGTTTGACGAGTCGCTGAAAAACACAAACAACCTTGTTTGCGGTGCAAACAAAGTTGATTATCACTTTACGGGTCTTGACCTTGAACGTGATTGCCCGAATATCGAGTATCACGATTTCGCGAAAATAATCGACGGCGGAATTTGCCCCGAATGCGGCGAGCGTATGATTTCGATTTCGCGCGGCATTGAAGTCGGCAACATATTCCAACTTGGTACAAAGTACACAAAGTCAATGGGTATGACCTATCTTGACAAGGACGGCAAGGAACAAACCCCGATTATGGGTTGCTACGGTATCGGCGTGGGACGTCTTGCCGCGTCTGTTTGCGAGGCAAGCCACGATGAATACGGTCCTATCTGGCCTATGGCGATTGCGCCTTGGCAGGTTCATCTTTGCGCCGTACGCGCCGACGACGAAAAAGTCAAAGCGGCGGCGGATAAGCTGTATGACGACTTGCAGGCGGCGGGCGTTGAAGTCATTTACGACGACAGAAATGTTCGCGCGGGTGTAATGTTCTCGGACGCGGATTTGCTCGGCGTGCCGTTGCGTATAATCGTAAGTCCCCGCAACCTTGAAGAGGGCGTGTTTGAGCTGAAATCCCGCGACAAGACGCTTGACGAGAAACTCAACCCCGAAAATGCGGTTTCGCGCCTTAAAGAGCTTATCAACTCAATGATTGAAAAATAAACTTGAGGCAACATAAACACAGAACCGATTTCCAACAGAACATTCCCGAAATAAAACAAAATCCCTCAGTTCTCACCCGAATATACAAATCGAGTGAGAACCGGGGGATTTTTATATGCGAAGATATTACGCCATAATTTTTCGTATAAATTCCGCAAGTTCCGTTGCCATTTCCGCTTGTTCCGTTGCGCGAGGGTGACCGTATGTCGCGGCGGCGTTTCTTGAAAAACGGAAACGCACAAAACGTTCGCTGTTGATTTCACGGCATATTTCGTCAAGAATATCGTCCCACACTATGTCGTGCCGCAAAACCGTCATAAGCGAAATAAACACGGCGTTCGGATATTTTCCCATTAAGTCGCGGATTATCTCAATATACTTGTTTTCCCATTTCGCGCGGTATTCGGGATTTCTGACGCAGTCGGGGTCGGGGTGATTGTCGTTCTGACCTATCGCGAATATCACAAAATCGGGCGTGAACCGTGAAAAGTCCCAAGGTTTCTGTTTGTAATAAGGGACATATTCCAACTTGTCGTAACAGCTTTCCATTCCCGTGAGATTTCCCGCGTTGAACCACCCCGTACCGTCAAGCAAAGCAATTCCGCCCTGTGCGTTATCGTGAACGCGTGCGTTCAGCATTCGCCCAAGCATTTGCGGGTAAGCGTAATACGAATTGTCGAGCTTGTTTGCGTGGTTTGGCGGGTCGCATTGCCCCTCGTAATACAGAGCCTCGACAACTTCCCCTGCAGACACGCTGTCGCCGTACACCTCGATATTCAAGTCGTATTTGTGTTCGGGGTTTCTCACTTTCGCATGTTCGTCAACTATTATTCCGTAGAACTCGAAATAATTGTATCCCGCAAGCGTTTTGATAATTTCGAGCGTATGTTCGCCGTTTTCTAGATTATCGCAAATCGTATATATTTCATCATCGGTACTGTTTTTGAGGAATATTTTGTGGAATACACCGTCAATCACAACGCCGAAATGCGCGTCTTTTTGAAAAGCGTAATTTCTAACGATAACCGAAAGCGACTTGCCTGTAAAAATGGTTTGTGTATTACTTCCCGCCCATATAAACATTGGACGTTCGGGGTTTTCAAAATCAATTCTGCCCATATAATCAAAGCATTTATTATCGGGTGAAATAATCTTATTCGCGTTCATACGTTTCTCCTTTAATTATCCTCTATTCGGCTCAATAACGTTGAGATAATCTCGTTTGACACAAGAAATCCCTCCGCCGTAAGCGACAAATGTTCTTTTTCGATTTTGTAATACTGTTTCGGGACAAGCCGCAAACCGCTTTCAACCCGTTTCCAAAGCTCTTTCGGAATACCCTCGCAAAGCCGCAGACCGAGCATTATTTTTTCCTCGGTTTCGTCGGGACTGTCGTCGGTTATCTGTTCAATCTGCCGCGGTTCGGCGATAAATTCGCGCAGATTTCTCGCAACGGCGAAACGTTTGCCTTTGTAAAACGAATGTGCCGCCGCACCTATTCCGAGGTATTCCTCCCGCCGCCAATATTTCAGATTGTGGCGGCTTTGCATACCGTTCCGCGCGAAATTGCTTATTTCATACTGTTCAAAGCCGTTTTTGCGCAGTTCCTCAACCGTTTTCAGATAAAGCTCCGCCTGTTCGTCCTCGTTGGGAATTATGGGCGGCTTTTTCCCGAAAACCGTGTTCGGCTCTATTTTCAGAAGATACGCCGAAACGTGGCTTAACGGCAGTTCCGAGAGTTTGTTCACGGAATATTCAAGCGAGTTCAACGTTTGTTGAGGTATTCCGAGCATTAAGTCCGCCGAAATGTCACGGAAACCGACTTCGCCTGCCAAAAGGACGGCGCGCCGAGCCTCGTCAAACGTGTGCATTCGCCCGAGAGCCGCAAGCTCCGTGTCGTTCGCCGACTGAATACCGATTGATATGCGGTTTACTCCCGCGTTGTAAAGCGTTTCAAGCGTTTTCCTGTCCATTTCGCACGGATTGCATTCAACTGTGATTTCCGCGCCGCTTTCAATTTTGCACGCTTTCAGTATTCGCGGAATTTCACTTGCCGCGAGTATCGGCGTACCGCCGCCGAAATACACGGTGTCGTATTTTTCACCGTAACAGCGCAGATTGCGGATAACCGCGTCCGCGTATTGTTTTGACAAATCCTCGGTGTAACCCGTTGAGTAAAAATCACAGTAGGGACACTTTTTCCGACAAAACGGAATGTGAATGTAAAGCCCGAGATTAGTCGTCGTCATCGAGTTTAAGCACCGCCATAAACGCTTCCTGCGGAACTTCAACCGTACCGAATTGCCGCATACGTTTTTTGCCCTCTTTCTGCTTTTCAAGCAACTTTTTCTTTCGTGTTATATCGCCGCCGTAGCACTTCGCCAAAACGTCCTTGCGGAGCGCCTTTATCGTTTCGCGGGCGATTATCTTGCCACCCACGCACGCCTGTATCGGTATCTCGAACAGCTGCCGCGGGATATGCTCTTTCAGTTTCTCCGCCATTTTGCGGGCGCGCTCGTAAGCCTTGTCTGCGTGGACAATAAACGACAGCGCGTCAATAACCTCGCCGTTCAGCATTATATCAAGCTTTACAAGCTTTGACGGCGCAAAGCCCATCATCTCGTAATCATAGCTCGCGTAACCGCGCGTACGGGATTTAAGCGCATCAAAGAAGTCGTATACAATCTCGTTCAGCGGTAATTCGTAGTGTAAATCAACACGGTTCGTGTCGATGTACTTCATATCCTTGAAAACTCCGCGCCTGTTCTGACAGAGTTCCATAATGTTGCCCACATAGTCGGACGGGGTGTAGACGTGCGCGTTCACCATAGGTTCGCACGCCTGCGCGATAAGCGTTGTATCGGGGAAATTGGACGGGTTGTCAATCATTTTCGTTGTGCCGTCCGTCATTTCGATTTTGTAAACAACGCTCGGCGCAGTTGTGATTATGTCGAGGTTGTATTCACGTTCGATACGCTCCTGAATAATATCCATATGCAGAAGTCCCAAAAATCCGCAGCGGAAACCAAATCCAAGCGCAATGGAGCTTTCGGGTTCAAACGACAACGACGCGTCGTTCAGCTGCAACTTTTCGAGAGCGTCACGCAAATCGGGATATTTCGCGCCGTCGGCGGGGTAAATACCGCTGAATACCATCGGGTTTACTTCACGATAACCCGCGAGAGGTTCGGCGGCGGGATTGTCCGCGTTGGTTACGGTATCTCCGACTTTCGTGTCGCCGATTGACTTAATCGAGGCGGCGATGTATCCTACCTCGCCCGCTTTCAGTTCCGAACACGGAACAAGCTCCGTAGCACCCATATACCCCACCTCAACGGTAGTAAACTCCGCGTTGGAAGCCATCATACGGATTTTGTCGCCGGGCTTTATCGAACCCTCTTTTACACGCACATAAACGATAACGCCCTTGTAGCTGTCGTAGTAGCTGTCGAAAATCAACGCTTTCAGCGGCTCGTTTATATCGCCTTTCGGGGCGGGTATCTTGTGAACGACTTCCTCCATAACGGCGCGGATATTTATTCCAATTTTCGCGGATATTTCGGGCGCGTCCATAGCCTCGATACCGATTACGTTTTCGATTTCCTCTTTGACCTCCTGCGGGTGAGCGGACGGCAAGTCGATTTTGTTTATAACGGGTACAACTTCCAAATCGTTCTCAACGGCAAGGTAAGTATTTGCCAAGGTCTGCGCCTCGATACCCTGTGAAGCGTCAACAATCAAAATCGCGCCCTCGCAAGCGACAAGCGAACGCGAAACTTCGTAGTTGAAGTCAACGTGACCTGGGGTGTCTATCAGATTGAAGATGTATTCGTTGCCGTCGTCCGCTTTGTATTTAAGGCGAACCGCACGTGCTTTAATCGTAATGCCGCGTTCACGCTCTATATCCATATTATCGAGCAGTTGGTCTTCCATATCGCGCTTGGCAACGGTTTCGGTCTGTTCGAGTATTCTGTCGGCAAGCGTGGATTTTCCGTGGTCGATATGGGCTATTATGCAGAAATTGCGTATTTTGTCAAGATATTCCAATGGAAATTACCTCCGTTTAATTATCCTCGTTATATTCCGTATCAAGATGCCATTCGAGTTTTTCAAGTTTTTCGTGGAACTCGTCACTGCTTTCCCAATCGGGCAATACGAACTCTTTCCAGCGGTCGTTTTTCAGCAGCTGACGTACCACATACAAGTCGTTTTTGCGCTTGGTTGTGGACTCGCCGTAATCGCGCAGCGGGGCGAAAACCCCGTACTCTCCCTCCAACTTGTAAATCACAAACTCTCCGAACTGATAAACGTTCAGCCCCGTACCTGAAACGAGCGTTTTAACCGTCGTGTTGTCCATATCAAGCGGAGTTTCGTTCAGCGTGAAAAGCGCGAGCGGGTTGTCCGCGCAATGAACACGGTCGTGTTCGGACGCGACCTTTTTGTAACGGCTTTCGTCAAACTCGAAATCGCCCGAAAAAAGGTAATAGTGGCTCGCGGGTCTTTGATAGCATTGTATCACCGTGAATTTTTCGTCGCCGTATTCTTTTTGATAAACCGTGTCTTTCGGCTCGTAAAATATGCCTATCACAAATTTTATCGCGAATATGAAAATGCCCGTTGATACAAGTACAATCAGCATTGGCAGACATTTCAGAAACGCGCTTTTAACTTTTTCTTTCGTCATATTCAACACCTTAAAATTAACTTTCTTTTGCATATTCATATTATTATATCATATTTTTCCGCGTTTGTTAAGTACTTTTTTGAAAAATCTTTATTTTTCAATCCTTACAGTAACTAATTACTGTTCTTTATCGAATATTACAACCCACTCGGTTGTTTTTTGCCAAAACATATTGACAATTACTCCGAAAAGAAGTATAATAAATATGTATGTATTCGGGAGCGGAACAAACTGCTTCCAAAAATGAAAGGACGAAACAATTATGAAATGGATGGGACTTAACGAACTTCGCGAAAGTTATTTGTCTTTTTTTGAGAGCAAGGGACACCTCAGACTACCGAGTTTTCCGCTTGTGCCGCCTGCGGACGACAACTCCATACTGCTTATAAACGCTGGTATGACGCCGCTGAAAAAATACTTTCAGGGTATTGAAGAGCCGCCGCGTCACCGTGTGACAACCTGTCAGAAATGTATCAGAACACCCGATATTGAGAACGTTGGTCACACCTCCCGCCACGGTACTTATTTTGAAATGCTCGGAAACTTCTCGTTCGGCGATTATTTCAAGCATGAGGCTATTTCCTGGGCGTGGGAATTTCTTACAAAGGTTCTCGAAATTCCCGAG
Organism: Oscillospiraceae bacterium; assembly: GCA_022766825.1. GTDB lineage: Bacteria > Bacillota > Clostridia > Oscillospirales > Ruminococcaceae > CAG-115. Next base: position 14,074 of record JALEQE010000019.1, on the reverse strand, counting down.
GAAAAGCTCTGGGTTACAATTTACGAACAGGACGACGAGGCGGGCGACATTTGGGCGAACGAAATCGGCGTTCCGCGCGATAGAATAATCAAGCTGGGCAAGGCCGACAACTTCTGGGAACACGGCAGCGGTCCCTGCGGTCCTTGCTCCGAAATCCATTTCGACCGCGGTGAAAAATACGGTCCGCTCAATTCGTTTGAAGAGGCGGAAGAAAACGACCGTATAATCGAAATCTGGAACAACGTTTTCACGCAGTTCGACAATGACGGTCACGGCAACTATACTCAACTGAAAACAAAGAATATCGACACGGGTATGGGTCTGGAACGTCTTGCGTGCGTAATGCAGGGCGTTGACAACCTCTTTGAAGTTGATACCGTAAAGAATATTATGGGCAGAATATGCTCTTTTATCGGCGCTGAATACCACAAAGACGAAAAGAAAGATATTTCAATCCGCGTAATTACGGACCATATCCGTTCAACCACGTTTATGGTGGGTGACGGCATTCTCCCAAGTAACGAGGGACGCGGCTACGTTTTGAGAAGACTGCTCCGCCGCGCGGCACGTCACGGACGTTTGCTCGGCTATCACAAGCCGTTCTTGTATGAAGTTTGCGATACTGTTATCGATGAAAACCTCAGCGCATACCCCGAACTCGGCGAAAAACGCGCTTATATCAAGAAAGTAATTCAGACCGAAGAGGAAAGTTTCGCAAAGACTGTTGACAAGGGCACGGATATTCTCAACGAGATGATGAACGACCTCAGAAAGTCGGGCGAAAAGGTACTCAAAGGCGAAGACGTATTCAAACTGCACGACACATACGGTTTCCCCATTGATCTCACAAAGGAAATTCTGCACGAAAACGGTTTCGAGGCTGATGAAAAGGGCTTTGCCGAGTGTATGAAGATACAGAAACAGACTGCGCGCGAGAACAAGAAACTCGGCGGCGGCTGGGATAATGCGAAAAACTCCGAGCTTGACAAGTTCACAACGGAATTTATCGGTTATTCCACGCTTGAAACAAAAGCGAAAATTCTCGCGATTACAAAGGGCAACGAGCTTGTCAACAGCTGCGGCGAAGGCGATGAAATCGGCGTTGTAATCGACAAAACACCGTTCTACGCGGAAATGGGCGGTCAAGTCGGCGACTGCGGTACAATATCTTGCGGCGAGTCCGAAATAGACGTTCTCGACACCAAAAAGCTCGGCGGCGGTCAGTTCATAAGCTACTGCAAGGTAACGGCGGGCGGCTTTAAAGTCGGTGATGAAGTTACCGCAACAGTTGACGCGGAACTCCGCAAGGCAACCGAACGCAACCACACTTGCTGTCACATTCTGCAAGCGGGCTTGCGCAAAGTTCTCGGCGACCACGTTCATCAGAGCGGTTCTTACGTTGACCCGTTCCGCTGCCGTTTCGACTTCACGCATTTCAGTGCGATGACTTCCGAGGAAATACGTCAGGTTGAGGATTATGTAAACAGCGTTATCCTGTCCGCAACGCCCGTTGTAACCGAAGTACTTCCCATAGAAGAGGCGAAGAAAAAGGGCGCGATGGCTTTGTTCGGCGAAAAATACGGCGATGTTGTCCGTGTTGTATCTGTTGGCGAATATACCACGGAATTTTGCGGCGGTACTCACCTGAAGAACTCCGCCGAGGCGGGATTGTTCAAGATTATATCCGAAAGTTCCGTCGCAAGCGGCGTAAGACGTATCGAGGCGGTTACGGGTACAAACGTTCTCAAACTGCTGAACGATTCTCTGAATACGCTTGACAAGGCGGCAACTGTACTCAAAACGCAGAACTCTTCCGATCTTGTCAACCGTTGCGAAAGCATAATGAACGAACTGCGCGAAAAGGACAAGAAGATTGAGTCAATGCAGCAAGTGGCGGCAAACGCGCAGTTGGGCAATCTCAATGCTACCGATATGAACGGCGTTGCGGTTATCACGGCGGCTCTTGACGGCACGGGTGCGGACGGTCTGCGCAAAGTCGGCGACTCACTCGCGGACAAGTACGAATGCTTTATCGCGGTACTCGCAGGAACAAACGACGGAAAGTCGAATATTTTGTGCAAGTGTTCCAAGAGCGCGGTAGCGAAAGGCGCAAATGCGGGTACGATTGTACGCGAAGTCGCGGCAGTCGCGGGCGGCAAAGGCGGCGGAAAACCTGACCAGGCTATGGCGGGCGTTTCCGACGCGGCGAAAATCCCTGACGCGCTGAAAGCGGCGGTTGATATTGTAGCGAAGTATGTCAAGTAATTAAGCTGTATAAGGAGTTACTGTATGGACTGTTTATTTTGCAAAATAATTGCCGGGGAAATACCCTCGACAAAGGTTTACGAAGACGATGAGTGTCTGGCGTTCCGCGACATCGCGCCGCAAGCGCCGACGCACATTCTCATTATTCCGAAAAAACACATCGGCGGTGTTGACGAGATAACCGAAGAAAACGCGGCTGTTGTCGCGCATATCTTCACGAAAATCCCCGAAATCGCGCGCAAAGAGGGCTTGACGGACGGGTACCGCGTGGTATCGAACGTAGGAAAAAACGGCTGTCAAAGCGTTCGCCACTTGCATTTCCACATACTCGGCGGAAAGCAACTCGGCGACAGTATGGTATGAAAATAACCGAACAAAATCTCGGCGCGGATATTAAAGCGTGTAAGCTCGCGCGCATCTATTTGCTGTACGGTGAGGAAGATTTCCTTATCCATATGTACACCGATAAGCTGATTTCGCTTGCTGTTCCCGAAGAAGCGCGGGAAATGAATTTCAAAAAGTATTCGCTTGTTCCGGGTGCGGACAAAAGCACGCGCGACGACCGCCCCCCGAAAATTGACGAGCTGTCGGATTTTGCTGACAGTATGCCGTTTTTCGCGGAACACAAATGTGTTCTGCTTAAAAACCTCGATCCCGAAATGCTTGACAAAAGCGAATTTGAGGATTACATTGCGCTGTTTAACGATATACCGGACACAACTGTAATCATCATTACGCGCGAAAACACCGAGGACGACCCGAAAAAGTTCAAGGAAAAACTCGCGAAAGCGAAAATGAAAAAGCTGATTGAAACCGTTGATAATAACGGTATTGTCTGCGAAATGAACTTTTTCACGCAAGCAAAGCTTGAAGGTATGGCGATTGCGAAATGCCGACGCGCGGGCTGTGAGCTGTCAGACGAAAACGCGGCGTATCTTGCGGAAAACGCGGGCGGAAGTTTATCGATTTTACAGACCGAGCTTGAAAAGCTGTGCGCATACCGTCAAAGCGGAGAAATCACCCGCGCCGATATTGACTCGCTTGTCCCGAAACGCATTGAAAGCAACATTTACGACCTCGCGAAAGAACTTTTCTCGAACCGTGTCGGAAACGCTCTTGAAATTCTCAACGGTTTGTTTATTCAGCGGGTTGAGCCGATTATTATAATGTCGGCTCTTTCGGGGCATTTTGTTGACCTATATCGCGCTAAACAAGGCATTACAGCAAAAAAATCCTACTCCGAAGCCGCCTCCGCCTTAAACTACGGCAGGCGAGCTTTTGTTATGAAAAACGCTTACAGTGCCGTCAGACGTTTATCGGAGGACTACCTTGCCGACTGCGTCGCGGTACTTTATAACGCGAACAAACGGCTGAACTCGTCTAAAGCCGATAAGCGACTTATAATCGAACAGGCGATAATCGAGATTTCCGCGTTGCCGCGATAATGTTACGCGCCTGCGGGCGGGGTGCGCCCTGATTTTGCCGCCGCTAAATGTAGATTTTGATTTCAGATCGTGTTTCGTGGCGGCAAAATCCGCGCCCTGCGGGCGCGCGCCGCTTAAGCGGCGTGGGCGCACCCCGCCGTCACGCGCAACGTTGCGGCGGCGCATCAACACGCGCGGAGGTGCGTATGATTAAGATAAACCAAGCGGTGATAGTGGAGGGCAAGTACGACAAGATACGGCTCTCGAATATCGTTGACGCTGTGATAATCCCCGTGAACGGGTTCTCAATATATAAGGACAAGGAAACGGCGGAGCTTATCAAAACACTCGCGCGAACAACGGGAATTGTTATTCTCACGGACAGCGACAGTGCGGGTTTTCAGATACGCAATAAAATCAAAGACCTTGCGCGGGACGGAAAAGTAACGCACGTTTATATACCCGATATTGAGGGTAAGGAAAAACGTAAGCGGGAACCGTCAAAGCAAGGTTTGTTGGGCGTTGAGGGAATATCGGACGATATACTGCTGAAAGCGTTTGAGAACGCGGGAGTTACCGCACAAAAAGCTGAAAAGCCCAAAGACCCCATCACCAAATCCGATTTGTTGGATTTGGGATTGGTTGGCGGACAGAATTCGGCGCGGCGACGCGCGGAATTGCAGAAAAAACTAGGTTTGCCCGAACGTTTGTCCGCTAATATGCTGCTGGAAATTCTGAACGTTATGTACTTAAAAGAAGATTTTATGGAGGAAGTGAAACAATGGTTTTTTCGGGACTGACATTTTTGCTCGCTTTTTTGCCCATCGTTTTAATATTGTACTATTTAATGCCGAAAAAATGGAAAAATATTGTAATTTTAGTAAGCGGATTGCTGTTCTATGCCTGGGGCGAACCGTTTTACGTTTTCGTGATGATATTAAGCACGTTTATCGACTACACAGCGGGCTTGTTGATGAACAGATTTGACGATAAACCCAAAGTGCGAAAAGCGTGCTTGCTTATATCGGTGATTATGAACCTTTCGCTTTTGGGAGCGTTCAAGTATCTGGGATTTTTGATTGATTCGGTAAACTCGTGGTTCGGGTGGACAATACCGAACCCAAATCTCCCGATGCCGATAGGTATCAGCTTTTTCACGTTCCAGTCTATGAGTTACACGATAGACTTGTACCGCCGTAAAATCAAAGTGCAGAAAAGCGCGGTAAACTTTATGGCGTTCGTGACGCTGTTTCCGCAGATTGTGGCAGGACCTATCGTCAGATACGAGGACGTACAAAATGAACTTGACGACCGCGTTATCACCGAAAAAATGATAGGCGACGGAATATCACGCTTTATCACAGGCTTGGGCAAAAAAGTGCTTATCGCCGATAATATCGGTGCGCTTTGGGATTCTGTCAAGGCATTGGGTATTGAAAACCTGTCGGCGGTAAGCGCGTGGATCGGAATACTGGCATTTACGTTTCAGATTTATTTCGACTTTTCGGGCTATTCGGATATGGCGATTGGATTGGGGAAAATGATGGGGTTCAACTTCCCCGAGAACTTCGACTATCCGTATATGTCAAAAAGCATAAGCGAATTTTGGCGGCGCTGGCATATGACGCTCGGCGGGTGGTTTAAAAGCTACGTTTATTTTCCGCTTGGCGGTTCGCGCAAAGGTATGCCCCGCACCGTCCTTAATCTCCTTATCGTGTGGACAGTCACGGGTATTTGGCACGGCGCTTCGTGGAATTTTATGATCTGGGGCACGTATTTCGGCATCCTAATCGTGCTGGAAAAACTGTTCCTCGGAAAGTGGCTTGAAAAACTGCCGAGTTTTTTCAGCTGGCTGTACACTTTCGTGCTTGTAGTGTTCGGTTGGGTAATGTTCGATGTTGTACCCAAAGACACGGTGAACTTCGGCGACGTATTCAATCTGATATTCGGCTATATCGGCGCAATGTTCGGCGCGAACGGCACGTTCTGCGACAATTTCGCGTTAAACTCGATTGTGAACTACGGTATGATTTTCGCGCTGGCTATTGTCGGAAGTTCCGATATAATCAAACGGCTGAGCTCGTTTATTAAAGAAAAAGCTCCCAAATGGACGCTTTACGGCTACCCCATAATTCAGACGTGCATAATGCTGATGAGTATCGCATTTATCACAACTTCAAGCTATCACCCGTTTTTGTACTTTAATTTTTAAAGGAGGATTTTCGTGAAAAACTTCAAAATGACGCCGCATAAGCTGATGATTGGTCTTTTCGCGCTGGTGCTGGGCGGAATTTCGCTGTTCACGGCGATTCTTCCCAAAAAAGAAAAAAGCGAGAACGAAAACAGATACCTTGCGGACTTTCCTTCAGCGATAAACGAAAAAAAGCTCGAAACTGCGAAAAATCCTGCTGACGTGTGGAATTCCGTAAAGTGGAAATATATAAACGACCGCAGCGGACACGCTTTTAAAGACGATTTTGAAACCTATCTGAGCGACCATATCGTTAGGCGCGAAGATTGGGTGAAAGCATCAAACCGTATTCAAACGCTTTCGGGCAAAAAAGAAATCAACGGTGTGTACACACTTGACAATCAGATGATACAGACGTTTAAGGAATATAACGCTGATGATGTAAACAATTCGATAAATGCGATGAACGCGTTTGCAGAGCGTTTCCCCGATAAACAGATGTTCTTTATGCTTGCGCCGACTGTGCAGGAGTTTTGTTCCGGCAAAATACCGTCATACGAAGGTCTGCTCTCAGAAAAAACGTTTATCGATGATTGTTACAAGAAACTGCGAAACATTTCCGCGATAGACTGCCGCAGTTTTCTCGCAAGCAATTCCGATGAATATATATACTACCGCACAGACCACCATTGGACGAGCCTGGGCGCGTATTATGCTTATCAATCGGCGGCGAAATTGCTTGAATATACGGCTTACGGGTACGGTTCGTTTAATATTGAGACGGCAAGCAGCGATTTCCGAGGAACTTTGTACAGCAAAACGCTTGATGACAGCATTCCCGCGGATAACATAGACTATTACACGCTCTCCAAAAACGAGCCGAAAGTAAAAATGACCTGCATAAACGGCAGTGAAGTCAAAGAGTACGACAGCCTTTATGTACGCGATTTCCTGAACGAAAAAGATAAATATTCGAGCTTTACGGGCAGTAATGTTCCGATTGTCGAAATCGAAACGGACGTTGACACCGATAAAACGCTCCTTATTATAAAAGACAGTTACGCTCATTCGCTTGTGCCGTTCCTGTCAAAGCATTACAGTAAAATTACTATGGTGGATATGCGTTATATCAACACAAGCTTAAACGATTTAATCAATCTCGACGATTATTCGCAGGTGCTGTTTATGTACAACGCGGTTACATTCGCGGAGGACGGCAACATCACGAAACTTGGACTTACGAAATGACGAGGGAGCTTACCTTTTCCGTATCCGAGAGTGAACAAGGAGATACCGCCGAAATATTTCTGAAACGACACGGCTTTTCGCATAAATTGATTACGAAACTCAAACACAGCGGCGGACTTATGCGCGGCGGTGAAATTCTCCGCAGTGTGGATATACTCGCGGCGGGTGATGAAATCAACGTTCGGATTGAAGACAGCGGCGCGGTAACGCCAAATCCCAATATAAAAGCGAAAATTGCTTTTGAAAACGAGGACGTGGTGGTATTCGACAAACCGCCTCATCTCGCTGTTCACCCATCTATTGTGCATTACAACGACACTTTGGGGAACTTATACGCCGCACTTTATCCAAACAGCGCGTTTCGTCCCGTTCACCGTCTTGACAAGGATACGTCGGGGCTTTGTGCCTGCGCGAAAAACAAGTTTGCGGCGTCGGTTCTGCAAAACGGTATTGAGAAAACGTATTACGCGGTCGTTGACGGCGAAATCACTGAAAGCGGCGAGATTAACGCGCCTATCGGACGAGCGGACGGAAGTATTATCAAGCGGGAAGTCCGCGCGGATGGACAGCCCGCTGTTACGCTTTATAAGCCGATATTACGAAAAAACGGACGTACTCTGCTTGAAATTACGCTTATAACGGGGCGAACACATCAAATACGAGTTCATTTCTCGTATATCGGATACCCGCTGTGCGGAGATGAAATGTACGGCGGAGACCGTTCACAAATTGACAGACAGGCTTTGCATTGCGGCAAAATGATATTAAATATGCCGAATAAGAAAAAAATCGTGATTGAAAGTCCGTTGCCTGATGATATAAATCGGCTGCTTCGCTGAACGGAGGTGCTTTGATGAAAAAGATTGTGTTCGTGTTGCTGTGCGCAGTGATAATGCTTTTTTCGGGCTGCGGCAAAGACATTGTTTGCAAAGACGGTACAGCAGTTATCAAAAAATCAGATATTAAGTTATCTTTCCCCGAAAACTGGTCTGTCTGTATAGGGGACGACATATACAATAAACTGTACAGCGAATTTTCGGAAGAATACAGTTCATCCGAGGAACTCAAACATGCGTATGAAGACAACGGAGAACGTCTTCTGCTGGAGGGCAATTCCCCGGACGGCGGAGTATCGTTTCTTCTGTCGGAAGCGAACAAAGGTGAAACCGGCGCCGATGAACTTGCAAAAGCTATCTGCGCTACTTCTGAATTTGAGTTTCAGTCGGCGGGATTTTATACCGAAAGCGACATCAGGGATATGACTTGGGGCGGTATTGAGGGAGTAATGTATACCGTCAGGGCATCCGAGAAGAAAGACGAGCCCGTTATACTGGAAGAACGCGAGTTCTGTTTTGAGTGCGAGGAGCTTATTTATTCACTGAAAATAAACCTTTATGGTGGTTTTGAATCCAAGGCGGAAAAAATCGATATTTCACTCGGCAAGTAGTTTATTGCACAAATAGTTGCTATGTTGCCTAAAATTCACGCGAAAAATATGTGATTTTTTTAGAAATTTTCCGATAGTACTTGATTTATTTCCCCGGATATTGTATAATAATATACGGATAATTATGTAATTTTGATATTATTTGATATTACTCCAAATAAAAATACTTTGAGTAAGGGTTTGATGCAATTGTTGTTCGGGAGCAAAGTGATTAAAGTTGAGGTGCTGGACGAAAAAGGAAAAATCATAGTAACCGCCGAAAAAGGATTTACGCTTCCTAAAAATATGATGTCCGATGAAGAGAATATAGTTATCATAAAAGGAAGAGGTTTGCCCGAACTTGACCGAAACGCAATAGTTTCTGTCGTCACCACAACAAAAAGCGCGGACAGGATTAAATATTCAGGCGCTGTCTCCGTATCAATGGATACACAGATGAATATAAAAATTCTAAAATCCAACGATACTCAGCTGCTTCAGGAAAGACGCAGGTATTTCAAAATCAAGGTATGCCAAAAAGGAAGAGCGCTGTTTTTCGTTCGCGATGATAAAACCATACGATTTGACGAGCCAATAGATATAACCGTCAAGGATATAAACGTTGGCGGAATTTTCGCTGTATGCACCGATTACGAATTTTTGGTAGGCGATCTTGTTTGTATGGATATCAACCTTTCCGATGAAAAGATTTTAAATGTTGCGGCATATATCCTTCGCGTACAACGTGGTCCCGATGGTTCCGTTATTGGATACGGCTGTGAATTTCATGGGCTGACCGCGGCACAGGAGGATGAGATCGGAAGATTTATCCTAAAAAAACAATCGGAGCAGCGTGCCAAAGATGTTAAAGGAGAGGAGCTAATAGGAGAATAAAGCACAAAATCGTGTCTGTATTCTTTATATGCTATAAACACTAGCTAGGGGGATGAAAGATGAAGAAATCTAGTTTGAAGTTTGGACTTATCGGTATTCTGGTTGCTTTCGCGATCGTTCCGGTGCTGATTCTGGGCATTGTGGGAACATTTTCTGTCATCAATTACTCGAATGATGTCAGAATGAGCGAACTGTCGGACGTATCGCTGTCAAAAGCCGGCATTGTGAATACTCTCTTTGAGGGCTATCAATCAACCGCGACCGCGCTGTCAAAAATGGATAACGTCATTTCAAGCGCACAGAATAAATCTTATGATGGTCTGTACGAACTGAAAGCGGCTATTGATGATAATCCGGATCTTTACGACGCGCTTATTATCGACAATACCGGTACGGTCATCACATCGGCGATGAACAAGGAAAACGGTACATTCGAGAATTTTAACGCGGACAATATGCCTGCCGTTTCCGGTATTCTTTCGTGGGAAAAATACGACTTCAATTCAATGTTTATATCACACGAGATTTACGCAGATCCCGACAACAAAACAGGCGGTCTGCTCGGTTATGTTTGTCTTGTGGTTTCTCCACAAGCAGACAGCGGACTTATGACTGCCCTCGGCGGTACATATCTCGACGGAAACGCACACCTTGTGTTGGTAGACTCTGACGGAAACGCACTTAACTTTGACGGAAACGGCACTGTTATGAAAGCCTCAGAGGTTGATTCTTCATTTGTTTCAGACGCTAAAACAATCTTTGAAAAGGTTGAAACAACTACAAGCGATAAAGACGCTGCGAAAAATGTTTACACCAAAAAAGGTGGAAAATACGCATACGCGGCGGGAGCTGTTCCCAATGTTCCGTCGTGGAGATGGGTCGGTGTTGCAAACGCAAGCAGTTTCAAGGCATTTGCTTCAAAAACAAACATTGTAGCATGGATTGTTGTTATTGTTTCGGCATTGGGCGCTTCCGCAATCGGATTTATAATTGTCAACAAGTTTGTCGGCAATATGGACGGTATGCTTAAGAAGATGAATAACATCAACTTTGACGAAGGTCTGAACTCAATGCGTTTTGATGTCAAAAATGACAAGAGCGAGCTAGGTATGATTCAGCATTCCTTCAACGAGCTGATTGATGAGGTAAACCTGAACAGTCAACGTTATCGTACCATTGCAAACCTGTCCGACAATATGCTGTTTGAGTGGGATTTCCACAAGGAAAGTATGTATGTGTCGGATAATATGCTGACAAAATTTAATCTGAACCCTGAAATGGCTGCGCTTTCCAACGGAAGATTCCTTGATTCCTTGATGAGCCAAGAAGACGCCGAAAAATATAAGCGCGATATTAACACGCTTTTGAAGAACAAAACAAAATTATCATCCGAATATCAGCTTCAGACAAAGAGTGGCGCGACAATCTGGGTATCGCTCTCCGCTACATGTATTACAGACCGTTTGGGAGATCCGTTGCGTGTTATCGGCGTCATCACAGATATTGATAACGAAAAGAAAATGGAAATGCAGCTTTCCGAGCGTGCAAGCTTTGACTTCCTGTCACAGCTTTACAACAGAAGCACGTTTATCAGAATGTTGACTTCTGAGCTGGATCGCAGAGGTCCGAACAGAATCGCCATTATGTTTATCGATGTCGATGACTTCAAGTTTATCAACGACCGTTACGGTCATACTGTAGGTGACGAGGTTATCCGCTACGTTGCGGATACGATTCGCACAAAGGTTGACGACCGCGGCGGCTTCGCGGGACGTTTCGGCGGCGATGAATTTGTACTTTGCTTTACAAACCAGGATGATATAGCAAACGCAGAACAAATCGCAATGGATATAATTGACGAACTGTATGTGGGCTATACAACAACAGACGGCATACTTATCAATGTAAGAGCGTCAATCGGTATTTCTTACTGCCCCGAACATACAACCGATGTCAATGATTTGCTGTCCTTCTCCGATACGGCAATGTACTTCGTAAAGAAGAATGGTAAAACCAACTATCACGTTTATGTTCCGGAGGATAGCGAATCCGGAGATTATATCGATCCCGACGGATATTGATAACATTCAAATAGTTTACTTAAGGGCGCGCGGGGTTTCTTCGCGCCCTTATTTACTACATTGCGGCAGTTCCGTAAAACTGAACAGAAAACTATAACAGTTTAATTGTGTTTACGGGACAATAATTTTTCTTGGAGGAATTGTTTTGGCAAAAGTAATTGCAGTTACCAATCAGAAAGGCGGCGTCGGAAAAACAACGACTTGCAGTTCAATTTGCGGTGAATTGAAGAGATTGGGATATAAGGTATTGGCTATAGATCTTGATCCGCAAGGAAATCTGAGTTTTAGCTTAGGAATTGAGGACGAAGATAACTTTACAATATATGATGTTATGAAAGGAAACTGTGACATCGTCGACGCCATAGTTACAGGCGAAATATGCGATGTTATTCCATCGAATATTCTATTGTCGGGTCTGGAGCTTGAAATGACAGGCGTTGGACGCGAATATGTTCTGCGCGAACAGCTGAGCGGGATTTCAAAAAAATACGACTATATCATTCTTGATACCCCCCCTGCCCTGTCTGTTCTGACCATAAACGCATACACAGCGTCAGATGAGCTGATAATCCCAATGCTGTGCGAAATACTGTCACTTCAGGGCATTGCACAGCTGAAACAGACAATCTTCGCAGTAAAACGCTATTACAACAAATCGCTGTGTGTTCGCGGAATACTTCTGAACAAGTATAATCCGCGCCTTACTCTTACAAAGGACGTTGAGGATATTGCGCAGGTAATCGCGGAACAGCTCGGAACAACTATCTTCAAAACAAAGATCAGCGCAAGCGTGGCGATTGCGGAAGCACCCGCACACGGCGAAAGCATAATCACATACAGTCCCAAAAGCAAGTCTGCGGCTGAATTTAGAGCGTTTGTAAAAGAACTCATCGAACCGCATATAAAGAAAGTGGGTCAAGGCAAATGAGCAAAAAGAAAGAACGCGGGGCAAAAACCAGTAATAAAATTGCAAAAACGAAAACGCGTTCTGAGAGCAATGACAGATCCCCTGATGAAATAAAACTCGAACGGCAGAGCAACAAGACACCGCAGGTAATGAAGCTGTTAGAGCAGAATAAAAGTTCGTCCAATCCTGTTATTCTTGCAGGAAAAAGCCGTATACCACGGCAGTTAAGCGGCAGAGAACCGCTCTCGAAAATTCTCAAGCAGGATATGAGCGATGAGCTTGCAGAGATCAACGGAACGGTTGTGGTGAATTTAACACAACTCGCAATCGAATACGAATCGCCCGAAATTCTCGACAGATTTAACGCATGCAGCTGTGATAAATGCGTTGAAGAATTTTCACGTATAATCGCCCAGCGCGTTCCCGTTCGTTTTGCGCGAATTAGCAAAACCGAACAGCGGAGAGGTTCGCGTGAACTTACCGAAAGAATGGATCCTGTCCGCAAAATTGTTGTTTCGGAAATGATTAAGGAACTTATCGGTAACAAAAAACGCTGCTTTCACGATGAATAATTTGGGAAAAATACTGTTGAATTTTTGCATTAAACGTGGTATAATATAAAAGTTGAAGTATTTTTAAATTTGCAGAATTATTCGGGAGAAATAGTATTATGGCAGTTGATATCGGAATAGATCTGGGTACGGCAAACATAATAATCACAATTGCGGGAAAAGGAATAGTCCTGAACGAACCGTCGGTTGTGGCTTATGACCGTAAGAAAAAAGCGGTGGTCGCCGTTGGAAACGACGCTTACAAAATGATTGGCAGAACGCCGGAATATATCGTGGCAGTACGTCCGTTGAAGGACGGTGTTATTTCCGACAACGATATGACGCAGGCAATGATCAAGGAATTTATCACAAAAGTAAACGGCGGAATTATGACAAGACCGCGCGTTGTTTTGTGCGTTCCGAGTTCGGTAACGGATGTTGAGCGCAGAGCGGTCGTTGAGGCGGCAATCTCGGCGGGCGCGCGCAAGGTATTCCTTATTGAAGAGCCGATTGCGGCGCTTATTGGCGCGGGAATTGATATTTCAAAGCCCAGCGGAACAATGGTTGTCGATATCGGCGGCGGTACGTCAGATGTCGCCATTGTTTCGTTCAACGGAATTGTGCAGTCACGTTCCGTAAAAATGGCAGGCAACAAATTTGACGCAGCAATTGTACGTCTGATAACACAGAAATACAAAATCCTAATCGGTGAGAAAACCGCCGAGAAAGCGAAAATGGAGCTTGCTAACGTATTTAAACCCACAGGCGAAAAGAAAATGACCATTCGCGGCAGAAATCTTCTCAAAGGTTTACCCGAAAGTCTTGAAATAAGCGATAAAGATTTGTACGAGGCTCTCCACGATGACGCTATGGAAATTGTCGAGCAAGTTAAAGCTGTGCTTGAAAGCACTCCTCCGGAGCTTGTCGGCGATATACTCAACAACGGTATTTTGCTCACGGGCGGCGGAGCGTTGCTTGGCGGTCTGCCCGAGCTTATTTCCGATAATGTCGGTGCGCCGTGTTTTGTGGCGGAAAATCCCATTGAGTGTGTTGCGCGCGGCGTTGACGCGTCATTCGCAATGTCAAA
>JALEQE010000016.1 GCA_022766825.1 Oscillospiraceae bacterium | reverse complement strand
GCTGCATACAGCCTTGCGTCGTCCTCATTGCACAATCTGACGCCGACACGAAGTCGGAAGGCGTTCGCCCAAGCGGCGCAGGACGCGCCGCACAAAAAGGCGAACGCACTATTAATCTGACTGCGCAATATGCGCACAATCTCTGTGCGGTATTGCCATAAATTTCTTCTGGGACGGACTTTTTCCGTCCCAAAACTATGAGGGAGAACAAATGGGATTTTTTGAAATAGAAACAGTCTGCGATAAGTATAACTGCGTTTGCAAGCGAAACTTCTCCTTGTCCGACAAAACGACTATGCGTATAGGCGGCGAATGTGCCGTCTACGCCGAACCTAATTCGGAAGAGTGCCTTGTCGAACTGATAAAATTCGCACAAAAAAACGATATTCCTTATTTCATACTCGGACGCGGTAGCAATCTGCTGATAAAACGCTTTAACGGTGTTGTTATCGCAATCAGCTCCGCTCTCGGGAAAATAACGTTTGACGGAAACACGGTGACGGCGGGCGCGGGTGCGCATTTATCGGCGGTGTGTCTTGCCGCGCTTGAACACTCGCTTTCGGGAATGGAAAGTCTTTTCGGAATACCCGGTTCGGTAGGCGGCGCGCTTTATATGAACGCAGGGGCATATGGCGGCGAAATGAAGGATATTGTGAAATCGGCTCGTTGCATAAACGATAACGGAGAAATAGTAACAATCCCCGCCTCGGATATGAACCTGCGCTATCGCGGGAGCGTGTTTTCCGAGAACAAATGGTGTATTCTGTCGGTCACAATGGAACTTCAAAAAGGCGACAAGGCGGCAATCAAAGCCCGTATGGACGAACTTATGCAAAAACGCCGCGACAAACAGCCGCTTGAATTTCCGTCCTGCGGAAGTACGTTCAAACGTCCGCAAAACGGTTTCGCGGCGGCACTTATTGAGGAATGCGGACTGAAAGGCTGTACAATAGGCGGCGCGCAAGTCAGCGAAAAACACAGCGGTTTTGTAATTAACAAAGGCGGCGCGACTTTCGAGGACGTAACCGCTCTTGTGGAACATATAAAGGAAGTTGTCAAGGCGCAAAAAGGCATTGAACTTGAATGTGAAATGCTTATCATTGACAAATAAAAGCTGTAAGGCACTACCGCACAAAGATTGTGCGCATATTGCGCAGTCAGATTAATAGTGCGTTCGCCTTTTTGTGCGGCGCGTCCTGCGCCGCTTGGGCGAACGCCTTCCGACTTCGTGTCGGCGTCAGATTGTACAAATTTGACGCAGGCGGGCTGGTCTGTCGGTCAGCCCCTCTGGCACTGCGTGCCACCTCCCCCAGCAGGGGGAGACACGCCCGTCAAGGAAAATTTGTGCACGCATTATGCGCTTCGCGCAAAACGCTATGGCGAAAAATATGCAAGCAAGATGCGTACAAAGCCGTAAGGCGTTCTTTGCGCGGTGTTGCCCAAGAAATATTATGCGTAATATTATGGAAATTATTCCTTATTATTTGCCTTTAATTCCGCTTCTGCCTCGGCTCTTGCCGCCGCAACTTTTGCGTTAGCTTTCGCAAGGCGTTCAGCCGCTTTTTCATCGTTTATGGTCTTATCCTCGGTTTTTTCTTCCTTTACGACGGTTTTTTCGACTTTAACCTCTTTCTTTTCGGATTTTACTTCATCGTTTTCGGCTTTTTCATCTGCTTTTTCCGCTTTTGCCGCTTTCTTGTTTGCGGCGGCACTCTTGATCTTCTCGAAAAGGCTCGGCAAAGAGTCGAGAATACCCTCAACGGGTGATGGTTTTCCTCCGAGTTCAAGCAGCTTAACGTCACCGTCCGCCTTTATCACGATAAACGCTACCGGCTTTACGGTAACTCCGGCGCCGGCGCCACCCGCGAATTTCTCCGCAGCCTGTGTGGGGAGATCGCTACCGCCCGACGCGAACCCGAACGATACTTTTGAAATAGGAATTATCGTTGTTTCACCGCTGACGATAGGGTCGCCGATAATCGTGTTTACGTCCACCATCTGGTGGATATTCTCCATTGATACTCCCAAAATTCCTTCGATAGGATGTGCCATAATTTTTACTCCTTTCAACATCTCAATTGAGCATTTGTCAACTTTCACTTTTTGCCGTTTCGGCGGTTTTTCCGACTTTCGGCTTTTCCTGTTTTTTCTTATAAACTCTCAAAAGTTTAATAAACGCGCCAAGCAGTCCGAAAAGTCCCGCAAATCCCGCGAACAACGACATTCGCACTTCAAAATAACAATCATAAAGCGATTTCTCGCTTTGATAATCCACAGTTATATACATATCGTCAAGCGGTTTCAGAGTGAAAAAACTGTCCAACAGTCCTAAAGCATTTCCCGCCGCCATATTGATTAAACCGAATTTTATAGCCGTTTGCGCCGCGTCATCTCCCCCACAGACTATTCTTATGCTCATATGCGAGAACACTATCCGCTTAAACAGCTTTTTTACGGGTTTTGAAACGTTTGACAGCAGTTTTTTCAGCAAATCAATCTTATCGCCAAGTGACAAACTTTTCAAATCAATAAGCGGTTTCTTTTCGCCGCTTTTCTTCGCCGTTTTTTTCTTTTCGGGTTTCTTCTCAATTTTTGCGGTATTTGCTTGTTTTTCAGGTATTTCTTCGGATTTTTTCTCCTCTGCCTTATCATCTTTGACGGCATTTACCGTTTTATCCTTTTTTGCGGACTTTTTTCTAGCTTTTTTCGGCTTTCGTTTTTTCCTTGGAATTCTAACGATAGTAAAGCACAGGTATTTTACTTTCAAGGCGAGTTCGCCGTTGTAATCGAAAATAACGGTGACATTTGCCGCCAACAACAGCACGATCAAAAGAACTATCGACGCCGTTATTATCCAACCCACGCTTTCACCCTCTTCCATATAAATATATAAGCCGATTTACTCGGAAGAATTGTCGGACGGCTCGTCCGTTTCGTTTTCCTCATCGGGAATATAATCGTCATCGTATTCTTCAAGCGTAATCTGATCCGTACTTCCCGGTATCGGCGGCAAATCGTCAAGACTGTTCAGCTTAAAACACCGCAGAAAATTATCTGTAGTTCTGTAAGCTATCGGACGTCCGGGAACATCAGTAAGTCTGCCGTGTTCCTCCAATAGGTTACGCTCAACCAAACTTCGCATAACGCCGCTGCTGTCAACGCCGCGCACCTGATCGACAAATCCGCGCGTTACGGGCTGATTGTACGCGACAATCGCCAGCACTTCCATTGCAGCGGGAGAAAGCGGCGCTTGACGGCGCGTTTCCATTGCCGTTTTTATATACCGTGCATATTTCGGATTTGTCATCATCTGATAACTGTTGTCGAGTTTGCCTATCAACACGGCGCTGCCCTGTTCGGCGTATCGGTCGTTCAGTCGGTCAATGATACGTTCCGCCGTTTCCTTTTCAATTTCCGCGGCGGCGGCGAGTTTATCGATTTCGATAGGCTCTCCGACAGCGAAAAGCACTGCCTCCACTGCCGCCATTCCCTCGCTGAATTTCACAAAATTCACCTCACAACATAATCACGCTATTTTTTCGCCAAGCTGACGGTTTTGCCGTCGTCGCTTATCATAATTCGCCCATCTTTTGAAAGTTCCAAAATCGCGAGAAAAATCGCGACCTTTTTTGAGCGTCCGCATTTGCCGTAAATTTCGTCAAGCGGTACATTTCCGTGAAGTCTCAAACTTTTCAGTATCGAAACCACTCCGGTAAACACCGATACATAGCTTTTCTCTACAATGGGCTGTGCAGGCGGGTGATTATAAGACTCCTTGCGCCGAGAACGCTCCGCCAATACACCGTAAGCCGACAACAGTTCCTCAGGTTCGTGAATTTGCCGATAGGCACTGTCGATTTCGAGTTCAACGGGTTCGCGGACAAAAATCATATCGCCCTGCCACCGCTTTTTCAGCTTTGCCGCCATTGTTTTCGCCAAAGCGAGTTCGATAAGCTGTCCCTGCAACTCCTGCTTTAATTTCTCGGACTCCTCTTTCGGTAAAAGCGCCGCCGACTTTATCAGAATAAGCCGCGCCGCCATTTCCAAAAAATCCGAAGTTACTTCAATATCCGCCTCCGTCATACGTTCGAGATAACCGAGGAATTGGTCAAGCAATACGGAAATCTCAATATCGTATATGTTCAGCTTATGCTTTTGTATCAGCATTAACAGAACGTCAAGCGGTCCCTCGAAGTTTTCGAGTTTAAAATTAAGTTCCGTCATTTTTAATGTATAAAGCTTGTCGCTTTATCAAGCACCCACATAATTTTGTCGGAAAGGAAATTGAGAGGTCCGGACAAAGCGCCCGCAATCATCAGAATAAGCACAATGAAATTGATTATCTGTGCGTGCTGTTCAACCCAAATCGCGGCTTTTCTCGGCAATACTCCCTGAATAAGCGCAT
The DNA here is from genome assembly GCA_022766825.1 of Oscillospiraceae bacterium. Classification (GTDB taxonomy): domain Bacteria; phylum Bacillota; class Clostridia; order Oscillospirales; family Ruminococcaceae; genus CAG-115. The sequence continues at coordinate 1,136 of JALEQE010000016.1, read as the reverse complement.
AACCGTCAAACGGCGGTATCGGAAGAAGATTGAACACGGCAAGAAACGCATTGATGTTTGCAGTCATCTGCAAAGCCATTACAACATAAATCAACGTTGTTGACGGCGCAATCGTAACTAAAAGCACCTTGCTTATTATCATCAAAATAAGCGCTAATATTATATTCGACACGGGACCCGCAACGGACACCAATACATCCGCAGTTCGCACCGATACTTTTCGGCAGCGGCGAATATCCACGGGAGTGGGTCTTGCCCAACCGATATTACACAAACACATACACAGCGCGCCCATAGGGTCTATGTGCACCAAAGGATTTAGCGTTAATCTGCCCTGTTCCGACGCCGTATCGTCACCCAGCAGATGCGCCACAAACGCATGAGCGCACTCGTGAAACGGAAAGCACAGGAAAATAATCACAAACACAGAAAAGAATGACAACACAACGGTTATCAGATTTCCATTTCCTGTAATATAATCAAATAATGTAAAAATTGCTCCTCTCATTTGTCCTCCCACACATCACAAAAAGCACAAAACAGCTCTGTTATTCTTTGTTTATAACGATATACTATTATATTGTAACACATTTCAATGTGTTTTTCAAGAGGTAAAATGCAAATATTTGGTTTTTTGAGCAAAATATGCGCGCCGTTTTTTCGGCGCGCATATCATTTAGATTATTTGACTTCGACTATTGTAATATTGTCGTTCGCGACCTCCACCTCGGAAAGCAGAGCGTTTTTGATTTTCGCCGCCCCCGCCGCGTCAAGACCGTTTGTTTTGACGATTACATTTGCGCCGCTGTCGCTTAAATAACACAGCGCATCCGCAAATCCCTGCGCTTTCAGCATTGTTTCAATCTTGCTTTCGCTGTTCATACGCTCTGCCAACGATTTCGCGTTAGTTTCCACAACGGCGAGTTCGTCCTTTGTCATATCGCCGCCCTGATACATTCCCGCAAGCACCTGCGCCGCCTCGTCACGGCTTTGCTGTTTGTCGAGACGCGCTTTCGCGAAATACGCCTCGCCGTCAGACAGTTTATCGGACACAAACGAAGTATCGCCGTAATTCGCACCAACCGCGACCGCCGATGATGTGTTTGTATCGGATTTTGTCGCGGGCTTTTTCTTTC
>JALEQE010000174.1 GCA_022766825.1 Oscillospiraceae bacterium | reverse complement strand
GGCTGCTGAGCCGGCTGTGCCTGCTGCTCCGGCTGTGTCTGAGACATTTTCTGCGTCATTTGTGACGGCTGAGCGTTATCTCCGCTCACCGTGGGTTCATTCGTATTGCGATAGTACGGTGTTTCAAGCGGAACTCCGCTTTCATTCTTCTCCGTTTCACGCGCAGCATTTCCCTCGTCACCGCCATTGTGAAGATAACGGTCAAGCTCGGAAGGCTGAGCCGCCTGCTGTTTATCGTCCTTTTTATCCTGACCGTCTTTCTTCCACAGTTCCTTTACCGCCTGTGAAAAGTTATCTTTGATTCCCATTATACAATCCTTTCAGCATTGAACATTCCGATATTTCCCGTTATTCAGCGGATAATATCATTCTATGAAAACGGTCCGATAAACTGAACCGGTTCTGTGTCATTATGTATCGCGTCGAACTTATATCCCTCACCCGCAAGTACTTTCAGCACGTCTTCCAAAACGTAAACCGTATTCGGAGTATTGTTTGTATCGTGCATCAATACTACAGGACGTTTCCACTCGTGACAGTCGTGCGGAATGGAATTATACATCTGCTGCCACGTTGCTCCCGAGACATCTCCGCTTTCAACGTTCCAGTCATAAAATCTGAAACCGCGGCGCGTCATTTCCTTGATTATCGCTTCGCGCGTATCAACATTGAAATCGTTCTTGCTGCCGCCAGGGAAACGGAATATCTCCGGCGTTTGCCCGGTTGCGTCACGCACAATTTCCCACGCCTCATGGAAGTCTTCAAGGTACGCCTCGACAGACGAATAGATATTCTCGTAGTCGTGAGTCAGGCTGTGAATACCTATCGTATTTCCCGAATCGGAAATAGCCTTTAACGCACTGTAACACCAATCCGTTCTGCTCGGCACAACAAACCATGTACCTTTGGCATTGTTCTCTTTCAGATATTCCAGTATTTGGTAAGTATACTGTGACGGACCGTCATCAAATGTGAAGTAAATGGTTCCCTCATCATATGTGTAATTCTGAGGCGCTGTCACATACATATCGGGATAGAGATCCGCATAGGGACTCTCTTCCTCGGGTTCGCTTGAAGTATCCGACGCTGAGCTTGATGTGTCGCTTTCAGACCCGGAGGACGGATTCTTTTTGTTAATTATTTCAACAATTTCATCGTCAGACATACCGCATTCCGACAAAATCGAATAATAATCTTCCGCACTTGAGCTGCTGTTCTTAACGACCGCTTTGATAAGCTCCTTTTCGGTTATACCGTTTTTCTCAATTATCTCATAAAACTCATCCGCATTGACTGTCTTCTTTGCCGCTGCCATTGCGACAATATCCTTATCGGAAATCCCGCACCCTGACAATATGCCGTAAAGACCGTCCGCGTCGATATCCTTTTTATTCACAGCAAGTTTGATAAGTTCATCGTAAGTCACACCGCTACGATTTAAAATATCACGGATATCTTCCGCACTTCCCGCTTTTTCTCCGACCAACACGTCAGCCACAACAGATAATCTGTCGTTTTCCTGACGAACAACGGAATTTTCCTCCTGCAGGTCGTTCACCTTTGCATTTTTTTGTACAAAAAGTACGCCGAACACTACAGCAAGTATCAGCGGGACAAAAAAGAATATGGCAAGTACTGTTTTTATCAGCACTTTAAAAAATTCAACGCTGCCAAAACGCATATCCAAACCTCTTTTTAAGGAACCGGAATATAAATATTATTCCTCTATTCTATTATAATACAATAATTTTCATTATTTGTCAATAGTAACATTGTACAAAAGAGTAATAATATCAAAAAAATACGATACAATGTAACAAATTTACTTGTTGAATTTTGTTGAAAATAAACAAAAATACACAAAAAAGTAAAAAAAGCGCATTTCCACGCGCTTTTTTGTATATTAAATCGGAAAACCTTTCAGTCCGCAACATAAACGCGTTTCATACGAACATCGTTTATGGGGCGATCGTTGTAATCCGTCTTAACGTCCGCTATTTCGTCAACAACGTCCATACCCTCGACTACCTTGCCGAAAGCCGCATACTGACCGTCAAGGTGCGGAGCGTCCTTGTGAACGATAAAGAACTGGCTTGACGCGGAATTGGGGTTCATTGCGCGAGCCATCGAAATTACTCCGCGAACGTGCTTAACATCGTTCGGAACACCGTTCGCCGAAAACTCGCCCTTGATTTTCTCTTTCGCGCCGCCCATACCCGTACCTTCGGGGTCGCCGCCTTGTATCATAAAGTCCTTGATTACACGGTGAAAAATCAGACCGTCATAAAATCCCTCGTTAACAAGTTTCAGGAAATTATCAACGGTTATCGGAGCTTTGTCGGGATAAAGCTCCAGCTTGATTTCCTTACCGTTTTCCATTTCGATTACTACCATAACAATCCTCCGTAACAGCTTTTATTTTTTCTCGCCCAACTCGTAAGCGCGCTTTGTGCAAGCGTCGCAAGCGTTGTTCACAACCTCGGTCAAACGACCGTTATACAGTTCCTCCAGACCCGCAAGCGTTGTTCCTCCGGGAGAACTTACCTGCTTGATAAGTTCATCAATGGTCATTCCGCTTTCGGTCATCATTTTCGCCGAACCGATAAGCGACTGCGCGAACAGTTTCAAAGCGGCGTCTTCGTCAATACCCACTTTTCCGGCGTACTGTACAAACCCCTTCGCATACAGATAAATAAACGCGGGTGAACTGCCGTTAATTGCGATTACTTCTTTCATCTTGTCCATAGGAACAACTTCCGCGATACCGCACGAACCGATAACTTTCTTCGCGAACTCAAATTCCTCGTCGGAAACCTTGCTGTCACGGCTCATCGCCGCCGCTCCGCAACCGAGCATCATCGGCGTGTTCGGCATAACAAGCACAACTTTCGCGTTTGCGAATGTGCGCTCGCGAATGTATTCTGCCGAAATTCCCGCGCAAATCGAAATTATCACAAGATTTTCGTTTCCAGCAGATTTGATTTCAGCCAGAACGCTGTCAAGCTGTTGGGGTTTTACAGCAAGCAGAATGAAATCGCATTTAGCGGCAATTTCTCCGATGCTTGACGCCGCGGTTGCGCCGTAAAGGCTGAGATTATTCATTTTATCCGCGTTGTTGTCAAAAGCGAATACGGCTGTATTGCCGAGCTTCCCGTTTATTCCTTTTATAATCGCGCCGCCCATATTACCGACGCCGATAAAACCTAATTTTGTCATTCTTTTTCCTTTCTGATGGATCGTTGTCTTCCTTTAAATACCATATTATAAGCTGATGATATGATCGGAAGTACTCCGATAAGCATAACGCAATCCACAGGGAACTGAATTGCATTTTTGAGCAGTCGTGCAGGATATTTCACCAAAACCGAGCCAAACACCAGCGCGCCCGCTTCCAAAGAATTGGTAACAACAAGTGCTAACGGCGTAAGAATTAAATTGCAGACAACTACCACAGACAGCTTTGCAAGCACTATCCGAAGAATTTGCTTTGCGCTCTGTTTTTGCAGAGATTTGTCGCGTATTTCGGTTCGTGATAATTTCAGCTTGTACAGGAACAGCCCGTAAAGCATTGCCCCCGTAGCTTCTACCAACGTAAATAACGGAGAAAATGTTCCTGTGGGTTTAATTGCAAAACTGATAAGATCGGATAATGCTCCTGCAATAAACCCTACAGTCGGTCCATACAACATTCCAATTGACGCTTTTGCCAAAAACGCAAACGATACTTTCAAATCAGACATTACAGTAATTGTAATGGATTTTATTGCCAGATCCAACGCAATCAGCAATGCCGTTACAACGATGCAGCGAATATCTTTCAATTCTTCCGCAGATTTTTTAAAACTTCTCAAAAAAGCCATTGTCTTATCCTCCTTTTCGTCATACACAAAGGAATAAATAAGCACAATGGCTTCTTATTCAATTTATGTACAGCGAGATGCAAAAACCGCACCGCAAGCGTTGCAACGCTTTTCGTCCGCCCGACAACTCTCCGTTCGGCCGGCACTTAACGCGCGGTTTTCTACTCTGTTAATTATTATTATCAGAAATTGATTTCGTTGCAAATTCTGTAAAGGCGTTCGTTGAACGGTTTCTTCATCGAAAGAGCCTCTTGAATGTCAACATCGTAAACCTTGCCGTCTTTCATTCCGACAACGCGGTTGCCTATGCCCTTTTCAAGCAGTTCAACGGCATAATAACCCATTTCGGACGCTACAACTCTGTCGCGAACGGTAGGCGCGCCGCCTCTTTGAACGTGACCGAGAACAGTCGCTCTCGACTCGATACCCGTCGCCGCCTGAATTTCGTCGGCGATTTCCTGTGTATGACCTACACCCTCAGCAACAACGATAATGAACTGCTTCTTTCCCGCAGCGCGTACTTCCTTTATACGGTTGATGACAGCGTTCATATCAAATTCCATTTCGGGAACGAGAACAGCCGTCGCACCGCAAGAAAGACCTACATTCACCGCAATATGACCCGCGTTTCTGCCCATAACCTCAACAACAGCGCATCTCTCGTGTGAATGTGAAGTATCGCGAAGCTTATCAATCATTTCAACGGCAGTGTTCATTGCCGTATCATAACCGATTGTATACTCGGAACACTGAATATCGTTATCAATCGTTCCCGGAAGACCAACGCAAGGAATACCCGCCTTGGACAAATCCGCCGCGCCTCTGAAAGAACCGTCGCCGCCGATTACAACAACGCCGCAGATATTGTTCTGCTTGCAGATTTCGGAAGCCTTGACAACGTTGTCCCATTCCTTGAACTCAGGGCAACGAGCCGTGTAAATCATCGTACCGCCGCGCTGAATAATATCGCTTACCGCTTTAACGTCAAGCGGAATCATATCGCCGTGAAGAAGTCCGTTGTAACCTCTGCGGATACCGATAACCTCAAATCCCTTTGAAATAGCTGTTCTTGTAACGGCTCTTACAGCCGCGTTCATTCCGGGAGCGTCGCCGCCGCTTGTTAAAACGCCGATTCTTTTCTTTTCCATAATATTTCTCCTTACATTTTGTCCGTAATATATAACTCCGAATTTTCTATTCGGTTTTATTCAACTTCTATTTTACTACAAAAAGAGATGTTTCGTCAAGGGATTTTTTTGTCGAGAACGATTACAGCCAAATAATAGTTAAATTTACCCAAATTTCAGATATTTGCAAGAGATTTTATGTGCAAAAATTCCGATAATATATCAGCTGTACATTATCTTACGATAACGCTTTCGTTCTCTCCGCAGATTTTCCTCAAAGCATTGATAAGCGGCGAGCAAATACGCACACCCCGCAGACCAAGCACGCCCTTGCTTTTCCGCGTGTTCTCAAAGCACACGAGAACTTCGCTTACGCCTTTATACGCGAACAAAGCCTTATTCACTTCCGCCGCTCGCGGGTCGTTTTCCGAGGACAGCTTTATATACAGCTTTTTATGCGGTTTTTCCGGCAAAGCGGCGGCATTCTCGTAGCTGTCAACTGTCAAGCCGCGATTGCCGTTGCGTATCGAAATATGCGCTTTTACGCAATAAACCGTTCCCTCGCGCGGTCTGCCCGAAATTCGCAGTTTATCCGCAAAAATAACCGTGTTCGCCGTTCCCGAAACGTCCTCAAAGTCCGCAAACGCCATAAGACTGCCTTTTTTATCGGTGAACGTCCTCACGGAAACGCACAGCGCGGTTATCGAAACCGCCGCCCCATTATATTGCGACAGCGCGTCCTCAATATACATACAGTCATCATACGAACGGCCGAGATAAACGTCTGCGGGGTGCGCCGAGATATACATTCCGAGATAATCGCGCTCCGCTTCCAGCCGATGAACGGGCGGGAAATCGTCAGCATTGGCAAACGCAAACTCACGGTTTTCGCCGCCCGCGCCGAACAAGTCAAGCTGACCGCTTTCAATGCGTTCGCTTTCCGCCGCCCCAAAATCGACAAGCGACTCCGCGTTTGTGAACAGCGTGCGCCTGTTCTGCGAAAAACAGTCAAACGCGCCGCTCATAATCAATGCCTCGGTAATGCGCCGCGAATTTCTATACTTTGCCATACGAACCGCGAAATCCGCCGCAGAAGTGAACTCGCCGTTTTCCCGCTCTTTAACTATCGCGCGGGAAAACAGTTCTCCAACGCCCTTTATTCCGCAAAATCCAAAACGCACACACCCGTTTTCCGAGCAGAACTCATAACGGCTCTTGTTTACGTCGGGCAACAACACGCGGACGCGGTTTTCACGCAAGTCCGCAATATAATCGGGAACTCTGCCCGACGCAGCATTATCGCCCATTGCGCCCGTTATCGTTTCGCACATATAATCGATATAGTAGTGACATCTCAGATAAGCGGTCTGATATGCCACCTGCGCGTATGCCGCCGAATGCGACTTGTTGAACGCGTATGACGCGAATTTTACAAGTTCGTCAAAAATCTCGTTTGCCGTTTTTTCGGGAATACCGTTCGCGATTGCTCCGACATTCGTTTCACTTCCGTAAACGAACGCCTGTCGCTCTCTGTCCATAACATCATGCTTTTTCTTTGACATCGCGCGGCGCACAATATCCGCTCTTCCGTAAGAATACCCCGCAACTACGCGGCATATTTCCATAACTTGTTCTTGATATACAATGCAACCGTTTGTAACTTCCAAAATCGGCTTCAAAAGCGGGTGCTTGTAAACGATTTGTTCGGGCGGCTTTTTGCGGTTTTCGAGATAAGCGGGAATAGAGTCCATAGGACCGGGACGGTAAAGAGCGTTCGCCGCCGCCAAATCCTCTATTGATTTCGGCTGTAAGCGTTTCAAAAGCGAGGTTATCCCGTCCGACTCGAACTGAAACACGCCGCTTGTGCCGCCATTTCCGAGCATTTTAAACACTTCTTGGTCGTTTTCGTCAATTTTGCGTATATCGAAATCAGGCTGTGTTCTGCGGACAATATCGCAGGTTTTCTTGATAACGGTGAGGTTTCGCAAAGACAGAAAATCCATTTTCAGCAATCCGAGACGTTCCAACTGCGGCGCGGGATACTGCGCCACGCTGCCGCCGTTTTGCCGTGTAAGCGGAACATATTCGCACACGGGTTCGCACGTTATCAGAACGCCCGGTGCGTGAACGGAAACGTTTCTCGGCAGACCCTCAATCTGCATTGCCGTATCGATAAGCCGCTTTATTTCGTTGCCGGAATTGTACAGCTCCCGAAGTTCGCCGTTTTCAAGCTCTTTTTTCAATGAGGTATCCCCAAAACGCGGCAAAGCATTCGCGGCGCGGTCGATTTTATCGTTGGAAACACCGAGAACACGCCCCGCATCACGAACTGCGCCGCGCGCATTCATAGTATCGAACGCCACAATCTGTGCCACTCTGTCCGCGCCGTATCGACCTTTAACGTAATCGACAACTTCATCACGACGTTCTGCGCAGAAATCAATATCAATATCGGGCATTGAAACACGTTCGGGGTTTAAAAATCTCTCAAACAGCAAGTTAAAGCGCAACGGGTCAATATCGGTTATTCCAAGACAATAGGCGCACAAACTGCCCGCCGCGCTCCCTCTTCCGGGACCCACGGGAATACCGCTTTTTTTCGCGTACCGAACAAAGTCACACACAATAAGGAAATAATCGGTAAACCCCATTTTGTCGATAATCGAAAGTTCGTGTTTCAGCCGCTCGTTTATCGTATCGTTTATCGCGCCGTAACGCTTTTCCGCGCCCTTTTCGCACAAATTCTCGAGATACGCCGTATTGTCCGAAACTCCCTCTTTTGTAAACATCGGCAACTTCGTCACGCCAAACTCGAACTCAAACGAGCATTTCTCCGCAACCTCAACGGTTCTCGCAAGCTCTTCCTCCGTGAACATAAGCCGCATTTCGTCATAGCTTTTAAGGTAGTACTCGTCAGTGGGAAGCGCGTTCGGATTAGGGTCGGACGCCTTTATATTCTGCCCGATACAGGACAATACACGCTGAACGCCGCTGCCGCTTTTCTCCACGTAATAAACGTTGTTTGTCGGCAAAGTCTGAATGCCCGTTTTCTCGGAAAACTCCCGCAGTTTCGCGCAAAGCGCGGTTTCGTCACGGGTATTGTGGTTCGCAAGTTCAAGGTACAGCTTTTCGCCGAAAATGCTCTTGTATTCGTTCGACGCCGCAACAGCCTCGTTTTCCCTGCCGCTTTCAAGCAGTCGGGAAATCTCCCCGCCCGCCGCGCAACAAATAGCGATAAGTCCCTCGCTGTGCGCCGAAAGGCTGTCTTTATCGGTAAGCGGCATTTCGCCAACGCTTGCTTGCTCGGCAATCAAACGACACAGGTTTTTGTAACCCGTTTCGTTTTCGCACAGCAAAATCAGCCTGTACGGTTTGAAATCGGCGCGCTGACGTGCGCTTCGGTTGCCCTCCGACAAAAGTACCTCGCACCCGATAATGGGCTTTATTCCGTTCGCGGTACATTCGTCGAAAAACTCCACCGCGCCGTATAGCGCGCTTGTGTCGGTAATCGCAATCGCGCTTTGCCCCAATTCTTTCGCTTTCGCCACGAGTTCTTTAATTCTGCACGAACCGTTAAGCAAGCTGTAAGCCGTGTGAACGTCAAGATGTACAAATCCGCCCATTATTTTCTCACCTCCGAAAAAAACGGGCCCGACAATCGCCAAGCCCGTTTTATATTCGACCAGTATTCAATTCTCAGTCCGCTTCTTTTGCGATAACGACCTTACCGTCATAATAACCGCATTTGTCACATACTCTATGAGACAATTTCAACTCGCCGCAGTTTTTGCAACGTGTGAAATTCGGAGCGGTGATTTTCCATACCGCAGAGCGTCTTTTATCGCGTCTTGCGCGAGATACTTTTCTCTTAGGAACTGCCATTGTTATCCCTCCTCAGCACAAAATCAAGTCAAAACAGAGCATAATTTCTCCATTGATATCGAACATATTAAATTATACCACGTTTTAAAAATTTTGTCAAGGGGGTTTTAAAATATTTTTTATTATGATTATGCAATAAACTTCTTTACGTTTTCGGGAAGCTCGCTGTTATCAGCGGATACCGTAAGCGTTACAGTCGTTGCCGGAGTGATCTTCGCAATCTTGTCGAACATTTCGCCGAGTTTCGCATAATCCTTGCCGGTAATTTTAAGGGTTGCGTCAACAAAGATGTCTGTGCAGTCGTGGTCGCTTGAAAGAATACCCGCGATAAAGCCGTAGAATGCGTCCGTACCCTCAACTGCGTAATCCTCAACGTTGATAAGACGTACCTTGTGAGTAATGTCCGTGTTCAGCGAAGAACCTTTCTGAATAGCAACAACGTTGCCGTTGGATTTCTGCTCTGCCTCGTGGATTGCGTCGATAAGGATTTTTGTCTTTCCCGAACCCTTGTTTCCTGTGATAATCTTAACCATAGATTTTACCTCCGAATTATTTTTAACGTTATAATAACGTTAATATTTGTAATTTATAAGCCTATTTTCTTTTCCAAGGCTGCTTTCTGATCTTCATAGCCGGGTTTTCCGAGCAATGCGAACATATTCTTCTTATAGCTCTCAACACCGGGTTGATTGAACGGGTTTACTCCGAGCAGATAACCGCTTATGCCGCAAGCCATCTCGAAAAAGTAAATCATTCCGCCCAATTCGTGTTCGTTGAGTTCAGGCACTTCAAGAACGATATTCGGAACGCCGCCCTCCGTGTGAGCGATTACCGTGCCCTCGAACGCTTTGCGGTTTACTATGCTCATATTCTGATCGGAAAGGAAATTCAGACCGTCAACATTGTTGGGGTCGTTCTTTATGAACAGATCTTTCTGAGGTTTCGCGAACTGAACAACAGTCTCGAACATCAATCTCGAACCGTCCTGAACAAACTGACCCATAGAGTGAAGATCCGTTGAGAACACAGCACCCGACGGGAACAAGCCCTTGTTGTCCTTGCCCTCGCTCTCGCCGTACAGCTGCTTAAACCACTCAACCATCATCATAAAGCTGTTTTCATAGCTTACGAGCATTTCAACCGATTTGCCCTTCTGACGCAAAATATTGCGCAATGCGGCATATTTGCAAGCGGTATTCTTTTCGATATCGAAAGTCTTGTATTCCTCGCGGGCGTCTGCCGCGCCTTTCATCAAAGCGTCTATATCACAGCCTGCGCAAGCTATCGGGAGAAGTCCGACAGCGGTCAGAACAGAATAACGTCCGCCAACATCATCGGGAACAACGAAAGTTTCATAGCCTTTCTTATCAGAAAGCTCTTTAAGAGTTCCGCGTGCTTTATCGGTCGTGGCGTAAATGCGTTCTTTCGCGCCCTCCTCGCCGTAACGCTCAACAAGCAAATCTCTGAATACTCTGAACGCAAGCGCGGGTTCTGTTGTCGTACCCGACTTTGAAATAATGTTTACGGAAAAATCCTTATCCTTGACAAGCGAGATAACTTCGTTCAAGTATGTGGGCGACAAGCTGTTGCCGACAAAGTAAATTTCGGGCGTGTCTTTCGCAAGCGAATTGTACAGCGTTGATTTCAATGCCTCGATAACCGCTCTCGCGCCGAGATAAGAACCACCGATACCGATTACAATCAGCACCTTGCTGTCGCTCTTGATTTTCGCCGCAGCTTTTTTGATCCGCTCGAACTCGTCTTTATCATAGTTTACAGGCAAATCTATCCAACCGAGAAAATCATTGCCCGCGCCCGTTTTTGACATAAGCGTATCAAACGCTGTCTTAACGGACGGCGCATACTCCGCCAGCTCGTGTGGACGAACAAAATCCTTTAAGTATTTGTCATCAAGTCTGATGCTCATAATAACAAGCTCCTTTCCACTGTGTCGGACATTATTGTTCCATAGTTTTCACCGTTTCGGGAACAATATGGAAATTCGGGCACAATGCTCTTATTCTATTATATATTACTTTTCATTTTTTTTCAAGGAGTTTTGTTGAATGTGTTCTGATTTGTGCATTTCTACCATTTTTAAATTGCACTTATTGTGCAAAACATACAACAAATGTAACTTTTATCGGAATGCTCAAAACGCTTGAATTTGTGAAACAACTCCGCCGCCCGAAAACACAACAGTTGTATCAGTCGGAGGCGTTCCGCCCGCCGCCTGCTCCGGAACGTTGGCATACTCTCGGAATGCAAGCCACTCGCGCAGACGTTCAAGCGTTTCGGGAGTGGACGCGCCGCACTCACTTCCTTTATGTGAAATCTTTACCGTGCCGCCGCGCATTACAAGCCTGCTTGCCAGCGCGAACGCTTTGTCGCCGCAAATCGGCATAGCGTCAGCCGAAATATAAAGATTGGTCGTTTTTGTTCCTTGGCTCTCGTCAAGCCGCACCATAAGTTTGTTTTTCTTCGCGGACAATTTGTAATTAACTCGGCGCGGAGAATCTCCCGGAACATACTCGCGGTGTTCATAGCCCGGCATACCGCCGTTCATCGTGGTAACGCCCTCCTCGACTTCCTCCTCGTCCGATGGCAACATATTGGGAAGTATTTCGGGACCGTCATATTCGATTACGCGCGGCAAAACCGCCTTTTGCGTTTTCTGTCCGATATCAATTTCCTTTTGCACCAATCCGATAAAATCGGATACAACGGCGCATTCAAGCTCCACACGGTTAAGTCCGCTGTGCGACGCGCGGAAGTTCGCCTTGACGTGCTTTTCCTTACCGAATAACAGCGCGGTTTTGATTACCAGCGGAAGTCCGTTGTTTCCGAGATTAACGCGAAGTCGGATATGCGGAAGTACGCAAAAGCCTGTTTTTTCAAGTTTTATATCCAATTCAACATCTCTTCCGCATTCGGTAACGCCGGAAATCTCGGACAAAGTCGCCGTAAAATGCCGTTTTGAGATAAAGAACAGCACTAATGATATAACCGCCGTACCGCCGATAACGTAAATCAGCGCCCAGCCTATATCGCCGTTGAGAAACAGCATAAATATCACGGCGATTATCAATGCCGTTACAGTGCCTCCTATATGCAACATTTTTAGCTCCTTATCACTTGCCGCTCATTCGTTTTGCTTTCCTTATCAGCTTGTAATCCCGATACAGCTGCTTTTCGTCAACCGATATATCGCAATCTCCGTAAAACAGCGCGTCCGCCGCGTCCGTTATCTCAACCGCTTCTTTTCTGAGAGACAGCGTTCTCGAAATAACGTCGCGAACCTCTCCCGTTGTGGTTGTTTTCGGGTCGGTTTCCGAAATCTGACACGCGATTTTGCGTGTTCGCAGATAAAGCGCGCGGATTTTTCCCTTTTTACTGCCGAATTTATAACGTATTGAGAACAGCATTTCCGATACCTGTTTTCTGAATATTATAATAAGAATAACAACAACGCCCAGCACAATCGCCGCAAAAAACAGCACCTTTTGAAATTCCTTGTTTTGACTTGCAAGACTTGCGTATTTTGTGCCGTCTATCTCAATCCACCCGCACCCTTGAATGTACGCAGTCGAAAAAGCGTGGGACTGTTCGGCTTTAACCTCATATCTGCCGTACATATCAACGTAGGCAGGATCGGTTTTAATTGCAAATCCAACGGTATAACGCGCGGGAACTCCCGCCGCTCTCAACAGCAAAGTCGTTGCCGTAGCGAAATCCGTGCATATTCCGCGCTTGCTTGTAAACAGGAAATACTCCGCTGTAAGCTCCTGCGGAACGAAATTCAGATCATAGGTAAATCCCGCCTTGCCGAACCATTGTTCGATAGCAATCGCCTTGTCGTAATCGTTATCAAGACCCGCCGTGATTTGATCAGCCAGAGCCTGGATTCTCGGTGTGATCGTTTCGTCTGTTACCGAGTACAAATAATCTTCGGCGGACAATCTCTCTTCATTGAGAGCCTGCGCCGTTTCACGGTCGATAACTTCATCGTTCACGGCTTCAACAAGCAAATCCCAATAATCCGTTTTTTCCAGACCCGACACATACCGTGCGTAATCGGGATCGACCTGCCTGCCGTAATACTCCAGCGTGTACGATGCCTTTGTGCCGAAATTTGTTTTCGTATAGATCTCATCTTTGGGGTTCCGATAAATATCAATGTCGCGTTTGCCCGAAATGAAAGCGTCGAATGTGCCGCTGGGATGCCTTACAACGGGCGTGTTTGAATTATCCACAACCTGGATTGTCATATACGAACTGTTTTGACTGATTAACGATATATCCGGCAATTCCAAAAGCTCATCGGAATAATCGTTCATTTTCCCGTCTTCCGCACCCTTTTTCAATTTTGCCGCAACAGCATTGTAATTCAGCAGTTTGCGTTCATCTCTCCAGTTTTTATAACCCATTGAGAACTCATCTGAATAAGTCCAGCCGTTTTTACCTTGATAAATATCAAACGACTGACTTATGATATTTTGAGGATTGTCGGTCATGACATAGAACAGCGTGTTGTCAGCGACCTGATTGTTTCCCGTATTCGGAGAAGAACCGCTGATAAATCCCGGCATATTCTGCGTTCCGTAAAACGGTGACTTTGTAAATCTTGTCGCGTCAAGGTAATTAGCGTAAGGCGTTTTGTCGCTTCGGGGAATTATTATCAGTGCGGCGGCAACAATTGCGCCGAATATTCCCATAGCCGCAAGCCGTTCGCGGCGCGCGGTTTTATCCTCCACATATATGTTTTCTTCGGGATATTCCGCACGCGAAACTCCCATAACGGCAACAAAATAACCCGCCATAAGAAACGCCGTAAGTCCTATGGGAAGCGTTCCGACTGTTCTCGCTCCGAGAATAAGCGGCGCAAGCGCAGGTAGCAAAAGAAAACACGGGCGAGGGAGCTTGACCGTGAAATAAAACACTGGATAAGTGACCACAAAAGAAAAAAGAAAAATCGAGGCAGACGACAAACCCACGTCAAAATAATCGGATGTGTTGTATATATACCCTATAAGCGCGGCACTGCCATTTGTCACGCTGACTGCCGAACACACAAGCGCCACCGCGCCAAACAGCGCCATAAACACGGCAAACGAGATAAGCCGCCTGTTGCGAAAAGCATAGAACAGCATATAAATACCACCGCAAAGCGCCGTCATAATTATAGTGCAAATCACGGCATAATCACGGCATATCAAATACATCATCACTGCGCTTATCGAGCACAGATATACAAGCGCGGCAATATTCTCTGCTCCGTCAAAAATAGGTTTTGTTCTTTTTTTCATTATTTAAAATAAGTGTACAGTCTGCACATCAGCATTCCGTTATACAGCTTGCGGTTTTTATCTGCTTTTGCGCCGAAAATGTTCTCAAACTCCTCGTCGGGCGTGATTACATAAAGCTGATTTCCGTTAAGCGGCAACAGCTTTTTGCCCATTACTGCGTACAACTCACGAGCCTGTTCGAGTTCAAGCATACGTTCGCCGTAAGGCGGGTTTGTGAGTATTTTTACGGGCTTTTCGGGATATTCAAAATCCGCGATGTCACGAAATTCGGCTTTCACGTAATCGGCAACGCCCGCTTTTTTCGCGTTTTCGTTTGTCAGCCGAACACATTCGGGGTCGTTGTCGTAACCGACAGCGCGAAAATTCACGTTCTTTCGGATAAGTGAGCGAGCCTCGTCGCGAGCCGATTTCCACGCGCTTTGGGGGAGAAATTTCATACGTTCGCCCGCGAAACGGCGGTTCAGCCCGGGTGCGATATTCAGAGCCTTGTATGCCGCCTCAATAAGTAGCGTTCCCGAACCGCAGAACGGGTCGATAACAAAGTCGTTTTCGCGTATTCTCGCGATATCCGCGATACACGCCGCGAGAGTTTCGCGTATCGGCGCGGCGTTGCTTACGGCGCGATAACCGCGCTTATGCAAGCCGTTTCCGCTTGTATCAAGCATTAAAGTAAACTCGTTTTTCATCAGCGAAAAGCGTATTTGGCACAACTCGCCGTTTTCGGGCAAAACGTTTGCGCCGTATGCTTTT
>JALEQE010000169.1 GCA_022766825.1 Oscillospiraceae bacterium | reverse complement strand
CTTGGGGCATATAATCGTTGCAGTCGTGAGGTTTTGCATTATTCAGATAATTCCACATTGTGAGAAACATCATCGTAAAACTCCAGACAGCCTCGCCCTTTATCATTACCGCCGAGTCTTTCCAATAGTCACCGAATCTTTTTATCGCGTTAATATATTCGTCGGCAAGATTTACACCGCCGTTGAATGCTGTATGTCCGTCGATAACAAGTATTTTGCGGTGGTCGCGGTTGTTCATTCTCGCAACCCAGAAAGGGTGGAATTTATTGAATGTCTTGCATTTTATTCCTTTTTTCTCCATTTTTTCGTAATATTTGTAAGGCAAAGTTTTAAGGCACCCGATATCGTCATATACCATACGGACATCAACGCCTTCTTTGACCTTGCGTTCAAGTATTTCGAGAATAGTATCCCACATAACACCTTCTTGAACAATAAAATATTCAAGGAAGATGAAACGCTGTGCTTTTTCCAATTCTTCGCACATTGCGGTGAATTTTGCCTCTCCGCATTCAAAGTAAGTGACCTGTGAATTGGTATAAATTGGATAGCCGCCGTAATTATACAAATAATTCGCTTGCTTTTCCACCGATTTTATTTCAATATCATCGCTGTCCTGAAGTTGTTTTATAATTTCGTTGTTTTGCGTCAACAGCAAATGTTCCTCTTCGTTGAACTGATTCATACGTTTGCGAAGATGAGCTGCCGAATTTCCGTTTCCAAAGCATACATACAGCATAACACCGAATATCGGCATTATCAGAATAGGCAGAATCCATGAAATTTTATAGCTTGGATGCTTGTCCGAATTAACAATGGTAAACGCGATAAGGATCGCGGCAACTTCAAATATCCAGTATGAGTAAGAGAAAGTTGTTCCGAACATCCAGAAAAGCCATATAAGATAACTCAGCTGAATAAGAATACCAAGCACACATATAACGGTTCGGTTGAATATCCGTTTTATTGTTCTGACAAACTTTGAAATGAACTTCTTCATAATCTGACATCCTCTAACTGAATTTCTGCTCATTTTTATCTTGTTTAACAAGAGAATTATGCGACAAACATATCTTTTCAAAATAAAAAGGGACGTAAACGCCCCTTTGTAGATATGTTTAATTCAAGAGCATATTTTAATTCCCCGCAGGGATAACGTAGAATATTCTCTCATCGGCATTGGCAAAATCCAATTTGTCGCGAGCAACATCCTCAATATATTCTTCAAGATTGCGGTCGTTTTCAAGATATCCGGCAATCTGTTCGTTTTTCGCATTTATAGCGTCCGTTTGTTCGGTAAGCTCTTCAAGGCGCTGATTATTGTTGCGTATCTGGATATTATCTGAAATAATAGTATACCCTACAAAAACGACGATCACAATTATCGCGGCAAATGCAAGCAGATGAATAAACCCATGCCGTTTTGTATTTTCATGAGCTTTTTCTGACTTTGGCTTTGATAACATGAACTTCTTCACCTTCCCCAATCAAATTATTCCCCTTATTATTATACATCTTTTGGGAGTTCAAATTCAAGTGTCCCTGATGATTTTTTTTGAGTTTGTCCGAATATTCGTGAATTCTGACAAAAAAAGCCTTGAATTTCTGTAACATTTTACCTGTTAGCTTTTTGATTAGTGCGCTGAATTTGCGTAAGAGTTTTCCGAGAGTTTTTCTCCACGCGATTGAGGCGGCGCTTTCAAGAACGTTAAACAGTCTTCCGATCGTTGCAATATAGGTGAAAATCCCCGCTCCAAATCCTAAAACAGTGTACAGTCTGACATAACTTCCAAGAAATTCAGATAGCTTGCACACGCAGAAAGCGGATATGATAAAGAAAGCAACATCGCATATGAACACCACAAATCTGAATCGAAGAATAAGCCGTATTATCCGAAGAATTTCATAAAACAATCCGAATATCAGTCCGACTGAAAAAGCAATCATAAAGCAATCGGGTATTGAAACAGTCATAAATACCCTCCGATCATCTGAACAGTTTTTTTACGGGACCGTCCATAACGCTGTGACGACTGTATATAATGGAATTTATATTACCTGTCATTGACAAATCACCGTTTTCTGCTTCAAGATTTCCGATATGAAGATCGTCGCCTTTTATAATTAACTCGCCCATTACAGTGTTTAATACTATTCTGTTTTCAGAAAAACCGTCTATGTCTTTAACACCCGATATGCGCAATGTTTTACGGTTTTCCATTATTATATTGTGTGAAACGTTCGCTATTTTTTGCATAATTAAACCTCCGCTTGTCTTTATAATACACTATATTCGGCAATGCGGAGGAATATTCTATACTACCTCATAAAGAGCCGCGGCATCTTCCTTTTTGGTAAATTCTTTTACATCAATAACTCTGACTTTCAGTGGTTTTCCTATAAGAATTTCAATAATATCTCCGGTTTTGACTTCGTAAGAAGCGCGGGCGGCTTTCCCGTTTACAATAACTTTTTCTGCGTCGCACGCTTCATTGGCGACGGTCCTGCGTTTTATAAGCCGTGATACTTTCAAAAATTTATCCAATCTCATTTCTTTCCTCCGATTTTTTAAAACAATAATATAAAAAAGCGGCAGGGGAGCATTACCGCCCCTCGCCGCTTTTTACGTCCGGACTAAAATAAAAAGCAATTACTTCTTGCTTACAGCGTCCTT
>JALEQE010000152.1 GCA_022766825.1 Oscillospiraceae bacterium | reverse complement strand
TACGGACACTTTTTCAACGGTTTTTCTTGTATTGCAATAAACGATAGTACTCCCCGAACGTTCGTGAAGAATATTAAGCAATTCTATATCCTTTGATTCCGACTCACGGACTTCAAAATACAAATTCGGGCGGTCAAAACCCGTTGTAAGCGAAAGCGGCTCACGCAAACCCAAGAGGTTTATTATATCTTGTTTGACAACATCGGTTGCGGTTGCCGTAAAAGCCGCAAGCACGGGACGGTTCGGCAAGCTATGTACAAAATCGCTGATTTTCAGATACGATTGCCGAAAATCGTGTCCCCAATGCGAAACACAATGTGCCTCGTCAACCGCCACAAGCGGGATATTTAAATTTCCACACAATTCCGCGAAACTCTCCGTTTCAAGACGTTCGGGCGCGACATACAGCAGTTTCAGCGTACCTTGCCTTGCCATTGAACTTACCACAAAATAATCCTCGGAACTTATTGCGCTGTTGATACAAGCCGCCTCAATTCCGTTCTGAACAAGCGAGTTTACTTGGTCTTGCATAAGGGAAATAAGCGGAGAAATAACAACGGTTGTGCCGTCCATCATAATCGCAGGTACTTGAAAGCACACCGATTTTCCCGCCCCCGTCGGCATTACCCCAAGGCAATCCCGTCCGCCTAAAATACAATCAACCAGCTTCTCCTGACCGCCTCTGAAATTTTCATGACCGAAATACCGCTTTAACACTTCAAGTTTTGTCATTTTCATTTCCTATAAAATCTCCGACAGTCAAAACCGTCGGAGAAATCTATTTAATTTCCGCATTCAATGCTTATCTCATTGAACTTGCCCAGAATATCGTCAACCTTCAAATTTTGCTTTGCCACTCCCGACAAATCCATAACCGCTTTTCCGCTGTGCATCATCACAAGCCGTGTGCCGTATTCCACAGCAAAACGCAGATTATGCGTTACCATCAGCGTTGTGTATTTCTTTTCGCTGACAACCCTCTGCGTTATCCCCATAAGAGTTTCGGAGCTTTTCGGGTCAAGAGCCGCCGTGTGTTCGTCGAGGATTAACAAATCAATATCGCTCATAGTCGCGATAGTCAGCGCAAGCGCCTGCCGCTGTCCGCCCGAAAGCGCACCCGCAAGCGTTCCCATACGGTTTTCCAGACCCATATTGCAACGTTCCAAAAGCGTTTTATAGTAATCCTCGCGCTGTTTGTTCACCGCACTGCGCAAATCGTAACGTTTGTTTTTGTTATCGGCAAGCGATAAATTTTCAAGTATTGTCAAATCGGCGCAAGTACCCATTTTCGGGTCCTGAAGAACTCGCCCTATTCGTTTCGCGCGCTTGTATTCCGGAATATTTGTAACATCTGTGCCGCCCAACATAACATTTCCGCTGTCGGGGCGCATTGTACCACAAATCAAATTCAGAAGAGTTGTTTTGCCGCTGCCGTTCGAGCCGACAACCGCAACAAACTCGCCCTCGTTTACCATAAGCGAAAAATTATCGAACAAAACGTTTTCGTCAATTGTTCCGCGATTGAATACAAGGTCAATGTTTTGAAGTCTTACCATAGTACCCCCTATTCAATCATATCTTTGGACTTATTACGGTTTTTCGGCGATTTGAACAGTTTTGAAAACGCTTTTGAGAAATAACCGCCGCCGATAATAAGCGCCACCAGGAAAATTCACGCCTTAATGGCATTGTTAAGCTCTGTCGGAACGCCAAGTTTCAGCACTATCTGATACGACGCCTTATAAATCAGGCTACCGAGAATTACCATTGTTGTACCCTTCATAAAACCGACGCGCTTGAACAGACTTATGCCGATAATAACCGACGCCAATCCGAGAACCACCATTCCGACGCCCATATTCTGATCCGCGCTGCCCTTGCTTTGAGCGATAACCGAACCCGCAAGCGCCGAAAAACCGTTTCCGAGCATAAGTCCCCATATCTTGATTGTTCCGGGGTTCTTGCCGAGCATTGTTGTGTAACGCTCGTTGTTACCGGTCGCACGAAGCAATAAACCGCTTTTCGTTTTGAGATAAAGGTCAAGCAAGATTTTGCAAGCAATAACCAAAATCAGCGAAATAATTGTTGTCCTGAGTGCAAAACCGCCGATCGATTTCGGTATCAGCGTTGCCAAGGAACTATTGAATATCGTGTCTTTTGTAAAGAACGACGCTATCGCCATTCCGCCCGTTCCCGCTTTTATCAGCACAAAATTCACGGAAAGCATTGCCGTGTACATTATAATACCGCAAAGCAGAGGAATTATTCCAAGCTTTACATTCATAAAGCCTGTAATCATTCCCGCGACCATACCTGCCGCAAAAGAAATCAGCAGGCACAGCCACGGATTTACACCGTGCAGAATCAGCACGCCCGTCAGAACCGCGCCAAGCGGGAAAGTACCGTCAACCGACAAATCGGGGAAATCCAAAATGCTGTATGTGATGTACATT
The DNA here is from genome assembly GCA_022766825.1 of Oscillospiraceae bacterium. Lineage (GTDB taxonomy): Bacteria > Bacillota > Clostridia > Oscillospirales > Ruminococcaceae > CAG-115. The sequence goes on along the minus strand of JALEQE010000152.1, from coordinate 1,413 downwards.
CCCATTGCAAGAAGAGCGTACATCAACCCCTCCTCAAAAATACCGATAACGGTGTTTATGAAAATGTCCATTCCGAACCCCCTTTTCCGTCAGTCAAATATTGTACAATTAGGCCGCGGCGCTTGTATCGTCAGCCTTGTTTGTTGTAACCTTTTCAGCGTCCTTGTAAGCGTCAGGGATTGTAATTCCGAAGCTGTCCATAACTTCCGTATTGAATACGGGCGTGCATTCGGAGAATACCTTAACGCCCATATCGGAGCATTTCTTTCCATTGAGAACCTCAACGCCCATATCCGCAGTAGCCTTGCCAAGCTCTACATAGTCGATAGACATTGAAGCGATACAACCGTTCTTTACCTGTTCAACTTCCGAACCGTAAACAGGAACTTTTGCCGCGTTAGCCTTTTCAAGAAGAACGGACAAGTTGTTTACAACGTTGTTATCTGTAAAGTTGTTGATGCAGTCAACCTTTGAAGCGAGGTCAGCGGCAGCCTGAGGAATATCCGCCGCGCCCGAAACGCTTTGGTCTACAACCTCAATTCCGTTGTTTGAGCAAACTTCCTTGAATGTTTTCAGCTGTGAAACCGAGTTTGCCTCTGTGTTTGTGTACAAAACGCCGATTTTCTTTACATCGGGCTGTACTGTCTTGATAAGCTCAACCTGCTTGTCGAAATTCAGAACGTCGGAAGAACCAACGCAGGTTTCAAGGCCCTTATCCATGCTCTCTGTCAGACCGGCCGCAACAGGGTCGGAAACTGAGCAGAAAATTACGGGGATATTGCTGTCCTTTGCCGCTGAATAAGCCGAAACAGCGGCGGGAGTTGCGATAGCGAAAATCATATCATACTTGTTTGCAACCATATTCTTCGCGATCTGATCGGCGGTTTCGGTGCTACCCTGCGCGTTCTGCAGATCGATTGTGAATGTGCCCGCCAAAGAGCTTGCGTTCAAGCCCTCTTCAATGCCCTTGTAGCAGTTATCAAGCGAGGGGTGCGGAGCGTACTGGATAACGCCGATTTTCTTTTCGCCGCTTGTTGTGGGAGCTGAACTTTCCGCCGCACTGTTTGCCGTTGAACCCGCCGCGGAATCTGCGTTGCTCGCAGCCGTACTTGTGCTGTTTGTCGATGTGTTTCCACAACCCGTAAGAGCCATGGTCAGCGCCATAACGCCGCCGAAAATTGATGCGATTTTTGATTTTTTCATTGTCTTTTCTCCTTTTCTGTTCACTTTACCTTTATTATTTTTAGGGACAAAAAACTTGCCCCATATAAATGGGACAAGACTTCTCCTGCGGTACCACCCAAATTTACTTTTGAAACAAATCAAAAGCACACTCAAAACGCTTAACGCGCGCAACGTCTCCCCTACTTTTCCGAAATTTCGGTGTTCGGTTTGCCCTCGCAAGTCCATTCG
>JALEQE010000131.1 GCA_022766825.1 Oscillospiraceae bacterium | reverse complement strand
TGAAACTGTTTTTTCTTCAAGATGCATATTATTACTCCTCTTCGTTTTCCTTCTCTTCTTTTTCCTTGTCGAGTTCTTCCATTACCCGATAAGCCTCATCGTCCTCGGTAATGTGAGAAGTACATTCCTTCGGCTTGCGCTTGCTGAAATCGTATTTTTCGGTGTCCATAAACTCCTCTTCAACATCGGGGAAATCTATTTCCTGCTGTTCGGTGATAATCTTTCCTCCGCGTTCGGGACAATTGTATATCTGATCCGTAAGCTGACCGATATACGATCTGTGAGCCTTAATACCCTCGACTTGATTTTGACCGTACAAGTGTACATAAGAACGTCCGTTTTTGCGCTTGATGAACTTAAAGTACAGTATATATGCGGCAAGCAATACAATACCCGCAATCGATGCAATTATACCGTATTTGAGTCCCGGTGTTTCATAGGTGAATGAAATCTGACTTTCACCCGCAGGAACGCGTATCGCGCACAGTCCGCCGTTTATCTTGTCAACCTCTACAGGCTCGCCGTTTACAGTCGCAGACCAACCCTTGCACCAAGGCACGCTGAAACATACCAGTTTTTCGGTATCGTAATTGCTTACGGCAGTAAAGCCATTCTTGTTTGTTGAGAATTGATATACACCCTCGTCAATACGATTCTGGGCGTCCTCCTTGAATTTTTCAAGAGAAATAACTCCTGTCGTATCCACGTCAAGTTTATTCAGAATATCCGAATACTTGCTTACCTGCTCTTTTTTCAGCACCGCGGCACGAACCATTAGATTATCAACTTTCTTGTTGCCCTTTACGTCCTCTTCAAGATAATAATCATCATACGCAAATCCCATAGGCAAAGCGTAATCAGTTTCATAAATATCGTATATTCCCTGTGTGTCAATCTTCTTGTAAATCGACAGTTTATTCAGCGCGCTTTCCTGATTGCTCATATCATTCGGAACCATAAGATACTTTACACGCGCCAAAGCTCTGAACGCATAGCGGTCATAGTCGGGAGCGGAGTTTACTGTACGGCTTATTCCGAGTAAATCATACAAATCAAACGTGGAACCGGGGATTATACTCGTAAAGCTCTTTAACGAACTCATTCCCCAGAACATATTCGCATTGTTGGTTTCGTCAAGGCCTTCAATTCTGTAAAAGTCGGGATCGTCAATGACGAATTTTGCTGACGCCATTGTGTTGAATCTTCCGACTCGTGGTCCGATAGATCTTCCGCAGCCTATGAAATAATAACCAAGGAACATTGAAAATACAATGGTCAAAGCGGTTACACGTTTCATAAACACACTGTAAGACACTTTTTTGCGGATTTTCACAAGTACAAACAGCACAACGATTGAAACAACCGCAAGCGCAACAGCAACCCACAGCGGCCAATAAGTTATGGTCATAAACCTTGGAACAACGGTCTTGGTTTTAGTGCCGTCAATGTTTGTGACTTCTTTTGTAAACGGCGCAAGCAGCGCAAGTCCTCCGATAACGGCTGTAGCGGCCGCCGTTGCTTTAACGCCGAACTTAATATCAAATTCTTTTCGGTCAAGAACATATGCGGTTGCCAGACAGCATATCAATTCCGGCATATAGAACCAACGGGTATAATAGTTATTGTTGAAAAGCGTAAACGAAGAATTAAGTCCCGGAACAAACGCGAAAAGCAGGCACAACAGCAAAAGCGGCTTTACCCAGTGCTTTTTCTCGTTCTTGAAAAACGCGATAACTCCCGCCATTGAAAACAGCGGCAAATACAGCGCAACGCTTGACCACTTCGCGTTCGCGTTCTTGAACATCTCGTTTCTTGCGGCAATCTCCGGCGGGAAGAAAAAGCTCTCCAACAACAGACCGTAACGCTGTTCGTCACCGAAGAACAGGAAGTTCCAATCAACAAGAGAATTATGCGAACGCGGCACATCGAGCACCTGATAAATTGACGGGAAGAACAGCACGCCTGCTATCAGCACACCGACAATACATTCAAATGCAAGGCAAAAGAAATCTTTCAGTCTGCATATGAATCGTGGGTCTACGGCATATCGCACCACAAAATACAGTATCAAGAAAATACATTCTTGTATAAAGAAGAAGTAGTTTGCCAGACAATTTATCGCCATTGCAAGCGCAAAAACGCCTCTGCGCTTGTTTATAACTGCTTCTTCCAGTGCTATCAGCAATAGAGGGAACCAGATCATCGCGTCCTGGAACTGGAAAAAGATGTTATAAAGATTAAAGCTCGAAAATGCGTATAATATTCCGCCCACAAGCGCGCTTTGCGGTTTTGTCACAAAACGTCTGATATAAATAAACGAAAAAAGCGAAAACAGAGCAATTTTCACGCAAAGCAACGGCATCATCAGATACGGTGCCCAATTCGCGGGGAACAGCGTCATAAACCAGAAAAACGGACTTCCCAGCGTATAATAGGTGTAACTTCCGAAAAAGTTCGCGCCGAGGTCGGTTTTCCAATCCCAACCCATTGTTCCATTGTGTACCGCCTCAACGCACTGCTTGAAAAACGGTATTTGTTGTGCGTTGTAATCTCCGTAGAATATAAAGTAACCGCCGTCAATAATTACAAACGGTATGAACATCACAAACGCCATTATCAACGTTACAAAAAATGCTTTTTGATAATACTTTTTTTCTTGCTTGAACATTTTGTCCTCCGGGATTTTATTACGAATATTAATTATTCTATATTACATTTTTTCGGGAGCGTCAATTTTTAACATTGCAAGGACATTGGCAATAACCGTTTTTGCCGCCGCGCAAAGCGCTAATCTTGATAACTTTACGCTTTCCTCAGCGTCCTTGATAGTGCAGGTATCATAAAACTTATGGAACACCTGCGCAAACTCATAAACATATTTTGTCATTTTAAACGGACTGTATTCACTTGCCGCCTCATTTACAAGTTCGGGCAGCTCCGCGATTTTGCGAATAAGGGCAAGTTCGGTTTCCTCGGTATACTCCGTTTCCTCACCGTTGTACATTACGCCGCTTTCCGCCATTTTTTCGAGTACACGACAAATTCTCGCGTGAGCGTACTGAACATAGAACACTGGGTTCTTTGAACTTTCCTCAACGGCAAGGTCAAGGTCAAAATCAAGATGAGTATCCGCACTGCGCAGATTGAAGAAAAACCTTGCCTCGTCAATCGGCACTTCATCAAGCAAAGTTGACAACGTGATTGCTTTTCCGGAACGCTTTGAAAGCTTAACAACCTCGCCGTCACGAACAAGATTTACCATTTGACACATAACAACGTCAAGACGTTTTTCGTCAATTCCCATTGCTTTCAGGCAAATTCTCATACGCTTAACATAGCCGTGATGATCCGCACCAAGTACGTCAATCGCCTTATCGTAATTTCTTGAGACAAGTTTGTTGTAGTGATACGCGATATCGGGAACAATATAAGTCGGGAAACCGTTTGAACGTACCAATACAAAATCCTGTTCACCGCCAAGATCGGTAGCATTCAGCCACAGTGCGCCGTCTTTTTCGTAAGTATATCCGCCCTCTTTCAGATGTTCGATAACCTCTTTTACCGCGCCGCTTTCGTGCAGACTGCTTTCCTTGAACCAATTATCATACTTAATACGGTATTTCAGCAAATCTGTTTCAAGACGCTGTTCATTAAGCGGAAGCGCGTAATCAACAAGCGCTTTCGAGCGTTCCTCTTCGGATTTTTCCGCAAGCGAACTGCCGTTTAAATCATAGTAGTTTTTCGCGTGTTCGATTATATCCTGTCCGAGGTACACATCTTCGGGCATCGGAAACTTATCGGTATCGCCGTAAATTGCGGCTGTGAATTTTTCCATATCATCGCCGCACTCTTTTACGACTTTCTGACCCTCTTCACCGCATATCTGCATATAACGCAACGAAAGGCTTTTTCCGAATTTCGCAACCTGATTTCCCGCGTCGTTAATATAGAACTCACGATCCGCCTGATAGCCCGCTTCCTGCAGAAGCGACGACAGACAATCGCCTATTGCACCGCCGCGAGCGTTTCCTATGTGCATAGGTCCTGTCGGGTTTGCCGAAACGAACTCAACAAGAACTCGTTTTCCCGCTCCCATATCTGTTTTCCCGTAATCCCCGCCGAGAGAAAGAGTATTCTCAACAACGCCTGAATACCATTTCTTTCCCAAAAAGAAATTCAAAAATCCCGGTCCCGCAAGTTCAATTTTGTCAAAACCCGTTCCGTCCAGAATTGCCGCGTCAACTATCTGCTGTGCCAACGCTCTCGGATTTGTTTTCAACACTTTTGCGCAAGCCAAAGCAACATTCGCCGAAAAATCGCCATGTGCGCTTGTCTGCGGTATGGTTATCTGAAAAGACGGCAACGGTTCGGAAGGTATCTTTCCCTCGCTCACCAACACGCCGATAGCTTTCATAATTATTTCTTTTATCTCCGATTTTGCACTGTTTACTGCATTAAAATACATTTCGCTTTCCTTTCACATCTTGATTTTTATTGTAATCTCGTTTTCCGTCATCAGCCCCGCGTTTACGTCAACGGAATACTTCAAATGAACCTCGCCGCCTTTTTCGTCAAGCGAGTGACTTAATTCCTGCGTGGTTATCCCGACCATACATTCGCCGTATTCTGTTCCGTAATGGCAGAAATGACGAACTCCGTTCTCGAAAACAAGATTTGAAAACGTTGTTCCCGTTCTCGTCATCGTCATTAAGTTATTATCAACGTGAAGCTGAGCGTGACTTCCTTCAAATCCCGTCGCCTCGCTTTCATCATAATCAATATAATAAGAACCTTTGTGAATGCGGTATTCGCCGCGGGTAAAAAGCTCTGATTCGTCCGTCATTCCGTCCGAAGTCTGCTTTATATTCAAAGTTATTGAACAATTCTCCATTTTAACCTCTTATTTTTTCGCAGTGAATTATGTTGACTTATTCCTCATCGCTTTGTTCTGCCGCAAGCTGTATCAGCCTATCAAGCAGCGCAGAATAAGTAATTCCCATATTTTCCATAAGCTTGGGATACATACTTATGGGCGTAAATCCGGGGATCGTGTTAATTTCGTTGAGTACAATGCCGTCACTCGTTACAAAAAAGTCAACGCGCGACATTCCCGTACACCCACAGGCAAGGTACGCTTTCTTTGCGATTTCCCTTAGCTTATGAATTTCTTCATCGGTTATCTTCGCGGGAATATCAAGTACCGATGTACCGTTTTTATACTTCGCATCATAATCGTAAAATCCATCCGCGGGAGTTATCTGTCCGGGTATACTTGCAAGGATATCCTTGCTGTTGTTGCCCAGAACCGCACACTCAACCTCTTTACCGACGATTTCCTGCTCGGCAACAACTTTATCACCGTGCGCGAACGCTTTTTTCAGACCGTCTTTCAGTTCATCACGGTTCTGAACCCGCGAAACTCCGACAGACGAACCCGCGCTTGCAGGTTTAACATAAATCGGATAGTTTAGGCGGTTTTCTATTGTTTCACAAATTTCCTCAAGACCGCCAATAGAATGTCGTGATACCGTAACAAAGGGAGCGGTTCTTATTCCTGCCGCGTCCAATACGGTATGTGTGAGTGATTTATCCATACATATCGCAGAGGCAGTCATATCACAGCCAACGCACGGCAACCCCGCAAGCTGACATAATCCCTGAACCGAGCCGTCTTCGCCGTTCGCGCCGTGAAGTACGGGAAAAACAACATCAACCTTGCGAAGATATACATCGTTGTTGCCGATTACGATTATCCCCTTGTGAACTCTGTCAGGACTGAGTATTGCCGTGCAGCAGTCGGGATTATTTTCCCATGTACCGTCCTTTATGTTCTCATACTCGCCGGGATAGTACATCCAATGCCCTTTTTTTGTAATTCCTATGCACATTACATCGTATTTCTCTTTTGGGATATTTGTCAGTACAGAATATGCCGAGATAAGAGAAATCTCGTGTTCGCTTGAAACACCGCCGAAAATCACCGCAATTTTTTGTTTTGCCATTTTGTCGCACCGCCGCGAAAATTCGCGTCCTTTCTTTTTTCTTATTCTATGTATTTTGTTCAGTAAAATTACCTTGATAAAATCAATTATTCGCTGAAAAAAGCATAAAGAATATAATTTGCCCGCTTTTAACAGGTCATAATAAATCAAATTACATTATATCACAAAATCAACAGAATTTCAAGGGGTATTTTGGTATATAAAATGTAAAAATCTGCAAATATAGCATTATTGTTGTGATTTAGTGACTTTT
>JALEQE010000130.1 GCA_022766825.1 Oscillospiraceae bacterium | reverse complement strand
TGTTGCCTTCCTTCTGCAAAAGATCAAATATCGGCGGGATTACCCATGAACCCTTTTCAATTTTTGCAGAAACACCGTCAGGTAACATTCTCGGAATATTCTCGTAAAATCCGCCGCCGGTAATATGCGAAATTCCTTTTACATTTACTTTTGAAATCAGATCAAGAACGGGTTTCACATATATTCTGGTAGGTGCCAAAAGCGCATCTCCAAGGGATTTTCCAAGCTCAGGCACAAATGTACGAAGCTTTTGCTCGTTAAGATTGAAAATATGACGTACAAGCGAAAAACCATTTGAATGTACTCCGCTCGACGCAATTCCGATAATGGCATCGCCGGGCTTTATGCTAGTGTTGTCAAGTATCTTCGACTTATCAACGATACCCGTTGAATAACCTGCAATATCATATTCATCCTCTGCCATCATACCGGGATGTTCAGCGGTTTCACCACCGATAAGTGCGCAACCTGCCATAACGCAACCATCAGCCACGCCCTTTACTATCTGAGCGACTTTTTCGGGAATGTTCTTTCCGATTGCAATATAATCGAGGAAATAAAGCGGCTTTGCTCCACAGCAGATTATATCATTCACGCACATTGCAACGCAGTCAATGCCGATTGTATCGTGCTTATCAAGTAACATTGCGATTTTCAGCTTTGTTCCTACTCCGTCCGTGCCGCTAACGAGAACAGGCTCTTTCATTCCATTCAAATCAAGCTGAAAAAGTCCGCCGAAACCGCCGATACCCGAAATACACCCCGGAATATTGGTGCGCTCCACATCTTTTTTCATCAGGCGAACGGATTCATATCCCGCTGTAACGTCAACGCCCGCTTCCTTATAGCTTTCGCTGTAACTTTTCATTGTAACTCCTTAAATATCACTGCATTTCACGCACTAAAAGCGCATTCATAATCTTTACTCATCAAATTTCTGTTCAAACTTATCTTTGGGTATTTCATCCGGTACTTCAACAGGATATTCACCCGTAAAACAACCGCGGCAGAACTCACAATTCGCGTTTCCGGCTATTTTGATAACGGAATCCGCGCTCAGAAATCCGAGACTGTCAGCCCCGATAATTTCTGCAATTTCCTCAACCGTGTGCTTATTGGCAATTAGGTTTTCCTTACTGTCAATATCCGTGCCAAAATAGCACTCAGATATGAACGGCGGTGCGGAAATACGCATATGAATTTCCTTTGCGCCTGCGTTTCTCAACAGCTTTACGACTTTCGCCGATGTTGTGCCGCGGACAATACTGTCGTCAACAAGCACAACTCTCTTACCCTCTACGGTTTCACGGATAACGTTTAGTTTGATTTTCACGGCGTTATCGCGCATACCTTGAGTTGGCTGAATAAATGTACGTCCAATGTAACGATTCTTTACAAATCCGACACCATACGGTATTCCCGACTCCTGCGAAAATCCCAATGCCGCGTCAAGTCCGCTGTCGGGACAACCGATAACTACATCCGCGTCAACAGGGTGTTCCTTCGCAAGAAAATGCCCCGCACGAAGTCGTGCGCTATGAACGCTCGCGCCCTCAATCACGCTGTCCGGTCTCGCAAAATAAACAAACTCGAAAACGCACATAGAACTTTTCTGACCGCAGTGCGTTTTAATGCTTTGTATGCCGTTTTCATCAACAACGATTATTTCGCCGGGTTCAATATCGCGTACAAACTTTGCTCCGATACTGTCAAAAGCGCAACTTTCGCTTGCAACAACATATCCTTCATTGTCAGGAAGCTCTCCGAGACAAAGCGGACGGAATCCCTGCGGATCTCGTGCTGCAATCAGCTTTTTAGGTGACATAAGAACAAGCGAATACGCACCCTTTATCTTGTACATTGCGCGCTCCAACGCTTGCTGTATCGAGTTGCTCTCCAAACGTTCACGGGTTATTGCATAGGAGATTACTTCTGTGTCCGATGTCGAATGAAAAATAGCTCCCTGCAATTCAAACTCACGGCGCAAATCAAGCGCATTTATAAGGTTGCCGTTATGTGCTATCGCCAACGAACCCTTAATGTGCCGAACCGTCATGGGCTGACAGTTTGCCGTGTTAACGTTTCCGGTAGTGGAATAGCGAACGTGTCCGATCGCCATTCTGCTGTCTTCAAACTCATTCAGAATGCGTTGCGTGAACACTTCGTTAACAAGTCCCAACCCTTTGTGAGTCTTGAATACTCCGCGCTCGTTTACCACAATACCACAGCTTTCCTGTCCGCGATGCTGAAGCGCGTACAACGCAAAATAAGTCATATTTGCCACGTTTTCGGGTTTGTTTGTATAAACACCAAAAACGCCACATTCTTCGTGAAGTGAATTAAACATATCGTCCTCACACAAATTATTTAACAATATAATTTACAATTATAAAAGCAATTACTTGTCGCCGAAAATACGGTGCATCATTTCGTTATAAGCGTCCTCAACGCCACCCATATCGCGACGGAATCTATCCTTGTCGAGTTTCTCATGAGTTGTCGAATCCCAGAAACGGCATGTATCGGGAGAAATCTCATCGGCAAGCAGAATTTTGCCGTGGAAACGACCAAACTCAATTTTGAAATCTATCAAATCAACGTTAATTTTCTTAAAGAAATCAACCATAAACGCGTTTACTTTGAATGCATATTCAGCAATTGTGTCAATTTCTTCTTTTGTAGCAAGATCAAGTGCCAAAGCGTAATAGCTGTTGATGAACGGGTCGCCGAGATCGTCGTTCTTGTAGCTGAATTCCAAAGTCGGGCAAGAGAGCTTTCTACCCTCTTCAATGCCAAGTTTCTTTGAAAAACTACCTGCGGCAACGTTTCTTACGATTACTTCAAGGGGAACGATTTCAACTTTCTTTACAAGAGTTTCACGGTCGGAAAGCTCCTCAACCAAGTGAGTGGGTATGCCTTCTTTTTCCAACAAACCGAACATATAGTTTGTCATCTTGTTGTTGATAACGCCCTTGCCGACAATAGTTCCTTTCTTCTCGCCGTTGAAAGCGGTAGCGTCGTCTTTGTAGTCAACGATAACCAAATCGGGATCGCTTGTCGCGAATACTTTCTTTGCTTTGCCCTCATAAAGCTGTGCGCCTTTTGTTACATTTGCCATTGTTTTATCCTCCATATTATATATTATAAATTTTTAAGTTCTTCCTGTAATTTCTTGTCTTTATCGTTTATCTGCTCAATCATTGCCTTTTTTGACGAAGCAAGTTTGTCCGCGAGAACATCATCAGACAATGCAAGCATTTGTATTGCAAGTATCGCTGCGTTCTTCGCACCGTCAACCGCAACAGTTGCCACAGGAATACCGGACGGCATCTGAACCGTTGCCAACAACGCGTCCATTCCGTCAAAGTTTTTGGAACTGCACGGAATACCTATAACGGGCAAAGTTGTATAAGCCGCCATAACACCCGCCAGATGAGCCGCCATTCCCGCAGCACAGATGATAACACCGAAACCGTTATCGCGCGCCGCCGAAGCAAATTCCGCGGCTGTTGAAGGCGTTCTGTGCGCCGACATTATATGGCATTCGTATTCAACACCGTAATTTTTCAATTCTTCAAGAGCCTTTTTCACTATTGGCAAGTCGCTGTCACTGCCCATAATAACTGCAACTTTTTTTGCAGACATAGAAAAACTTCCTTTCAAACAAAAATTAGCCGTACAAATATACAGCTAATTTCGATTCTGATTTTTTGTACAAAAACCCGTAAAATTCCGTCAGACATTTGTTTGACAAACGCAAAATGTTCATAATCGGCATCTCCTGTCAGAAATTGGATATTAAACGGGTTTCAACAACTATTTATATTGTACACCATATTCAGGTGAATTGCAAGCGATTTTTGAATTTTTAACAAAATATATATTTTTTTGTAGTAATTCGATAAAAAATATGTTCAATTTGCCATTATTATCAAAGAAACGAATGTCCGAAAGTTATTTCATCACATTCATTGCAATACAATGCTGCAAACACTTGACAAATCATTGTGTTTGTGCTAAAATATCATAAGTGATACCGCCCGCGGAAATTCTGCGGACGGGATTTTGGCGTTTAAAAATGAGGTGGAAAAATGTCCGTATTTGATATTTTTAAGCAGCTTGAACATAAGGAGCCTGCGCCTACCGGCGCGGTTGAGTATATCATAGTCGGTCTGGGAAATCCGGGAACAGAATACGAAAATACCCGTCACAACATAGGCTTTATGACTATTGATACTTTGTGCGAAAAATACAGTCTGAACTGCAAAAAGATAAAATTCAAGTCGCTTACCTGTGACGCGATGATTTCGGGAAAACGGTGCTTGATAATGAAACCGTCAACTTATATGAATAAAAGCGGCGAGGCGGTAACAGAGGCGATGAGCTTTTATAAAATACCGCCCGAACGCACTATAATCGTATTTGATGATATTTCGCTTGAACCGGGTAAAATGAGAATAAGACGAAAAGGCAGCGACGGCGGTCACAACGGTATCAAGAACATTATTTATTTGTCGGGCAGCGATATGTTCCCGAGAATAAAAATGGGCGTCGGCGCAAAGCCTAATCCCGAATACAATCTCGCAGATTGGGTTCTCGGTCATTTCAAGAAGGAAGACGGTGAAAAGCTCGAAAAATGCTTTGATAATGCCGTTTCGGCACTGGAACTTATGGTTGATGGGAAAACCGACCAGGCAATGAATAAATTTAATTCGTGAAATCACAAGGTGAAATAACAGATGAACTTCTTTATTAACGCGGCAAAACAAAATCCCGATTTTGTTAAACTGCAAAAGTATGTTGACGGAAATAACCCCCTGCCCGCGCTTGTCACGGGCGTTTCGCATATCCATAAGGCACATTTTATCGCGGCTTTGCTAAATGATACACCCGCGCTGATTATCGCGGAAAGCGAGGGCGAAGCGCAGAAGCTCTGCCTTGACATAAATATGATGTTGGGCGAAAACGCGGCTTTGCTCTATCCCGAAAAGGAGTTTATTCTGGCGGATGCGGAAGCGGCGTCACGCGAGTATGAACACAAGCGTATTTTCGCTTTGAGTGCGTTGATAAATCACGATTGCAAAGCGCTTATATGTTCGCCGAGCGCGGCAGCGCAATTGACAATACCACCAGACGAACTAAAAAAACGCACGATAACCGTTTCTTCGGATGATGAAATAACTATTGAAACGCTTGCTGAGAAGCTTATTGCCGCGGGTTATTCTCGTGCGGATATGATTGAGGGCACGGGGCAGTTTTCTATACGCGGCGGGATTGTTGACGTATTCCCGCCGAGCGCATCCGCGCCTTACCGTATTGAACTTTGGGGCGATACTGTTGACAGTTTGTCGGAGTTTGACGTTGAAAGTCAGCGGCGCACAAATTCGCTTGAAAAAATCGAAATATCTCCCGCGCGTGAAACTTTGTTTGACAGCGACGAGGTTATGTGCGAAAAAATTGAGGCTATCATCAAAAAACTGCGCGGAAAAAAGACCGAAGAAATTCAGCGTAAATTATCAGAAGATGTGAACAAAATACGTTCGGGCGCGGGTGTACGCAACATCGACCGCTTTTTCCCGCTTTGCTATGACGAAGAAACCACTGTGTTTGATTATGTAAAGCGTGTTTTCGTATGCGAGGATGTTGCTGTTCGCGAAAGTTACAGAGCCGCCGCTTTACAACATACCGAAGACTTGAAGATTTTGGTTGACGAAAACAAAATCTGCAAAGGATTAGATAGATATATGCTTACGAAAGCGGAGATGTACTCTATGCTTGATACGCGAACAAGAGTATATTTCGATACATTTATGCGCGGCGGCGGAAAAGAATTTGGCACTATGATAAACGTTCACAGCGCGGTTCAGACTTCTCCGTGGGGTGGAGAATACAAGGTTCTTGAAGACGAAATGCAAGCGTATCTTGACAAGAATATATGCTGTTTCGTTTTTGCGGGAACGGAAAAAGGCGCGAAAAACCTTGCGCAGGATCTAATTGACGACGGATTGAACGCGCAGTATTATTCGTCCCCCGAAGATTTAATCGCGGGAAAAATAATTGTTGCCGCGGGTACTCTTTCGGCGGGTATGGAGTATATCGAAAGCGGATTGTGCGTATTTACGCACACGGCGGTACACGAGGCTCGAAAACGTGTTCCCAAGAAGAAAAAGGGAGAGGAAATTCGTTCGCTTGAAGATATTTCGGTGGGCGACCTTGTTGTGCATTATTCGCACGGTATCGGCATTTTTGACGGCGTTCACAAGATTGAAAACGGCGGCGTTTCAAAGGATTATATCCGCATAAAATACGCAGGCGGAGACGTTCTGCACGTTCCCGTAACGCAAATGGATCGCGTTTCACGCTATATCGGAAGCGGTGACGCTTCCACGGTCAAGCTGAACAAACTCAATTCGGATAAGTGGACAAAGTCAAAAGCGAAAGCAAAAGCGGCGGCGAAAGAAATGGCGACTGAGCTTATCGAACTATACGGAAAACGTATGAAATCGCAAGGTTTCGCGTTTCCCGAAGACGATACCTTACAGGAAGATTTCGAGCAACATTTTCCGTACATCGAAACAGACAGTCAATTGCGCTGTATTGACGAAATAAAATCGGATATGCAAAGACCGCAGCCTATGGAGCGTTTGCTGTGCGGCGATGTCGGTTTCGGAAAAACCGAAGTCGCGTTGAGAGCGGCATTCAAGTGTGTGGAATCGGGAAAACAATGCGTTATTCTCGCTCCGACAACCGTTCTTGCTTGGCAGCATTATCAGACCGCTTGCGCAAGAATGGAGGGCTTTCCGATTAACATTGCGCTTTTGTCGCGTTACAAAACAGGCGCTGATAAAAAAGAGGTTCTCAAAGGACTTGCAAGTGGACGTATCGACCTTGTAATCGGAACGCACAGAGTTATTCAGAACGATGTCAAGTTCAAGGATTTGGGGCTTGTAATAATTGACGAGGAACAGCGCTTCGGTGTGGCGCACAAGGACAAGTTCAAAGAAGTGTTCAGCGGAGTGGATATACTGTCGCTGTCGGCAACCCCTATTCCGCGAACGCTTAATATGGCGATGAGCGGTATTCGTGATATGAGCGTGCTTGACGAGCCGCCGCAGGATCGCCGACCCGTCGCGAGTTATGTTATCGAACACGATTGGGGAGTTATCGCGGGAGCAATTCAGAAAGAACTTCGCCGCAACGGTCAGGCATACTATATCCACAACCGTATTGAAAGCATTTACGGTTGTGCGGAAAAACTGCGCGGTTTGTTGCCCGACGCGCGGATTGGCGTAGCTCACGGCAGAATGACTGAAGATGAGCTTATGGAAGTGTGGCGTCAACTTCTGGACGGGGAACTTGATGTTCTTGTATGCACAACCATAATAGAAACGGGCGTTGACGTGCCGAACGTAAACACTTTAATTATCGAGAACGCAGATTATATGGGATTGGCGCAGTTGCACCAACTTCGTGGACGCGTTGGGCGCACAAACAAGAGAGCGTATGCGTATTTCACCTATAAACCCGGAAAAGTGCTGTCAGAGGTTTCTCAACGCAGACTTGACGCAATTCGCGAATTTACGCAGTTCGGCAGCGGATTCAGAATTGCGCTGCGCGATCTTGAAATTCGCGGCGCGGGAAATATACTCGGTTCATCGCAAAGCGGCCACCTTGCGAATGTCGGTTACGATATGTATATGCAGTTGCTTGACGAGGCAGTTCGTGAACAGCGCGGAGAAAAAGTTGTTCACAAGGAAGAATGTCTAGTGGACGTGAAGATAAACGCGTTTATTCCTGAAAAGTATATTTCAAATCAAGCGCAGAGAGTGGATTGTTACCGTAAAATTGCGCGTATAGTAACCGATGAGGACGCGCAGGATATAACAGACGAGCTTATTGACCGTTTCGGCGACCCGCCCGAATCGGTTATCGGGCTTATTGATGTTGCGCGGTTCCGTAACCGTGCGGCGGGGTGTGGTATCAGCGAAATCACTCAGCAAGGCGACAACCTCATATTCTATATGTCTAAATTTGATATGGCACGGCTATCAATGGTTACCAAAGCACTCGGAAAGAGAATGAGATTGGAAACTGTTGGTAAACCCCGTATGATCGTGAATGTAAACGGTCAGAATGTACTTGAAATGATGAAGACTGTTATTTCAGCAATGGATGAGACTATCACCGATACCA
>JALEQE010000116.1 GCA_022766825.1 Oscillospiraceae bacterium | reverse complement strand
GCATAACATCTATTATGATAATATCATAATCTTTGTTTTTAGCCATTTCAATAGCTTTCATACCATCGCCGGCTTCATCGACCTCATGCCCCTCAAATTCCGCATATTCTTTTAAAACCTCACGGATATTCTCCTCATCGTCAACTATAAGTATCTTATACATTATTACCACTCCTAACCTATCATATTTATTTTCGGGAAATCAGCGTTTGTTGAGTTTATTATAAACTCAAAGTATGAAAGAGAAGTGAAAAAACGCTGAACGTTATAAAAACAACATTTAATCTGATCCACACCCCAAAGATTGTGTTTTACTGTAGCAACTCCTCCATAGCGTCCAAAAGCTCTCTGAACATATTTAAGGCATCTGTTATCGGCTTTTTGGAAGCCATATCAACTCCTGCACCTTTCAAAAGTGATATAGGATCTTTTGAGCAGCCACCACTTAAAAAATCTATATAATCATGAACTGCGCTTTCACCTTCATTCAAAATACGCTGCGACAATGCAATCGCCGCTGAAAAACCTGTAGCATATTGGTATACATAATAATTGTAATAGAAATGAGGTATTCTTGCCCATTCCATATCAAGTTCCGAATCAACGATCAGGTCTTCACCATAATAATCCACATTAAGTTTATGATACATTTCGCACAAATTGTCTGCAGTCAGGCTTTCACCGCGTTCAACCTTTTCGTTTATCATTAGTTCAAACTCTGCAAACATTGTCTGACGATAAAGCGTTGTTCTGAACTGTTCCAGGAAATAATTCACAAGGAACGCCCTGCGTTTTTTATCGGTGGTGTTTTTCAGAAGATACTGCATTAACAGACTTTCGTTACATGTTGAAGCAACTTCCGCAACAAATATTACATAATCGGAATAAGCCGTAGGCTGATTTTTATTGGATAAATACGAGTGTATTGCGTGACCCATTTCATGAGCAAGGGTAAATTCCCAGTTCAGCGTGTTCTTATAATTCAACAGTACAAACGGATGGACTTTTGCACCCGCAGAATAAGCGCCGCTTCGTTTTCCTTCATTCTCAAGTACATCTATCCAACCATGTTCTAATCCTTGTCTGAAAATCGCACGATATTCTTCACCCATCGGAGCAAGTGATTCATAAACCTCTTTCTTTGCTTGTTCATATGGTACATTATCTTCAATGCCCTCGACTATCGGCGTATAAAGGTCATATGCATGTAACTCATCAACACCAAGAGCTTTTTTACGCAGTCTGACATAGCGGTGCATTGCATCCATATTTTCGTGAACAGCGTCAATAAGGTTACGATAAACCGATGTATCTACTTCATTGGCATCCAATGCAGCTTCAAGTGTGCTGTTATATTTCCTTGCCCTCGCATTGAAAACAAGCGTTTTTACTTGTGCGGATAACATCGCCGCCGAAGTATTTTTAAAACTCTCATAAGTGTGATAAAGATTGTCAAACGCAGATTTTCGGAGAACCCTATCCTCACTTTGAACAAGCGGAATATAACTTTCATGAGTGATTTGATGCAAATTACCGTCTTTATCCACAGCATCGGGGAACTTAAGGTCAGCGTCATTGAACATTGAGAACACATTTTCGGGAGTTCCCATCATTTCACCTGTTAAAGCGATTATCCTCTCCTCATTCTCGGAGAGATAGTGGCTACGTCTTCTGCGAATACGTTCCAAAGAGCGGCGGTAAAGCTCCAAACCTGATTTTTCCTTAAAGAAACGTTCCATATCATCATCGGAAATCGAAAGTATCTCCGGAGTTACAAATGAAGCCGCACCGGCGATTTGAACATACAAAGCTTCAAGGCGACTGCACATATCCTGATATTTTGCCACACGGGTATCTTCATCATTTTTACGCTGTGCGTAATTTATCAAGCTGTCAAAAATAAGCGTCAATTCGTCATCAAGTTTAAGATATTCAAGCAACTTATCCGGAGATTTACGCAAAGTTCCATTGTATGACGCGATTTTTTCAACATAAGTTTGTGCCTTTGAAAAATCAGATTCCCATGCTTCATCAGATGAATAAATATCGTTTATAGACCATTTATTTTCAACTGCAACGTCTTCGCGCTGCGGTATTCTATCAGACATAATAATCTCCTCACTTCATTCTTCTTTGTATTTTCGGTTTAATAATCTTATCATATAACGGTGCAAAAAGTCCCAGAAATATATCATACAAAACAAAAGCAACTGCCCCGAATGCCAACAATATCAACGAACCGTATTTTCCGAAATCATTCGCGTCATCTAATAAATATGTCATACCGAACAGATAAACCAATACAGTATACGCTGCTACCGAAGGAATTGCATAAACAGCAAGCTTTACAATCCACCGAATTACTTTGAACTTTATTTTTTGCAAATATTCACGAATTAAAGGATAATAACCCAATAATAACAGAAACATCATTGTTGCTTCGTAATTCGGTACTATCAATAATCCGAGTAATCCCACAGCAAGATAACTTATCAATCCATATTTTATGCCAAGATTTTTTCTTATTACCCAGATCAGCACCCCGCCCAGAGCAGGACTAATATACTCAAAAGATGGTATCATACCCAAAATGAACATTAGTGCCAACGCAAGTCCGCCCATAATGCCGCACAACGACACTATATAACCGATGCTCGGTTTATTGTTATCAGACATTATCTGCGCTCCTGTCCATAAAATTCCATACTCTTTTCCTTGCGCTCCCGTCCTACTTTAAGCAGTGCACGCAAGGTATCAATATCATCATTCACCATTGCGTCACGATATTCAGAAAGCGAATGAATTATGTTATTTATCTCAAATAACAGTGCATCTTTGTTGCACATAAATAAGCTTGACCACATTTCTTCATTCAGATATGCGACTCTTGTCAAATCAAGAAAACTGCCCGCAGAAAATCCGTCCGCGCGAAACAGTGAAGGACTTTTTACATACGCGTTTGAAACAACATGTGCAAGCTGAGAAGTATATGCTATATTTGCGTCATGCTGTTCGGGAGTTGCAATAACGACTTGTCCGAAATTCATACATGCGCCAAGTGTGGAAACAAGGTCAACGGCAATCTGAGGCGTATTCTCAGTCGGAGTCAGGATAAAACTTGCCCCA
>JALEQE010000069.1 GCA_022766825.1 Oscillospiraceae bacterium | reverse complement strand
CTGCTCGACGGCGGCAAGGGGCATATAAGCGTGGTTTCGGAAGTCCTAGATGAGCTTAAAATAAATGTTCCGCTGTTCGGCTTGGTGAAAGACAGCAAGCACAGAACTCGCGCGATTGCCAAAGAGGGCGGCGAAATCGAGATAAAATCAAACCGTCCGCTGTTTGCGTTATTAACGGAAATACAGGACGAGGTTCACCGTTTTTCGATTACGTTTCAGCGCGTCAAGCACAAGCAGAAGACGTATTCGCTTGAACTCACGGAAGTCAAGGGAATCGGCGATGCGAAAGCGCGTATGCTGATGAAAACGTTCAAGACAAAATCGGCAATGAAAGCGGCTTCCGTTGAGAAACTTCAAAAAGCCGCCAAAATCAGCGAAGAAAAAGCGAAAGAGCTTTTTGACTTTATACAAGAAAGGTTTTAGAATGAGAGTAATTACGGGTATGGCACGCGGGCGCAAACTTATCACGGTTGAGGGTGCGGATTTGGTTCGCCCTACAACAGACCGTGTTAAAGAGGCTATTTTCAACGCGATACAGTTTGAAATAGAGGGAAGAACGGTGCTTGATTTGTTCGCGGGGAGCGGACAGCTCGGCATCGAGGCTTTGTCGCGTGGAGCGGCGGAGTGTTATTTCGCGGACAGCGCGGCGCAGTCGATAAACGTTGTTCGCCAAAATGTGGAGCATACGGGCTTTACCGAACAGTCGCACATTGTTAATATGCCGTTTTCCGCGTTTTTGAAATCCGCGAAAACGAAGTTCGATATCGCTCTTCTCGACCCGCCGTATGAACGCAAGCTGATACAGAAAGCGTTGCCCTTGCTTATCGAAAAAATGAACGACAGCGGCGTTATACTCTGCGAACACGAGAAAGAGTGCGTTTTGCCGCACAATGTCGGTGAATGGGAGCTTGTAAAACTGTTGAAACACGGCGGCACGAGCGTTTCTATATACAGAAAGAACAGCGGGGAGGGTGACGACGAATGAAAACAGCAATTTATCCCGGAAGTTTCGACCCCGTAACAAACGGTCATCTTGACATAATTACACGCGCGTCGAAAATGTTCGACAAGCTTATTGTTGTTGTATTGATTAACCCACTGAAAAGTTACAGCTTTTCGATACCGGAGCGTGTTAAATTGCTCTCGCAAGCGACAGCGGGTATGAAGAATATCGAGATAGACAGCTATGACGGCTTGCTTGCGGATTATTTCAAAAAGCACGATGTTGACGTTATCGTAAAAGGTTTGCGCGCGACCTCCGACTTTGAGTATGAGTTCCAGATGGCGCATACCAATAAGGATCTTAATCCGAAAGCGGAAACGGTATTCATTCCCGCAAGCGCGAATACGACGTTTATTTCGTCAAGTATGGTAAAACAGGTGGCTATGTTCGGCGGGGATTTGTCAAAATATGTTCCTGCCGTTATCCACGAGGAAATAAGCCGTAAGCTCACAGGAGAGTTTGCGCAGAAAAGAAAAGATGCTGCCATAAGACGCGGCGAATTATGATGAAAGGAAATAAGCAAATGGAAAACAATTATGCAATCGAGGATCTTATTGATTCTCTGGAGGATCTTATTCACAGCGCAATGCGCGTTCCGTTCGGCAAAAAAAGTATGATAGATGTTGATAAGATTGCGGATATTGTGTCCGATATACGAATTGCTTTGCCGACTGAGATAAAGCAGGCGCAGAATGTTGTAGCGGACAAAAACAATATCATAGCCGACGCTAAAAAAGAGGCGGAGCTTATTATCCGAAAGGCAGAACAGCGCCGCGAAGAGCTTATCGAATCGAATGATATTATGAAAGAAGCACGTCGCCGTTCAACGGAGATAATCAGTCAGGCGCAGAACCGTTCAAGCGATATTCGTGTTTCTACCAATGAATTTGCCGATAAAATGCTTTCAAGAATAGAAAATCTGCTTGCAAGCGATATCAATAACATAAAAATACTACGTAACAGCATTAACGGCTCTATGAACAACATACAGCCCGCACAGCAGAATATTGCACCGCTTGAAAAACCGGGAGAGTAATTTGACTTAAGGCAACACCGCACAATAAACGGCTAACGCCTTTGTTCAGACGACGTTACCGTCGTCTAGCGCTTTGCTTGCATATTTTCCGTCATCTTGCACAATTCGTCCTTGTAAGGCATACAGCCTTGCGTCGTCCTCATTGTACAATCTGACGCCGACACGAAGTCGGAAGGCGTTCGCCCAAGCGGCACAGGACGTGCCGCAAAAAAGGCGAACGCACTATAAATCTGACGGCGCAATCGAACGACAATAATTATGCGGTGCTGCCTTAACATAATAATTGTCAGCCGCGCAATTCGCGCGGCTTTTTCTTTTGTGCGGAGTTGCCTTTGGTATAACGAACAAGCGTTGTCTAATACAATAAAATACTACACTAAATCTGAACGTTCGGAGGATATTATGGGTATTTTATTGCTGAGATTTGCGCTGCAGAATTTACTGTTTTTCGGCCTTCACTTTGAGGGAAAAAATCTGTTTCCGAAACAGCTTTCGCCAAAGGAAGAAACCGAATGTATCAGGGAAATAGCCGCCGGAAACGAACAGGCCCGCGAGAAACTTATAATACACAATCTGCGGCTTGTGGCTTATATCGTCAACAAAAATTATCCCGACGCAAAAGATCCCGACGACCTTGTTTCTATCGGGACTATCGGACTTATCCGCGCCGTTGAAACGTTTGATTTCCGCAAAGGCAACCAGTTCAGCACCTATGCCTCTAAATGTATCGATAACCAGATAAAAATGCACTTCCGTAAGATAAAACATCAGCTTACCGAGGTTTACATAAACGATCCCATTGAAAATGACGGTGAGGGAAACGCATTGACTCTTGCGGATATTTTCAGCAGCGGGATCAACGTTGAAAACGATGTGGAACTTAAGATTTACTCGGAAAAGTTGTATAAGTTTATAGACGAGGAGCTGACCGACCGCGAGCGCACGATAATTTGCAAAAGATACGGTATACCCGATAAGGACGGCTCGGTTTGCAGACCGATGACGCAGCGTGAGATTGCAAAACAGCTTGGAATTTCGCGTTCATACATTTCGCGTATTGAAAAACGTGCTCTGGAAAAACTTCGGGTTCGTTTTGAGGAATAGTTGAGAAATTATATCAATTTAATTGGTTTTTTGTTTTTTTATATTGACAAATGCGGAGAAATGTGTTAAAATAAATAAAAGATATAATTATTTATATAATAATTATTCGATAATATTAGGAAAGGATACTTTTGGATTATGAATTCACGAATAGGAAGAAAACTGCTTTTGGAAATAACCGCATGTATTATAGTAGCTGTTGTAACGGTTAGTACTGTCACTATCATGCGATCGGCGTCACATAGCAATTCGCTTATGCTTACTCACGCTAAGGTCGGGATCAACAGCCTGATGAGCAGTGTTAAATCTCAGCAGGATCGGTTAAGCGATGATATAAATATTCTGGAGCTTACTCTGAAGCAGGGCAGTATGAATCCCGGTGATGTATGGGATTCATTAAAGAAAACCGAAAGTGATTTCGCGGCAATTATTGACGCTTCCGGAAGTGTTTTTTGGAAAAGCGATAACTATGATGTTGCGGATTTCTCGATGGAAGCCGCCGAAGAAGGGTATACGGGCATAGTAGACGATACCAAAGCGGGACTTACGATACAATCTGTTAAGGTTTTCACGGATAACGAGAAAACAAGCGGCGCGGTGATTGTCGGTATGAGTTTGCGCGAAAACAGCTGGCTGGACGAGCTTAAGGAAGAAAATGACAGCGAAATGACGATTTTCAGCGGAAAGACGCGTTATGCCACTACTGTTATCAGCGAAGGAGAGCGCGCGGTCGGAACAGATATGAGCGACAATGTGGCTGAAATCGTGCTTGAAAAAGGTGAGCCTTATACGGGCACGGCGTCTATCCTGGGTCAGAAGCATTATGTGGATTATGAACCGATGAAAGATATAAACGACAATGTTGTCGGGGCGTATTTTTCGGGTTTGTCCTCTGCGGAGTCCGACGCTCTTAAGAGAACAATGATTATTGTGAATATTCTTGTGTCCGTGGGTGTTGCAGTTGTCGCGGTATTGGTCACGGGTTATGTTTCGCTGAAATATATTGTAAAGCCCGTTAAAGAGGCGGAAAAGCTCGCAAATGATATGAGCGATGGAGTATTCGGCACAAGCGCAATTGACAGTTCAAAATTCGGAAATGATGAAATAGGCGATTTTGTACGGAATCTGAAATCAACCGAGGATAAACTGAGCAGTTACATAACCGATATCAAGCAGGTTCTTGCCAAAATGGCGACCGGCGATTTTACAGCTGAACCTCAGGTGGATTATATCGGAGATTTTGCAGAGATCAGAACATCATTTAAGCAAATCAATGCGGATCTCAGTGAAATTATTGGAGAAATATCTGCGACCGCAAACGGTATCATGACGGGTTCAGGTCAGATATCCGAGGGGGCGCAGATACTTGCCGACGGTACAACAAAGCAAGCAGCGTCAATTGAAGAGCTTTCAGCGACTATCAATGAGATTACCGAAAAGGTGGGACAGAATGCGAAAAACGCCGCGGAAGCAGGAAAAATATCCTCTCAGAGTGCGGATAAAATTGGAGTTCAGAACGGTGAAATTCAGAATATGCTTTCCGCTATGGACGAAATCAAGGAGAAATCCGACCAGATCGGGAATATTATTAAAGCAATTGATGAAATAGCCTTTCAGACAAATATTCTTTCACTCAATGCGGCGATTGAGGCTGCGCGAGCGGGTGAGGCGGGTAAAGGTTTTGCGGTTGTTGCAGACGAGGTTCGTACGCTTGCCGAAAAGAGCGCGGAGTCCGCAAAGCAGACAGGCGACCTTATCAATGCGACTATTGAGGCGGTTGGTAAGGGAACACTTATTGCACAAAGCACCGCTGATACTATGAAAGAGGTTATTGAGCTGTCTGACAGGACAAATGAATATATTGGCGGAATCTCCACGGCGTCCGAGCTTCAGGCGGAGGCAATAAAACAAGTAAAAATCGGTATCGAGCAGATATCTATGGTTTTACAGCAGAATTCTGCTACGGCAGAACAGTCTGCGGCTTCCTGCGCCGATCTCAATGACGAATCAATGCATCTTCAGAAACAGATTGACAGACTTAAAGTTTAAAAGTTAAGGCAGCACCGCATAATTATTGTCGTGCGATTGCGCAGTCAGATTTATAGTGCGTTCGCCAAAGCGGCACGTCCTGTGCCGCTTTGGCGAACGCCTTCCGACTTCGTGTCGTAAGGCAGATTGTACAAATTGAGCGCAGGTGGGCTGGTCTGTCGGTCAGCCCCTCTGGCACTGCGTGCCACCTCCCCCAGCAGGGGGAGACACGCCCATCAAGCGAAATTTGTACACGCATTATGCGCTTTGCGCAAAACGCTATGACGAAAAATATGCAAGCAAAGGCGTTAGCCGTTAATTGTGCGGTGTTGCCTTAAAAGTTGACGAAAAGGCGTCGAAAGCAATTGCTCTCGGCGCCTTTTCTGATAATTTACCGTCTATTTACCCTTTGAAGGAACGAGGGATTCAGGGCGGAATGTGTTGTCGGAACAGTAATTGATAAGGTGCAGGCTCATCGTGTACCGTCGGCAGCGGTCCGCCTTGTATTTGCGTAAATGTATTCCAAAAATATTCTCAAATAATGAAACGGTCCGGACAGGATTTTGCAATATCCGGAGCTGTTTCTGAATGATCAGAATATAAGCCGTGTTACAGCACAGCCTCATTTATCGACCGTACGGCATCTTGGGGTATGTTCGGGAGAAGGTTATTCAAGTGTTTGAACCTGGCTGTAAACCGTGATGGTTTCAGTTTCCCCTGATTTATCGGTAAGTGTAAATACCGTTTTCAGACGATATGTTCCGCTTGTTATGGTTTTGGTGTTATACATAGTAAATATGTTGCTTTGTATTGTTTTTGTCCAGCTTGCATTATCATAATCTGACCAGTAGAACAGGAAGACATTTTTTTGAAGTGTCTGTTTGGCAGTGATTTTTACAGCGTCTTCGCCTCTTGCGTAGCTTTGACAATTTGCTCTTGTTCCATCGATAGTAAGGTTTGATCTTGCGTCAAATGCAATAGCGTACATTGGTGAGACTTGATTGTCAAAAGCATTGACAGCGACTGCCTGAGATGAGGGAACTATGAATAAAACCAGCGCGGATAAAAACGTACACAAAATTGTTTTGAGCTTCATTGAACTTTCCTCCTTTCATAATTGTTGAATGAACCCCTCATTATATACATCTGTTTTTATGCCTGTTTTGTTACGGGAAATTAAGAAAAATTTTGAAATTTGTCAAATATGATAAAAAAATATAGGAAAATTAGCGGTTTTGCACAAAAATACCGCGCAATGTTACTGATTGCGCAGTATTTGTAATATTCGGTTATCATCATATTTGGATTCGGAAATTGTCTTGTTTATCGAAAACAAATCCGCTCATTTCATATAATCTGTCCACAGCATTTTTTCGCGTGGTTTATTAAGACCGAACGGTGTTTTATAAAATGCTTTTTTGTCGATAACGGGATTGCCAATGTTCTTCTTTCTTTTCATAGAGTTACCTCTTATAATTGAAGTTTATTAAAATCAGCCAACAAATCATTTGGTGTATTCATCAGATAGTTTGATAGGTTTTCGCAAGCTGAACAACAATAACACTATAGAACACAGCAAGAAAACAGATGACGGAATCATGGAAACAAAAAGATTTTTATATCTTCATAGTGTGAAAACTTTCTCCGATAATCTTTCCGTCCGTGTCGTAACAATCCGTAACGTGAAGATAATACCTGATTTTAACTTCATCGCCGGGTTGAAACTCCGTATACCGCAAAGTTTGAAACAAGAAGCTACCTACGTGGATTTTCCCATATAATCCTCAAAACTCCCATAAACATTTCCCATCGGAGACTGGACGTATGTCACCTTGGCGGTTGTTGTAAGCCACATATGATAATCGGGGATCTTTTCAAGAACAG
>JALEQE010000136.1 GCA_022766825.1 Oscillospiraceae bacterium | reverse complement strand
ACTTTTATCTGCTCTTTTGTGAACTTTTTCGGTGCACGGAAGTCATACTCCTTAACCGCTGTTTCTTCCGTTTTTGTAACCACAGGCTCGGCGCCCATCGCCACATTTTTCAGCATCTCGTCTATTTGAGCCTGCGTTAATACATCAGCCACTTTTATTTCACCTGCCTGTCGCTTTTATGCTGAAGTGCCATTATTTTCTCCCGTATCATCGGCGTTGCCTGCGTCATTCTTGTCCGCGCCGGCTGTTCCGCTTGTATCGTCGGCAGGAATGAACTTGTTACCATCAACAGCTGTCGGACCGTATTTTCCAACGTTTGTGAAAGTATCACCGCCGAACTTATCGTTGATATACCCGATTATCTTGTCGGCAGATCCGGGCGGCAACGTACTTGGATCATCCGTTTGCTGATTATTCGGATCAAACTCATTCGCTCCGATACCGAAATCGTGTTCAAGAATATCCTTGATAACATCGGGATCGGTAAGATCAAGCTCGTCTTTAAGCAACATCATCTCAACACGACGGTTTTTGGCGGGATTATCCGCATCAATAGGCTCTGTGTTTCCACAGCCCATAACGCGGTATTTGCTTGGATCAAGCGTATTGTGAGAATCAAGATAATTTACAACGCTTACGGCTCTCAATGAAGAAAGCGTCCAGTCGTTGACAATTGAAGTACCTACAGAAGTATGTCCCGAAACGGTATTTCTGCGTATACATTTCTGAATTGCCTTTATTGCGGGAATAAAGTCGTCAAGAACAGCCTTGCCCTCTTCCTTAAGATATGCGCTGTCGCCGTCGAAGAAAACGGAATCGTCAAAACGTATCGTTATATGCGATGCACCCTGTTCAATCGCGATTGTATCACCGAGATTGTTGTTATCAATGTATTCGGCAAGATAAACATACAGTTCCTCGAAACTTTCGGGCATTGTGCCTTCTCCGCCCTCATTATCAGCATTATCCGTGACACCGCCGCCGTTATTGATCGCGGTGGGATCCTGCGGAGCGACAACCTGATTCATATATTTGCCGCGAGATTTAAATTCCTGAAATACATATTGCAGTTTTGTTTCGTCCAGATTGGAGCACGCAAAAAGCAGAACAAAGAATGTAAGCAACAGCGTTACCATATCAGCGTATGTATTCAGCCAGTCGCCGACCTGGTCGTTGCCCTTTTTAGGTGGTAATTTTGCCAAAGTAAACAGCTCCTTTCCGTATAATAAATCTGCCTTATCAACTAATTATACCATATTTCTTGTAAAATTGCAAATATTTTTTTACACTTTTATAATATAAACAATTTTTTGTTAAATTTGTTCAAAATCTATACTGAAATTCTGTTATTTACTTCTGCTCCGTATGCTGACTCTTCGGAAGCATAAATTCAAGTTTTTCCTGAATATAGCGCGGGTTAGAGCCACCTGCAATCGCCAGCACTCCCTCTTCTATTATCTGCATACACAACAATTCCTCTTCGTGAGAGTTTTTCAACGCCATACCTAGCGGCGCGAACACGACGTTCGCGAACAGAGAACCATAGAACGTTGTGATAAGCGCTGTCGCCATACCGCTTGTAAGAGCCTGCGGGTTTGACAAGTCCAAACTCGCCAGCATGTTGATAAGTCCGACCAGCGTACCCAGCATTCCGAATGCGGGGAATATCGAAACACCCTTTTCAAAGAACGCCCTACCTTGCTCGTGACGTTCACACATAAACATTATCGTATCGTCAAGCATTCCGCGAACCTTTTCGGGATCGTTTGCGTCAACAATCATCATAAGCGCGGATTTCATAAACGGATCGGTGCATTGGTTCGCGCTTTCTTCCAACGCCAGCAAGCCTTTTGAACGCGCCACTTGCGCATACTCGACAATCTGTTCGATATACTTTTTGGGATCGTACTTTTTTGGTTTAAACGCGATTCCAATACGCTTTCCGAGATTTTTCAGATAAGACATCGGGAACGACGCAACCAGACAGCCTATTGTACCGCCAACCGTGATAGCAAGCGACTGTATTTCGATGAAGTTGCTCATCGCACCAAAGTTAATGCCTTTCTTAGTATCGAAAACGATACCAAAAACTACCAACCCGAATGACAATACCCAACCGATAATAAGTGTTATATTCAAAGTAATCCCTCACTTCTCTGTTATAATAAGCCTTCCTGCTTACCGATGTCTATGTTAAAGGTTCATTTTTCGCACGGCTGTGAAGCCTTGTTCTTCGATGAAGCCTGATATTTTCCAGAATAATATTTTGCAGCTCTTTCATACTCTCGCGTACAATGTAGCTGTGCCCATTTTCAAGCACTATGACGGTGTCGGGCGTTTCATTTACCGTTTCAATCATTTCCTCATTGAGCATAAACGAAGTTCCGTCAAGTTTGGTCAAAACAATCATATATTCCTCATTTATCACAAAAATCGGATATATGCCGCAGACTCCGCGGTCTGCGGCAATCCGAAAAAATCAAATCAATTAACGCTTAAGGCTCAAAAGTTCCTCGATCATCGTGTCGGAAACCGTTACAACACGGGAGTTTGCCTGATAACCTCTCTGCGTTGCGATCATATTCGTAAATTCTTCTGCCAAATCAACGTTGGACATTTCGAGAGCGTTCGGAACGATTGCGCCCGCGCCGTCCTCGCCTGCTTTCGCAAGCTTTGCCTCACCCGAAGCTACCGTCGCACGGAAATTCGTGCCGCCGACTTTTTCAAGACCGTTGGGGTTATCGAAAGTCGCTATATCAACACGACCGAGCGTCATTGTGCCGTATACGGGGTGCAAACCGATTATTGTACCGTCCGACTGGATCATATAGTCGGTAAAGTTGTGCATTGCCTGTTCCTCACCAAGACGTCCGTCTGTGAGGTTGAATGTGGAAAGGCTCTTGGCTGTTTTCGTATAGAACGAATCCTTGCCGTTCATAGGAGAAACCGCGGGGTTGCCTCCGAAGAACTTATCTCTTGTCGCAACGTTCCATACAACACGGTCGGGGACTGCGCCTGTCGCATCTTTCTTTGATACTGCTGTTCCATCCGTCGGAACTGAAGCACCGAATGCCGCGTCAACATCAGCTTGCGTAACTTCCTGTCCGTTTCTGTTTGTCCATTTACTTGTACCTGTATTATATGAAAATCCGAGACCGTACTGATAAGTGGTTGAACCGTCAAGCTCGGTGATCTTGGTAGGCTCACCGTAATCAAGACCGTTTATGTCATAGAACGTAATCAGTTTCTTGTCGTCGCCGTTTGCCGCTTTCTTGATAGCCGCGTTTACATCCGCTATCGTAGTATCAGCGCAAATGTTGATTGTGAGGGTGTTTTCCTCCCAAGCCGCGCTTGTATTGCCATAACCGGATTTTTTCGCGAACTGGATCTTGTAATTATTCGCAAACTCGCCTTTTTCCTGAACGCCGAAATCGAATTTACCCGTTACGATACCCTGCGGTACTCCGAAAAGGTTCTGTTTGCCGGTAGAATCGCTTGTGATACCCGTAACCGCGGTGCCGCACAAAGCCTTAATTGCGTCGGCTCTGTTGTTGTATCCCGTGGGAATCTGAAATCCTGTGCAGTTGAGTTTCGGAACCTGTGAGTTAGCGTCCAAAGCCAAAAATTCTTTCAGCTTGTTATTGATATCGGCAGCCGTGGTATCATCGTAAATCGTGATTTCCCAACCGTCTGTAGCGTCATAATCCACAGCGACTTGACCCGTTGACGCGTTGCCGTATTTCAATGTAACTTTATCCGTAACGCTGTTGTCATTTACGGCAAAATCAATGTATGCGTGGTCTTTTCCCGTACCGGTAGACGACGGTTTTGAAATGTGGAAACGGCAAGTGGAATCAGTTGTGGAGAATTTGAGATTGTCAACCGTGTTGCCCGCCGCCGCAGAATACGGATCATCGGGCAGTGAATCAAAGCTGATTGAAAGCTCAACGTCATCGGGAAGATTTACGCCGCCCGCTTTGAGAGCCTTCTGAATTTCCGCGTCAAACTCATCCTCAGAATCAAACTGCTGATCCTGATTGAACGAAATCGTAAGAATGTTGTTCGCGTATGTAGCGTAAGGGAAATCCGCATTCTTGAACGCAACAGACATATTTGTATATTCCGACGGTGCAGAAACGCTTACCGTAACGTTTGTTCCGTTTACAAGCTTTGTCGCGGAAGAAACGTGATTATCGGTATCCGGGATAACCGCTCTTATTATATCAGAGCTTGCCGCAACGCCATCGGATTCACCGGAAACACCCAGAACGTGATAACCGTCGTCGTTTACAAGATAGCCCTGCTCGTCAAATTTAAAGTGACCCGCTCTTGTGTAATAAATGTTGCCCGCGCCGTCCATTACCTGGAAAAAGCCCTTGCCGTCAAGCGCGATATCGGTCTTGTTGTCGGTGTAGTTGTATCCCGACTGTGCGAGGTTTGCCTCAACCGAGCTTACCTTAACGCCGTAACCTACCTGTCTGGGGTTAATACCGCCCAAAGTCGCGGTAGGCGCGGAGGGGTTTCTCTTGGTCTGATAATAAACATCGGCGAATGTCATAACATCGGTTTTGTAACCTACCGTGTTTACGTTTGCGATATTGTTGCCGATCATATCCATTCTTTGCTGATGTGATTTAAGACCTGTAACACCTGTAAAAAGTGACTTAACCATAACTAAATGACCTCCAAAATTATTTCTGTTTCACCGTGTGCGGAACTTCAATCGCAAGTTCCGCTATGAATTCCCGAAGGTCCGTTCATACTATCACGGTGGAATCAATGTTCGTGAAAATATTACCCTTCATCTCGTTCTGAGGAATTGTGGTAATAACCTTGTTGTTTTTTACGCTCACAACAAAAGCGTTCATATCCACAAGAACCAAAGTTTCGTTGCTTCCCTTGTCCGCCGCTATCTCAACGCCCTTGTTCAGACGTTCGAGAGTATCGCCCGACGTAATGTCGATACTGCGTTCGGAAAGCCTTTGCATTGCGTGTTTGCTAAATTCAACACCGCCTTGCTTTTCGTTGAGCTTTTCCTGCAAAGCCTGCGCGAAATCGTTCTCCGTGCTGTTCACATCCTGTGAACTTATTGTCGGAGTGCCGACCGCATTTCCCGTGGTAACGCTGATTTGATTGCGGAGCGCCAAATACTCGCTTATCAGCATTGTAAGCCTCCTTGCTTAAACGTTTTCTTTTTCTTCAACCTGTTCGGGTTCCTCCGCGGGCTTGTCCTCATCGGAAACATTATCCTTGTTGTCGTTCTCCGAACCGTTTCCTATGGTTGCGTAAGTGATTTCGGAAATTTTCGCCAACTCATATTCGCCGATTTTGTTTCCATCCTGATCCGCCAAAACCGCCGAGATTTTGCCGTCCTTAACCTTAATAGTATCAATCCAACCCGCCGAAATTCCGCTGTCTTCAGTTACTTTCGCGTACATTCCAATCATACCTGACGCTCTAGCGATACTGTCCGCCAGACCGTTTGAAGTTATCGTTGAAGTTGAACTTCCCGCGTCCCCCACCTTTGTAACCTTGGCGATATCGAACATCTGACCGTCGATAAATACGTTGTATGTACTACCCGATTTAGCGACCGATTCAACAATGCCCGTTTTCGTGATTTGATTTTGACCGTCGGGTTTTGTTGCCGTTGCTATTTTACCTACCAAAGACGACGCGTAGTTTGCCAAAGCGTACTTACTCGAATCCTTTGCGTAATTCAGCTGTGAAAAGCTCGCCAACTGTGTGATGAACTCGGTGTTTGAAGTCGGTTCAAGCGGGTCTTGGTTCGTCATTTCGGAAACCATAAGGCTCAAAAACGTTTCGGAATTTACCAAATCCTCTGTGGAATCCTTGAATCTGTCCTTGTACTTTTCGTAATTCGCCTGTCTTATGCTGTCAAGCGTTGAATTACCCGAAAGGCTGTCAAGAAGACTGTCTGACATTGTTTTCCCTCCTTTTTTAATTTACATTGACGCGATAATATCCGCGAACGACTTGCCGCCGTTATCGTCGTCATTGTTTTGCTGTGCGTTCTCACGGCGGAAATACGGATTTTTGCTGCTGCCGTTATAGTCCTGCGCGTATGCCTCCTGTCGGCTTTCGTCAACAGTCTGCCAGCTTGCGAGGTTCATACCGTTTGAACGAAGACTGTTCTGCATAAGTTCGCTGTGCTGTTCAAGAACTCGCTGTGTGTGCGCGTTTTCCGCCGCTATCGTAACGGAAACCGCTCCGTCCGCCGCCTTGATTAGCTTTACGGTAATTCGTCCAAGCTCCTCGGGATTAAGCACCAAACTGTATTCGCTCTGCTCCTTTGTTTCCTCGACCGCTTTTTCGATAAGCTTTGTCGCTTGTTCGATTATGTCGCTCGGTTTTACGGAAATCTCCGTGCCGTCCGTTCTTGTAAACACAATCGGCTGATCGCTCATCAACGGATTTGCCGTTTCGGTTGGCTTTGATACAACTTCCGCCGTATCACTATCCTTTACTTTTGCGAACTTTGCGCTTTTCAGCATTTCAAGCTCCTCGCTCGCGTTTTGCACACGGTTCGCGGTGCTTGTAACATTTACGGTTTTCGTTTCTGCCGTGTTTAAGGTTTCAGCTGTTGGAACGTTCGGCTTTTTGTTCACGGTGAACGACTCGATAACGTTGTCAAACTCTTCGGTCTTTACGGTTTCCGCCGATTTTTCCGTTTTCTGCGCCTGTTCGCCGAAACGCATCTGCGTATTGTCCGACTTTTCTTCACCGCTTATCGCCGCAACAACCTGTTCGGTGTTCTCCGAAACCGCCTGCGAAACTGCGCTCTGCGTTTCGTTTACTGTGGGTATCGCGCTCATCTGCTCCGAAATAACGGGTGCGACGTCGCTTTCTACCGCCTGTTCAACCTGCATGTTTGCCGTCAGAACCGCGCTTGTCGGTTTTTCTTCGGTTGTCGCCTTCTCATCGACGTTATCGTCCGTAACAACGGGTTCTGCGTTATGCTTGATTGTAACTTTATTTTCAACGCCGATTTCCGTTACTTCCAAAACCGGAATGACGTTCTTATCGTCCTCGGCTGTCTGTTCAACAACTTCGGCAACTTCAACACCTTCGCCGCTCCGATTTTCATTGATTTTATCAATGATTCTGTAAAGCTCCGAAATTATCTCGCCGGTTGTTTCGATTGTGTTTTCAACACCCGTCACATCCGACATTTCATCGGTTTCTTCATCAAGCCTGTTTTCAATCATCTGCGCGATAATCGCTTTCATCAGTTCTTCGGTAACAAGCTCGCTCGGAATATTTTTCAGCTCCAGCTCACCGTCAACGACCATTTTCGCCAACTTTGCTACTTCTGTAGGTAACTTCTCGCCGCCGAAAACGCTCCCGTTTTCTTCGCCTGACAAAACGCTTTGAATGCTGTCGTCAAGCTCCTTGAGTGCTTGTCCTAACTTTTCATCATCGCCTAAATCCTCAATCGCGTTTTGAATGTCGTTCAGAACGTCTGCCGCGCCGATTGTGTCCGTTGTTTCGGAAGTATCGTTATCAAAGCCGCCGAGTATCTTCGCAAACTGATTCATCTGCGCCGACTGCTGTTGGTCAAGCTCCGCCAATCGCTGTGGTATCGCCGCGTCGCTTATCATAAAGTCGCTTCGTGAACTCATTTTCATTGATACTGTCATTTTCTCACCTCCTTTCACCGATAATTATATATCAACGGTTATTCACCGATGACAGCATTATTTCCGGCTGAATTAGCAGCTCTGACGGTCTGACCGCTCACGAACTCTTCAATAAATTGTTCGTTTTCTTTTCCGACAGCGTGCTTGTATTCTTCAAGCTGCTTTTCTTCGAGCTTTTCAAGAGTTTTTACGTCCTTTGTCGCGTCAACAACCACGGACAGCTGCTTTTCGATTTCGGCTTTCTTTTCTTCCGCCTGTTGTTCTCTGATGTGGATTTCCTGTTGAAGAGTTACGATATATCGCTTTCTCATCGAGATATCCATCGCGGTAGAACCCATTTTATACACTCTTTCAAGCTGTTCTTCCTGTTCGGACAGTTTTTTTATCAAATCCTCGCGGGACTCGTCAATGCGTTTCAAATCCGCCTGCAGAAGCGACAGCGCGTTTTTCTGCCTGTCAAGCTCCTGCTCGCGAAAATCCATTAGCTTTTGTAATGAAAACCTGAACTTCTTCAAGGCAAATCACCCTACTTTTCATCGCCCACCGCCTCCAGAAGAAGACGGACTGTGGTTTTAAAGTCCATACTATCATCGACTCTCTGCATCAAGAAGTCGTTTATGGAATCAATCTTGTTTATCGCCTCATCAAGCGCGGGATTTGTTCCGTGCTTGTACGCGCCGATTGAAATAAGGTCTGCGTTTTCCGTGTAAATTGACAGCAGATTGCGCAACTTACCCGCCGCCGCTTTGTGTTCGGGCGTGGCGATTTCACTCATCAGACGCGAAACGCTCGACAAAATGTCAATCGCAGGATAGTGGTTCTGCGCCGCGATTTTTCTTGACAGAATTATGTGACCGTCAATGATACCGCGGACGGTATCGGCAATAGGCTCGTTGGTGTCATCGCCCTCAACAAGCACGGTGTAAATGCCCGTAATCGAACCCTCAGGGAAATTTCCCGCGCGTTCAAGCAGTTTCGGCAACGCGCTGTAAATTGACGGCGTATAACCTCTCGCAATGGGCGGTTCGCCCGTGGCAAGTCCAACCTCGCGCAACGCCATTGCGTATCGTGTAAGGCTGTCCATCATCAACAGAACGTCCTTGCCCTGTTTCATAAAGTACTCGGCGATTGCCGTTGCGGTAAGCGGGCATTTTGACCTCATCATCGCGGGTTGGTCGGAAGTCGCCACGACAAGCACCGAACGTGCCATACCCTCAGGTCCTAAATCACGCTCGATAAACTCACGCACCTCACGTCCACGTTCGCCGACAAGCGCGATAACGTTGACGTCCGCCTTGACTTTCCGCGCGATCATTCCCATAAGCGTTGATTTACCGACGCCCGATCCCGCGAAAATGCCCATTCTCTGTCCCTTGCCCATTGTAAGCAAGCCGTCAATCGCCTTTACGCCAAGCTCAATCGTTTCGTGTATCGGTGGTCTTGTGAACGGGTTTACGGGAATACCCGTGATTGAAACCTCGTCGGTATATTCAATCGGTCCGTTGCCGTCAAGCGGCTGTCCGAGTGCGTCAACAATACGTCCCACCAAAGCCGAACCCGCTTTTACGTTCAGCTTGTCGCCGGTGTTGTCAACAATGCTCCCCGGACCTATGCCTTCAATTTCGGTGTACGGCATAAGCAGAATATTGCTCTTTTGAAAGCCTACCACCTCAGCGTATATATAAGATGACATATCTTTGGAAAAAATGCGGCATACATCGCCAATATTGCAGGCAGGGCCGCTCGCCTCGATAGTCATACCCACTATCTTCTCGATTTTTCCCATATATCGGAAAAGATCGCTTTTCTGTATATCCTCTCGGAATGAAGTAAAATCCAGCATTTCATTCCTCCGAATCGGGATCGTCTGTTTCGTTTATTCCGGTAGTATCGTCACTTTCCGCCGATTTCTTTCTGCGCTTTTTCGGAGTCGGCATACGAAATTTACCCTCGCCCAGCTCCCTTATCATTTTAAGCTGCGTCTGAATACCCGCGTCCGTAATCTCCTCGCCGTTATCAACGATAACCGTTCCCGGTGACGCGTCCGCAATAAGCTCCACTTCAACATTTTCGCAGGAACAAAGCTCTTTTAAGTACTCATAGTCGCCCGCAAACTCGGTTGACGCGCCGTTTTCATCAAGCGTAATACGGATAAGCTGTGAATTGCGAAAATCCTTCGCCGCTTTCTTGATAAGCTTTTTCGCCGCCGTTCCGTCTTTCACGGACATTGAATTAAGCGTGACCTTGTTCGCAATATCCATTACAGTATCGTATATATCTTTCTCATATTTCGCGAAAAGCTCGGTCTTTTCCTTGTTAATCCGCTCGGAATACTCCCGCGCGTTGTCGAGGATATGCTGTCCTTCCGCCACACAAGCGGCGACGCCGTCTTTTTTGCCTTGCTCAAAACCCTCCGCGCGCGCTTTTATGAACACGCCCTCTCGATTTTGCTCGGCGTCTGCACGAATTTCGCTTGCCTGTTGTTCGGCGTTCTGAAGAATACCCTCCGCTCGGCGCTTTGCCTCGATGATCACCTGCTTACCCTGTTCGATGTACTGTTCCTTAAGCGTACTAAGTTCTTTGCGTATCTTCTCAAGTTCGCGTTCTTTTAATATGATCTCCGTTTCACGCTGTGCCAGAATTTCCTCTGCGGAAAATCTCGGCTCGGAAGTTTTTTCCTCAATGCGGTTTTCAGCGTTTTCATTGTTCCGCGTTTCGTGTTCGCGTACCGCTGCGGGAATTTCCACGGTGTTTTCAATATCCACTCCGCCGCTGTCATAGCGAACGGAACAATATTTTAAAACTCCCAATGCTATCCCCCCGATAAACAAACAAATTCACGCACCCACGTTTTATGCGATAATTTCGTCGCTTCCGCCGCGGGAAATGGTGATTACGCCGTCCTGTTCAAGACGTCTGATTATGCCGACGATGCGCTGCTGAGCCTCGTCAACGTCACGCATACGCACATTATGCAGATATTCGATATCCGCCTGCAGATTTTCTCTCGCACGAGAGGAAATATTCGCAAAAATACATTCCGCAACCTCCTGCGTAGAGCCTTTGATTGCCACTGCGAGATCTTTGGAATCGACCTGCTTGACAAACTCCTGTATATCCTTTGAATCGAGCTTGACAATGTCCTCGAATACGAACATCTTCTGCTTGATAAGGTCAGCCAGCTTTTGATCGCGCGCGGACAGCTCGTCAAAGATATATTTCTCGGTCGCGCGGTCTACGTTATTCATAATCTCAGCGGCATAATTGATACCGCCGACTTCCATAGAATCCATATTCGCAAGCGTTGCGAACTTCTTTTCAAGAGAACCCTCGATTGCTTTGACAACTTCCGGTGAAGCTCTGTCCATATTCGCGATACGCTCGATTACATCAACTCGCTTCTCTTTCGGAAGCTCCGATAGAATCGCCGACGCCTGGTCAGTTCTCGCGTAAGACAAAATTAGGGCGATTGTCTGAGGATGCTCATTCTGTACAATAGCCAACAGGTTCTTGTAGTCGGCTTTGCGAACAAAATCAAAGGACTTTGTTTCCAGCTGCTTTGTGATGCGGTTAAGCAGATTGTCTGCCGCCTCCGCTCCGAACGCTTTTTCCAGAACGCTTCTCGCGTAATCAAGACCGCCCTCCGCGATGACTTTCTGCGTAAGGCACAGCTCGTAAAACTCGTTAAGTACTTCCTCAACCGTTTCTATCGGGTGATAATCCATACGCGCAAGCTCCACGGAGATAGCCTCCACGTCGTCATCAGACAAATGCTTGTATATTGCGGAGGCATTCTCCGCTCCCATTGACGCCAGCACAAGCGCGCTTTTCTGCGCTGCTGTAAGCTCTGCTGCGTTTTTTTTCTCCGCCATTACTTTCCCTCCCAAGGGCTTAAGCCCCGATGATGATTATCGGCTCAGTTCGGGATCACTCGTTTTCTTCCCGAATCATATTGCTGATAATGGAAGCAACAATATCCGGACTGCTCTTTGCAAATTCCGCGATTTCCCGCTTGAGGATCGTTTCGCGCGATTCCTTGCCCGCTTCCTCGGTCAGACTTGCAATATTGAAATCGACCTCCTGAGGTGCCTCCTGAGGAGCCGCTGTTCCCGAATTATCCGTGGCAGATGCCTGAGCGGCAGCGAGAGCCAATTCCTGTCTGCGTCTGATTTTCTTCTTGCGGCTGCGAGTCATAAGCAGTGACGCGATAAGCAGACCGATAAGTACTACACCGAGAACGATCACAAGAATTATCAACAGGTTGCGGTTCTTGTCCGTAGGTGTTATGATTACGCCCGTGTTGGAACCAATGCCGTTTGATCCATTATTCGTAGTCAGCGCAAACGCCGTATTGTGAACGCTGACGTTATCGACTGTCGTACCCGCCGACGCCGCTACCATCGCCGCAATCGACTCTTTCTCCGCCTGAGTCATATTCGTTGCGTTTATTCCGACGCCGACCGAAAGCTTCTCGATTTTGTAACCGTCACGCTCGGTGGTGGTTTTTATATTGGTTACATCATACTGTTCTTCATTCTTTTTATAATAGTATGTCTGACCATCGGTTACGCCGTCCACCGTCGGGTAATCGGGCGACAGATCTGCATTGGGTGTGGTTCCTACCAGACCGTTTGCGTTGTCGAGCGTTGTATTGGTTTCAACCTCGTTCTTGTGTTCAAGAACACCGGTATTGTTTTCGTCAACAGGGACATACTCGGTTGAAACTACGCGCTTTGCGTCAAAATCCAGTATTGCGGAAACGCTTATCGCATAACCGTTCTCGCCGTACATTTTTGTAAGCTGCTCGTCAAGGCTATTTTTAAGCGCAATCTGCATATCACGCTGGAAAGCAAGTCTTCTGTAGCCTACTGCTGTACCCGAAGCATCCTTTTCATCTGCCGCTTCGTCCTCGGGACTTATCCACTGATAGGAGCGCCCCTGAGTATCGACAACGGAAATATTATCATATGTAAGTCCGTCCACCGACTTTGAAACAAGTGAGAATATCGCGCGGACTTCTGCGTTGGTAAGCTCTTCTCCGTCCTGTAGCTGAATTGTAATCGAACAAGTCGGTACTTCCTCTTTTTCGGTAATGACATAGTCCTTTGTTTCCGGAATAGCAAGTATCGCCTGAGCGTTGCGGACAGCGTCAAGCTGGCGCAATGTTGCTTCTATACGCGCTTCACGCTGCTGACGTGCGACTTCCTGCTTGTCCTTTGCGGTACTCCACAGGTCAACGCCGTCATTCCATATACTGTAATCCGATGAACTCTTAGGATAGCCCTTGACGGAAAGCTCCATTCGCAGCTTGTCCGCCTGATCACTGGGGACTATTACCTCGCCTTTATCGCTCATCTTTACATCTTTTATTCCCATATCGGTTATGGTTGAAGCAATCTCCGCAGCCTCGTCGGTCGTCAGACCCGAATACAGCACCGTTGTGCTTTTATTATTCAACACATTCGCCAGAATAACGATTATTGCTATAAGCGCAACCGGAATACAGCAAATCATTATTTTTACGGCTTTTGAAAAGCCACTCCACTTTTCTTTAACTACAACCGTAACTTTTTTTAATTTTTCTTTCATTTATAATGAAACGCCTCCGAAAATCGGTTTTATATCTGCATATTGATTATAGAATTATACGCGCTTATTACCTCGTTCTTCACCGAAACCAGTAAATCAACGGCGGTATTCGCTTTTGTTATGTTCGCCTGAACGGTAGCGAGATCATCGATATTGCCCAGCATAAGGTCAATTGCGTCGCGGTCTACCTGTTCGTTTGTTTCAATAACGTTTGTAACCATTCCTTTGAATATATCAAGGAACGATGCTTTTCCGGTATCCGAAACAGCAACGTTTTCCGCGTCCATATGCTGCATTCTGCGCATAGAATCCATTCTGTCAAGCTGCCGTTCAAGATTATCAACAGACTGTAATGCATAAACTGCCATATTATGTATCCTTTCAAATATAAAACAAAACAATCACTTTCCGATATTCAGCGACGCTTGGATAACTCCCTGCATAGCCTCATACATCGACTTGCACGCGTTGAACGAGTTTGTTGCCTGCATAGCGTCCATTATTTCGACCTGCCTGTCAACATTGCTCTCGTAAATGTATCCGTTCTCATCGGCAAGCGGGTGATTAGGACTGTACACCGGCTCCGCCGGCGTTTCGTCCTCAACGACCTGCACAGCCTCAACACCGCGCATCTGCACATATCTGAAAATGTTTGGTATATATTCGCCCTCGGTCATTTTTTTCGCCAGAGTATCCTTGAACGATCTATCCTCGCCGAAGATTACCATCTGACGCTTGTAAACGTCGTCAGGGTTTGACGCAACATCGTCTGCCATTGCCACATTCTGCGAAATAAGATCCAATCTGAACCTTTCCGCGGTCATTCCCGACAGCGGTATATTAAGTGAACTTAAAAAAGCCATTATATCCTCCCATCAAAAGTGTTACTTGGTGGTCATCGCGCTTCTGATACGCGTGAAGTTTCCGTTCATCTGATTTATAAGCGCGTCAATAAGATATGACGTTTTGAGGTATTCCGCCTGTTGGGTGTCGCTGTCCACGTTATTATGATCTGCTTGGTCGTTTGTAGTGTAATCGGTATAAATTCCTTGCGCCAGATTAAGTTCTTTCTTGACTGTTCCGTCCTGCCGCAACTTGTCCTTTAATATTCCTCCGAATTCAAGATATCTGCAATTATAGTTCGGCGTATCGGCGTTTGCAATATTTTCCTGAATTATATTGCCCTTCTGCCACATTACCGCCAACCCCTGTTCCACGATTCTGAACGCGGTGGTATCAAAAAGTGCCATATGCTTTAACCTCCCGACAATTATTCGATAGAAAATGATTATGTCAGATTAACCCGAGATGTTGAATTTTGGGCATAAAATGCCCAAGACATTTTTTTACATATTTATTATACAACATTCTTTTACAAATTTCAACCTTTTTTTTAATTTTATTTGTGCTTTTTCCACATATTGGCATTTATCACAATATTTCGCCGTTTTCGGACACGTTTTATGTAGCTTTATAAGCCACAAAATGTGCACATTTGTGTATTTTTCACAATTTTCTCAATTAAATTCCTCTGTCTACTTTTTTATATAAACTAAGCTCCGAAATTTGTAAAAAATATACAATAACGCTATGTATAATCGGCTTTTAATTTATCAGCTTAATGCGCCAGTGCGCAAAAATTTTATTAAGGCAGCACCGCATAATTATTGTCGTGCGATTACGCAGTCAGATTTATAGTGCGTTCGCCTTTTGTGCGGCACGTCCTGTGCCGCTTGGGCGAACGCCTTCCGACTTCGTGTCGGTAGCAGATTGTACAAATTAAGCGCAGGCGGGCTGGTCTGTCGGTCAGCCCCTCTGGCAC
>JALEQE010000053.1 GCA_022766825.1 Oscillospiraceae bacterium | reverse complement strand
CGGCTATTCAATGTCAGCAATGCAGAGGATTTGCCGAAAAATATGATATCGATAATTTTTACGATGTCGGAAATGTCGGCATTGAACACGCACTTCTTCCTGAAAAAGGTCTTGTAATTCCCGGTGACTGCGTTATCGGAGCAGATTCTCACACCTGTACATACGGCGCATTAGGTGCTTTTTCAACGGGCGTAGGTTCTACAGATATGGCAGCAGGAATGGCTACAGGCGAAGCGTGGTTCAAAGTTCCCGGCGCAATAAAGTTTAATCTGACCGGAAAACTTAATAAATGGGTAAGCGGCAAGGACGTTATTCTTCACATAATTGGTATGATTGGTGTTGACGGTGCTTTGTATCAATCTATGGAGTTTACCGGAGAGGGATTGAAAAGTCTTTCTATGGACGACAGACTTTGTATGGCAAATATGGCTATCGAGGCAGGCGCGAAAAACGGTATTTTTGAAGTTGATGAAGTTACCGAAAAATATGTTAAAGAAAGATCAAACCGTAAGTTTGAAGTGTTTAAGGCGGATGATGACGCCCATTATAACAGAGTAATTGATATTGACCTTTCAAAAATCAAATCAACAGTTGCTTTCCCGCACTTGCCCGAAAATACAAAAACAATCGACGAAGTCGGAGAGATAAAGATTGATCAGGTTGTAATCGGCTCTTGCACGAACGGACGTTACAGCGACCTCGAAACCGCTGCAAAAGTTGTCAAGGGCAAGAAAGTTGCGAAGGGCGTTCGTGCAATCGTTATTCCCGCAACACAACAAATATATCTTGACGCTCTGAGAAACGGACTTCTTGAAATTTTCGTTGAAGCCGGAATGGTTGTTTCTGCGCCTACCTGTGGTCCTTGCCTCGGAGGTCATATGGGTATTCTTGCACCGCACGAAAGAGCGGTTTCGACTACCAACCGTAACTTTGTCGGAAGAATGGGCGATACAACTTCCGAAGTGTATCTTGCAAGCCCCGCAATTGCAGCTGCAAGCGCATTAACAGGTTATATATCTGATGTACAGGAGGTCTGAATAATATGAAAGCACACGGTATTGTACATAAATACGGCGATAACGTTGATACTGATGTAATTATCCCTGCGCGTTATCTTAATACCTCTGATCACAAGGAACTTGCAAGCCACTGTATGGAGGATATAGACAAGGATTTTGTAAAGAATGTTAAGCAGGGTGATATTATTGTCGCAAATATGAATTTTGGTTGTGGAAGTTCAAGAGAACATGCACCGATAGCTATAAAAGCAAGCGGAATAAGCTGCGTAATTGCTTCTACTTTTGCCCGAATTTTCTATCGTAACGCGATAAATATAGGTTTGCCTATTCTCGAATGTGACGCGGCGGCAAAAGATATTGACAATGGCAATGAGGTTGAGATAAACTTCGATACGGGCGTTATTACAAATATCACAAAAGGAAAAACATATCAGGCTCAGCCTTTCCCCGACTTTATTAAAGAAATAATCAACAAAGGCGGTTTGCTGAACTCATTGAAGAAATGAGAGTTGATATAAGACCTGCCATTTATTCTGATATACCGAAACTTGTCCGGATAAAGCTGTTGGCAAGAGGGGAGAACTGTAATCCGGATTCCGCAAGGGTTGACAGTGAAACACGGTATCTCACAGCTTTTCTTGACGATAAAGAAAGTATCTTTGTTCAACTTGTTGACAAAGTACCGATTTCATTTTGTGCGGTCAAAGATTGCAGTGTAAAACCTTTTTGGGGGTACGCCTTTATCAGAGATTTGTACGTTTTGCCCGAATGGCAAAGCAAAGGCTTTGGGAAAAAGCTGTTGATGCACACTTTGCGAACAATGCGAGGTAAAGGCTATATGAACGCAGTCCTTGAAACTTCCGAAGATAATAACCTCGCACAGCGATTTTATGAGAAATTCGGATTTGTCAGAAGCAAAGCAGAAATTCACAGCGGGTATTTTACTTATACAATAGATTTTTGAGGTTTATGAAAAACTTAAAACAAACAAGTGTTTTTATTAGCTTGATTTTAAGGCACAAGCCCGAAGCAATTGGCGTTTCGCTTGACTGTCACGGTTGGGCAAGTGTTAATGAACTGATTGACGGGATAAACAAAACTGATGATTACAGCATTGATATGCAAATGCTTGAAGAAATTGTCCGTACCGACAATAAACAGCGTTACAGTTTCAATGACGATCACACGCTTATCAGAGCAAATCAAGGTCATTCGATAAACGTTGATGTAGAACTTATTGAAAAAGAACCGCCTGAAATTCTTTTTCACGGAACAGGTGAAAAATATGTTGAGTCAATACGAATAGATGGTTTGATTCCGAAGTCACGCCTGTATGTTCATCTGTCGAAAGACGAAGAAACAGCGGAAAAAGTCGGCGCACGTCACGGGAAACCGTATATTTTCATAGTAAAATCGGGAGAGATGTTCAGAGCGGGTTATAAATTCTTCATTTCCGAAAACGGAGTATGGCTTACAAAATCCGTTCCCGCCAATTATCTGGAGGAACGATAAAGAAAGGAATACAGCAATGGAAAAGAATGTTGCAGTTATAAAAGGTGACGGGATAGGACCCGAAATCGTAACGGAAGCAATGAAAGTGCTTGATAAGGTTGCGGAAAAATACGGTCACAAATTTAATTATGAACAGCTTTTAATGGGCGG
This sequence comes from Oscillospiraceae bacterium, assembly GCA_022766825.1. GTDB lineage: Bacteria > Bacillota > Clostridia > Oscillospirales > Ruminococcaceae > CAG-115. The sequence continues at coordinate 1,122 of JALEQE010000053.1, read as the reverse complement.
TTGTTCTATTGATGCAAATGGTGTTCCGCTTACCGATGAAACTATTGAGCGTTGCAAAGCGTCTGATGCAGTTCTTATGGGTTCAATCGGAGGAAACACAACAACTTCGCCGTGGTATAAGCTGCCTGCGGATAAAAGACCCGAAGCGGGTTTATTGGGGCTTCGCAAGGCATTGGGATTGTTTGCAAATTTACGTCCGTGCCTGCTGTTTAAACAGTTGAGCGGTGCTTGCCCTTTGAAAACCGAAATCAGCTCAAAGGGTTTTGATATGCTTATTATGCGTGAACTTACGGGTGGACTGTATTTCGGAAAACGTTATACAGAGGATAGAAACGGTGTTACAACCGCTGTTGATACTCTCGAATACAACGAGAACGAAATCCGTCGTATTGCGAAAAAAGCGTTTGAGGTTGCAATGCAGCGCCGCAAAAAAGTAACAAGCGTAGATAAAGCCAATGTCCTTGATACATCCAGACTTTGGAGAAAGGTTGTTGACGAGGTGGCAAAGGACTATCCCGAGGTAACTGTTGAACATATGCTTGTGGATAACAGCGCAATGCAGTTGGTTCGTGATCCAGCGCAGTTTGACGTAATGGTTACCGAGAATATGTTTGGCGATATTCTGTCTGATGAAGCGTCAATGATAACAGGCTCAATCGGAATGCTAGCATCTGCAAGTATGAATGAAACCAGCTTTGGACTTTACGAGCCGAGTGGCGGTTCTGCGCCTGATATTGCGGGACAAAACAAAGCCAATCCGATAGCTACAATTCTGTCAGCTGCTATGATGTTGCGCTATTCATTTAAAATGGACAAAGAGGCAGATGCTGTCGAAAATGCTGTCAATAAGGCTCTTGACGCGGGTTATCGTACATGCGACATTATGAGCGATGGAATGACATTGGTTTCCTGCTCGGAAATGGGCGACAAAATCGCTCAATTTATTTAAAATTAAAGCCGCGCTATGGTGCGGCTTTAGCATTTTACACAAATTTTACTATTTTTTGAAATAATTAGTGTGTGAAATATTGAATTTAAAAAAGCGCTTGAAAAAAAGCGTATTTTGCGGTATACTATAATAAGTAAGTACAACATCTTGAAAGGAGATTATTATGTACAACG
>JALEQE010000048.1 GCA_022766825.1 Oscillospiraceae bacterium | reverse complement strand
ATATCGAAAACAACAATTTCATTATCAACGGGATAGTCCGCGCAGCCCGAAACAAGCGTTCCGCTGTCATTGACGAAATACGCTTCCATACCGTATATCATTTTCATTTTTTCGCCGTCTTTGTTGATTTTCTCAATTGTGTTCATTGCCTCAGGATACGCCTGCAGGTTGCCGTGATCTGTAATAGCTACCGCTCTGTGCCCCCATTCAAACGCCTGTTTAACAAGATCAGCGGCGGGAGTAATGGCGTCCATATCAGACATATTTGTGTGCATATGGAGTTCCACACGTTTTTGGTCGGCTTTGTCCTTTCGCGAATGAACACTTAATGTTGCCATTGAATTTGGGCGAATATTCAATTCTTTTGAAAAAGTATCAAATTCAAATTTTCCCTGAACAATTATTGCATTTCCAACACTCACACTGGCTTTAACTTTTTCGGAATTTTCCGATGGCGTTATTATTTTCAAAATCTGTGAAGAAGTTTTATCGGAAAAATAAGCGGTGTATATAAATGTTTTTCCGTCCCGTGAAGTACGTTCATCAGTCTTGAATATTTTTCCCCACACAGTTGCCTCATCCTGATCATTAAACGGTTCAGCCATAGGTTCAGGTACTTTGAAATCACCTTTTCCGAAAAACAGCTTTGCCGAACTTTCAAAATGCTCATTCTGAAAAGGGAGAACAATATCCGTCGGTTCATCAGCAAACTGAGGTCTGCGTGAACGTGTTCCTTTTACGGAATATTCTGGCTGTGACTTAGGCGGCGGAACGTCCTTTATGATTATTTTCGGATCTTCGATTTCGGATAAGTCCGTGTCATTCGGCTCGTTATCAGAAGAAAATTTGACAAAAATCACTCTGTCAAAAAAGCCTTTGACGTATGTTTCGATTTTCTTATCCATCCCAAGACCGATTAAAGTTTTAACGCCACCTGCACTCAATGATATTTCATACACATTGTCATCATTGGATATTTCCGCATTGTCGAAAGAATTACCAACGGAAATATTTTTATTTTTCAAAAGCGCCATAATATCATATATATAGTCGCTTATGAACATCTCGGAATAGTATTTCGGATAAATAGTAACGTTTACACCGTCCAGTTCCTTTGATAAAATCTCGTTTGCCCTGAACAGTTCTTCCATAGGAACAAGTTCGTCCAATTGTAAATTGATATTAAGGATATTTTTAGATTTATCGTTTACAATTTTGATAACCCGCCCATTTGCAATAACAGGCAATAATTCAGTATTTTCAAACAGCTCCGAAAGCGTACAGCTCATTATTACTTTCCTTTCGTTATAGCTTCTCAATCTCTTTTTTCAGTTCCTTTAAAATCAGATTTTCGGGGACTTTTCGCAGTATTTCGCCCTTTTTGAATATCAATCCCTCGCCGTTTCCACCTGCGACACCAATATCAGCCTCGCGCGCTTCACCCGGACCATTTACAGCACACCCCATAACCGCTACTTTTATCGGCTTGTCCACATCTTTCAACATATCTTCAACCTGATTTGCAAGTGAAATAAGGTCAATTTTCGTTCGTCCGCATGTCGGGCAGGAAATAATTTCAACTCCGCTACCCATTCCGCAGGCTTTAAGAATATCCTTTGCGGCGTATACCTCCTTAATCGGATCCGCTGTGAGTGATACGCGGATAGTATCTCCTATTTCGTCGCACAACAACGAACCTATCCCGACCGAGGATTTTATCAATCCCATTCGTTCTGTTCCCGCCTCGGTTACGCCAAGATGAAGTGGATAATTGGTTTGTTTAGCCAATAAACGATATGCGGCGATCATCAATTTTACGTTTGATGATTTTATACTTATAACAATATCGTCAAAATCACAGTTATTGAGCAATCTAACGTGACTTAACGCACTTTCAACCAATGCCTCCGCTGTCGGCTTTCCGTATTTTGCAAGCAATTCCTTTTCAAGAGAACCCGAGTTTACGCCTATTCTAATAGGCACGTTATTTTTTCTGCAAGCGTCCGCTACTGCTTTCACGTTCTCCGCTCCGCCGATATTTCCGGGATTTATACGAACTTTATCAACTCCCGCTTCAACACACGCAAGCGCGATTTTATAATCAAAATGTATATCAGCAACAATCGGAACGCTGACAGCATTCTTCAAAGCGGTAATAAGCGGAACGTCTTCTATTCTCGGAACAGCGGCACGAATTATCTCACACCCTGCTTTTTCGAGAGCTTTTGCTTGTTCGACACTTTTTTCAATATTTTCGGCAGGAACATTCAGCATAGACTGCACATAGATTTTTCCGTTTCCAAACTCCAAATCGCCGACTTTGACTTTTTTTACTTCTCTCACTGAAATCCTCCCGAAAAAAGCTTTACAACATCATTGAACGTTACAATTACCATAAGAACCATCATAAGAATCATACCGACAGAATGAATCATTCCCTCAACCTCTGGTTTAACGGGTTTTCTGC
>JALEQE010000029.1 GCA_022766825.1 Oscillospiraceae bacterium | reverse complement strand
AATTAAATGGCGGTATTTCTGTTTGTATATTGATAGATTATTACTACATTTTGTAATAATATGATAATATCGTCAAAATGTATCGAAAACTTGATATTATTGCGGATTTCTTGAAATTTATTACTGTAAAGCACTTGATTTTTTTTTGATTTTGTGCTATACTATATATAATATATGTTGTTTGAGATGACATTGGATAAAGGAGAAAATATGGCAGACGAAGAAAAGACAACTCTCGAATACGGTGCGGACAGTATACAGGCTTTGAAAGGACTTGACCCTGTTCGTAAACGTCCCGGTATGTATATCGGCTCAACGGGTGAGAGCGGTTTGCATCACCTTGTATACGAGATAGTGGATAATGCCGTTGACGAGGCTTTGGCGGGTTATTGTACGGAAATTGACGTTTCTATATTGCCTGATAACGTTATTCGTGTTATAGATAACGGACGCGGTATTCCTACCGATATAAATCACGCCGAGGGCATTTCCGCGGCGACAATGGTATTCACAATGCTGCACGCGGGAGGAAAATTCGGCGGCGGCGGATATAAAGTATCGGGCGGTCTGCACGGTGTAGGCGCGTCTGTTGTAAACGCTCTTTCTGAGTGGCTTGAAGTGGAAATCCACGACGGTAAGAACATTCATTTTCAGCGTTTTGATCGCGGCGAATATAAGGAAGAAATTAAAATAATCGGTACTACCGACCATACGGGTACAACCGTTACATTCAAGCCTGACGGTGATATATTCCACACAACCGTTTTCAATTATGATACGTTGAATGACCGCTTGCGTGAAAAGGCTTTTTTGAACGGCGGTCTGAAAATATCTCTGCACGATTTGCGTGACCCTGATAATATTGTTGAAGAAACAATGTGTTATGAAGGCGGTATACGCGAATATATCGAATGGCTTAATAAAAAGCGCGGTGCGGAAGTTCTGCACCCCGATATTATTTACTTAAAGGGCGTGGAAAACGATATTATGGTTGAAGTCGCTTTTCAATATACGACAGACTTCAACAGCGAGGTTTTCCGTTCATTCGCGAATGATATTTATACAGGCGAAGGCGGTATGCACGAGCTTGGTTTTAAACGTGCCTTGAATAAAGTCGTAAATGATTTCGCAAAACAGGTTCTTGAACAGCAAGGCAAAAATAAAAAGAAAAAGCCCGCTAAAAAAGGCGAGGAAGAAAAACCTTTTGCGGGTTACAGCGGTGAGGCAATTCGCGAGGCAATTAACGCGATTATCGCCGTAAAACTTCCCGAATGTGAATTTGAGGGACAGACAAAGGGTAAACTCGGAAATCCCGAGGTTCAGCCTGCTGTTTATAAAATCGTTACCGAACAGCTCACATATTATTTTGAAGAGCATCCCGAAACGATGCAGATAATCGTCAATAAAGCGGCAAACTCACAGGCTGCTCGTGACGCGGCGAAGAAAGCAATGGAGGCAAAGCGCAAGTCCGTTATGGACAGCAACGGTTTACCGGGTAAGCTTGCCGATTGCTCCGAAAGCGACCCGTCTGTTACCGAAATATACATTGTTGAGGGAGATTCCGCGGGCGGTTCTGCAAAAGAAGGCCGTGACAGACGTTTTCAGGCTATTCTTCCGCTTTGGGGTAAAATGTTGAACGTTGAGAAAGCAAGAGCCGACAAAGTGTATAATAACGATAAATTATTACCCGTAGTAAAGGCACTTGGTACGGGAATCGCAGAAGATTTCGATATTGAAAAGCTACGTTATGGCAGAGTTATCATAATGGCGGATGCCGATGTTGACGGTTTGCATATCAGAACGCTTTTGCTTACATTCTTTTTCAGATTTATGCGCCCGCTTATTGAGCAGGGACACGTTTACTGCGCTCAGCCGCCGCTTTTCAAGGTAATGCGCGGAAAGTCGGTGCGTTACGCTTTCTCGGACGAGGAACGTGACAATTATATTGCGGAACTCGGTGCGGACGGCGGAAAAACGGATGTTCAGCGTTATAAGGGTCTTGGTGAGATGGATCCAATTCAGCTTTGGGAAACTACAATGAACCCAGAAACCCGTACAATGCTGCGCGTTACAGTTGAGGACGCCGCAAAGGCTGATGAAATAATGACTGTTCTTATGGGCGATAAGGTTGAGCCTCGCCGTGAATTTATCGAGGCAAACGCGAAACTCGCCGAAAATCTCGATATATAACAATTTGTATAATTTGATGATATTATTCGATTTGGAGTGATTTTTATTTCAAGCAGTATAATGCCCGATTTGGCAAAAATTGCGGAATCGGAGAAAAAAGAAGAGGAAGAGCCAATAGTCAGGTTCAGTTATGACAATACGCTTGATGAAACAGACGGTGCGATGAAGTCTTTTCAGAAGACGTTTTCAAAAAAGCGCGGGCGTATTTCAATAATTGCTTATGCTTTGCTCTTGTTGGCAATTATTGTTGGCATTATTTTGAATCATACCGCTGTTCCGCTTTATTTTGCGCTTGCATTCTGCGGGTTCGGAATGTATTACAGTATAACCGACCAAAAGCGTACTCGAAAAAGGGTTATAAAGGCATTGTCGGATATGAATCCCGAAGATTATTGCTGTTCGGTTTTCTCCGATAGAATTGAAATAGAAACCATTATCAAACCGAAAGAAAATGTTATTGAGCTTGAAATTGATGATGACGCGGATAAAGAGATCTTAACGCCTGTAAAGACTATTTTTAAGTTTGGCGAGGATCTGCTGAATTTTCTTGAAAATGACGATTCGTTGTTGCTTGTTTACAACAGACGACAAATATACTGCTTTCCGAAACGATGCATGACTCCCGAACAAGAGGATAAAGTACGGGACTTTCTGACAGAAAAGCTTGAAAGCTGAAAACGGAGGAAAAATGGACATAGATTTCAGTTTGGAAAAATTAAATAATATCGACCTTGAAGAAACGATGAAAAAATCGTTTATCGAATACTCAATGGCAGTTATAACTTCCCGTGCTCTGCCCGATGTGCGTGACGGTTTTAAGCCTGTTCACCGCCGTATCATTTATACGATGAACGAGGCGGGAAATACGGCGGACAAACCGTTCCGAAAGTGCGCTTACACAGTCGGAGAGGTTCTCGGTAAATATCACCCTCACGGTGACGCTTCCGTTTACGATGCGCTTGTACGTTTGGCGCAGACTTTCTCAATGCGTTATCCGTTGATTGACGGTCACGGAAACTTCGGCTCGATTGACGGCGACCCGCCCGCGGCTTACCGTTATACGGAGGCTCGTCTGGCGAAACTCTCAAACGAGATGACAGCCGACATTAACAAAAACGTTGTCGATTTTCAGACAAACTATGATGATAAACTGCTTGAACCCGTTGTTCTGCCATCACGTTTTCCTAATCTTTTGGTAAACGGTTCAAACGGTATTGCCGTAGGTATGGCAACAAATATTCCTCCGCACAATCTCGGAGAAGTCATTGACGCGCTGTTAATGTTGATTGACAATCCCGACGCGACTATCGAGGACATTATGACCTGCATTAAAGGTCCCGATTTCCCGACAGGCGGTATAATAATGGGATACAGCGGTATTCGTTCGGCTTATTATACGGGGCGGGGAAAAATAATTCTGCGTGGAAAAGCGGAAATTGTCGAGGAAAATAACCGCACAAAGATTATTATAACGGAAATTCCGTATATGGTAAACAAGGCGCGTTTACTTACGAATATAGGCGAACTTGTACGCGACAAAAGAATTGACGGTATATCTCTTGTTCGTGATGAATCTGACAGAAATGGTATGCGTATTGTTGTCGAGCTGAAACGCGAGGCAAACGCTAACGTTGTACTCAACAAATTGTATTCGTATACGCAATTGCAGGATACAGTCGGCGTTATAATGATTGCGCTTGTTGACGGACAGCCGAAAACATTGACTTTGATGGATATGCTGAAATGCTATCTTGGTCATCAGATTGATGTCGTTACGCGCCGTACTAAATTCGATTTGCAAAAGGCAAAAGAACGCGAGCATATTCTTGAAGGTTTGATGATCGCGATTGACTTTATTGATGAAGTAATCGCTATACTGCGTTCAAGTAAGAATATCCCCGAAGGTAAAGAACGTCTTATCGAACGTTTCAAGAACGTTGACGTTTCGCAGACGGGATTGTTTTCACAAACTACTTATTCATTGACCGAAGTTCAGGCGGACGCTATTGTTAAGATGACGTTGGGCGCACTGACGGGTATGGAAAAGAGCAAGGTTGAGGAAGAACTTCTCGAAAAACGCGAGCTTATCAAGCAAATGGAAGAATTATTGGCGGATAAGAACAAGCTTGAACACGTTATCGGCGAGGAATTGTCCGTTATCAAGAAGAAATACGGCGACGAACGCCGCACGGCAATTGAACCCGTAAGCGGCGAAGTTGATATTGAGGACCTTATACCCGAAGAAGACTGCGTTGTCACTTTTACGAATATGGGATACATCAAACGTCAAGCGGCAGATGTATACAATATTCAAAAACGCGGCGGAAAAGGCGTTTCGGGAATGAAACAGCGCGACGAGGATTTCGTTGACAGTATGTTTATCGCGTCCTCTCACGAAAATATCCTGTTTATCACAAACAAGGGCAATATGTTCCGCTTAAAATGCTATCAGATACCCGAGGGCAGCAAGCAGTCACGCGGAACAAACATAGTAAATATTTTACAGCTTGCCGAAGATGAAAAAGTTGCGGCAATGATGACTACAAGGGATTTTGCAGATAACAAATTCTTTATCTGTCTTACAAAGAACGGTTTGTGCAAGCGCACAAGACTTTCCGAGTTCAAGAATATCAGAAAAATGGGTTTGCGCGCGATTACTCTGAATGATAATGATGAAATCGCGGGCGGATTTCTTACCGAGGGTGACTGTACCGTTATGGCGGCTACACGAAACGGCGCGGCAATTCGCTTTGACGAAAACGATATTCGTGTTATGGGTCGTACCGCACGCGGTGTTCGCGCAATAAAATTCCGTGGTGATGATTTCGTTGTCGGCGCTACAAAGATATTCGATGAAAACGCGACTATTCTTACAGTTACCGATAAGGGAATGGGCAGACGTTGCGCTGTTTCAAGCTATCGTTTGCAGAAACGCGGCGGTTTGGGTCTTAAAAACTATCCCGTTTCGGAAGAAAAAGGATATGTTATCGGAATACGCACGCTTGGCCCCGATGATGATGTTATTCTTATCAGCGCGGGCGGCGTAATTATCCGTATTCGCGCGAATGATTTGCGTATTATGGGCAGACCCGCTTCGGGTGTTCGTGTAATGCGACTTGTTGAGGATGATAGAGTTGTTACATTCTCTCGCACACCTCACGATGATACCGAACAGACGGAAGAGGTTGAAAAAGCGTCTGAAGAAGAAGTTGAGGAGTCTTTGGCGGAAGAGGCAACCGAGGTAATCGAACCCGATGAACCTGTTGACGATGATGAAGACACTTCATCTGATGATAACGAAGAATAATTTTATATGTTTTCCCGAACCTTATGTTCGGGAAAATTTTTGGAATGTTCCACGTGGAACATTGTGTTTGGAAAGGATAGTATCAGTTGGTTAATTATACTCTTGAAAATTATGACGTGTGTGTAATCGGCGCGGGTCACGCAGG
>JALEQE010000013.1 GCA_022766825.1 Oscillospiraceae bacterium | reverse complement strand
CGTTGTGATAACCTTGGGTACGGGTGTTGGTTCGGGTATTGTTATAGACGGTAAGATTTATCGCGGCTCGAACTATGCTGGTGGCGAGATAGGTCACACTGTCATTGTAATGGACGGATTGCCTTGTACATGTGGCAGGCGCGGATGTTTTGAAGCGTATTCTTCGGCAACGGGTCTGGTTCATATGACAACGCAGGCAAGCGAACTTAATCCCGACAGTTTAATGACAAAGTTGATACGCGAAGAAGGAAAAGTAAGTGCCAGAACGGCATATAAAGCAATGAAAGCGGGAGACCCTGTAGGAAAAGCTGTCACGGAGCAGTATGTAAAGTATTTGTCTTGCGGAATTGCCAATGTAATCAACACTTTTCAGCCCGATATACTTTGTATCGGCGGCGGAGTGTGCAATGAAGGCGATAATCTGCTAATTCCGTTGAAAGCGGCGGTTGCAGAACAGATTTATTCAAAACATTCCGCTAAAAATACCGAAATCGTGATATGCAGTTTAGGCAATGACGCTGGTATTATCGGCGCGGCAATGCTGTTTAAAAGTTAATTTTATAAAGTTTATGAAATAAGAGGTAATTGAAAATGAGATCTGATTTGATAAAAGCAGGAGTTGAAAAAACTCCGCACAGAGCGGTTTTGAAGTCGCTCGGAGTTATCGACAGCGAAATGAACAAGCCGTTTATCGCGGTTGTATGCGCGGCAAGCGACTATGTTCCCGGACATCAGCATTTGCACGAGATTTCCCGTTACGTTAAGGACGGTATCAGAAACGCGGGCGGAGTTCCTTTCGAGTTCTTTACCATTGGTGTATGTGACGGTCTTGCGATGAACCATAAGGGTATGAGATACTCTTTGGCATCGCGTGAGCTTATCGCCGACAGTATCGAGGTTATGCTGACAGCGCACCCGCTTGACGGCGTCGTATTCATTCCGAACTGCGATAAGATTGTTCCGGGTATGGTTATGGCGGCGGCTAGAATGAATTTGCCCGCTATCTTTGTAAGCGGCGGTCCTATGAACCCCGGCTGTGTACAGGGTAAACGTGTTGGCTATTCCGAGATTTACGAGGCAATCGGTCAGTATACCAACGGTGAAATCGGCGATAATGTTATCAAGGATTATGAGAATAATGCCTGCCCGACTTGCGGTTCTTGCTCGGGTATGTATACGGCGAATTCAATGAACTGCCTTACAGAGGCTGTCGGACTTGCTCTTCCGACAGCGGGAACAGAGCCCGCGGTTAATTCCGCGCGCAGACGTCTTGCAAAGGAAAGTGGCGAACGTGTTGTTGAACTTGTAAAGCAGAATATTCGCCCGCTTGATATTCTTACAAAGAAGAATATGGAAAACGCGCTTGCTACCGATATGGCAATCGGAGCGTCATCAAATACAGTATTGCACTTGCTCGCGATTGCGCACGAGGCAAAAGTTGACATAACGCTTGATGATATAGACCAAATGAGTCGTAAAACTCCTCAGCTTGCGAAACTGAACCCCGCAAGCAGTGTGTTCATTACGGATTTGAACGCAGTCGGCGGTATACAGACGGTTATCCGTGAACTTGCAAAGGGCGGTCACATCAACGAGGATGTACTCACGGTAAGCGGGACTCAAAAAGAGCGTATCGCGGCGGCTCGTGACGGCGACGGCGTTATCGTTCATTCCTGCGACAATCCTATCAGAAAAGACGGCGGTATCGCAATTTTGAGCGGTAATCTTGCGGTAAACGGTTCTGTTGTAAAGCAAGGCGCAGTTAAGCCCGAAATGATGGACTTCACGGGAACAGCTCGCGTATTCGACGGCGAACAAGACGCTTGCGACGCGATACTCGGCGGGAAGATTAAAGCGGGTGATGTAGTGGTTATTCGCTATGAAGGTCCGAAAGGCGGTCCCGGAATGCCCGAAATGCTTGCTCCCACGGCGGCAATTGTCGGCAAAGGTCTTGACGGAAGTGTCGCTTTGATTACCGACGGACGTTTCAGCGGCGCATCACGCGGCGCGGCTATCGGTCATGTTTCGCCCGAAGCGGCGGAAGGCGGTCTTATCGCGTTTGTTGAAGACGGAGATAAGATACACATTGATATTCCCAATCGCAAAGTTGAACTTCTCGTTGACGACGCTGTAATTGAAGAACGTAAGAAGAAAGGCATAAAAGCACCTCGTGAGTTTGACGGTTATCTTAAACGTTACGCAAAAATGGTTACCTCCTCGAATACGGGCGCAGTTTTTGCCGATTGATGACGTATTAAATTGTTTGCATAATAAAATGAACCGCTGTTCAATTTGGACAGCGGTTTATTTGTTATAATTATGTGGTTTATTTGCTTGCATTTTTCTCAAAACCGTTAAACAGGTATATTCCCAAAACGGCGTTAAAACCCGTTGCGGCAAAAACGCTGAAACGTTCGGGAATACCGAAAAATTCTCTCGGTACTATTTTTGTTCCTATTGCGCCCATCATCATTAAAAGCAACGCTGCTGTTGCCCAAATCGCTAGCGAGCGGTAATTTTTATCACGATATCCGCCAATCATTATAACGATAAGTGATGCAATAGAAAGAAGAACCACAAGAACGGTTATTACATAAATATGTATAATGTCTTGAGTAGCGCCTGCGTTTCCGCTTTCCGACAATGGGAACATTGAATATCCTACATTGCTAACCCAATTCATTGCCGCGAAAAGGTATATACCAACACGAATTGTTTTATTGAGTTTTCCTTGAATAAACACGCAAACCATCATTATCGAAATCATTCCGCATACGCCGTGTAAAGAGGATAATTGCCCCCAAAGCATTTTCGACGGCGCATTGCTTGCACTAAGGTCACTCACCGCTTGCATTTTCCAATCGTAACCGGGATATGCCAAAGGCGCAAAAATAACTGCGGCTGTGTATGACAGTAAGGAAATTACACCCAACAATCCCAGTTTGTTAATCAACGTTTTTTTCATTTTTATTACCTCCGAATTGACCACAAAACCATTTGATATAGTTTTGCATAATATCATCCTGCGGGATAGTTTCTTTTGAGCACAAAAAGTCGAACCGATAGTCCATAATCGAATGTACTGTCATAGCGAAAGACACAGCTGTCATATCAATGTCGTCCGTAAACAGCTTCTTTTGGGCTTTCAGAGCGACAAAAAGTTCTTTTGTAGCCGCAATCATTTTGTTTGTTTCATCGATAATTATTTTCGCGGCGATTGGATTTACAGCGCGTTCCGAATAAACAACCTTATAGAATGCGAATAAATCGTCATCGGTGTTTATTTTGGTGTAGTTTGAGACAGATTGTATGAGAACTTTTTCGAGAGTTTTTCCCTTAATAAAATCACTGTAATTTATATTCTCCAAGGATAAGTTATTTTTTGATTTCTCTCGAAAAAATTGATACATTGCTGTAATTATTTCGTCTTTTGATTTGAAATGATTATACAGCGACGGTTTTTGTATTCCAACTTTTTCCGCAATTTGAGACATTGAAACATTGCCTAACCCCCTTTCCGACGCGAGTTTCAGTGTCGCAAGAATTATTTCTTCTTTTCTGTTCATAATGTTTCACCTCTTTGTTTTAAATTATACTACCAATTGGTAGTTTTGTCAATAATATTTTCTGAATTTCACAAAATAATATGAAACACTAGTTCTATTTTGGCCAAGCAGAGCATAAATTATTGTATGGTCGAATTAAAAATAAGAAGAACTAGTCTGCGATTGGATTTTTCGTTTTTCGCGGTTGTGGCGATTTATCTATTGCTTGACAAAAGCGGATTTGGTTTGGCGGCACTTGCGGCGTGCGCAATGCATGAAACGGCGCACCTTATTGCAATGGCACTGTTAGGAGTACCTGTCGAGCAAGTAACATTATATGGAGCGGGAATACGGATTACATCAAGACTTGACAAAGTAAAACCATTATACAAAGTAATAATATTGAGCGTCGGCTGCGTTACGAATTTTGTGGCGGCTATTGTGTTTTGGAATGTGAGGGAATATGCTGCTTTCGTGGTAAACTTATATACCGGAATATTAAATCTTTTGCCTATTGGTGAACTTGACGGAGCGAAATTGCTGGAAACAGCAGTAATAAGATGTTGCCGCGCCGAAAATGTAGATAAAATAATGAGAATTACGGCAATTGCAACATCGGTAATTTGCTTGATTGCCGTAATTGCGATTGGCGGAAATGTATCGTTTTCGTTGTTGACAACGGGTTTGTATATTATTGTTATCAGCAGTCGCAGGCTGTAATTTCGTTGTAATAAAAATCACAATAAAATATAATTCCTATTGACAAATCAATAAAAATATTATATAATTAAATAACCCCAAAAGTAAAAAATAGTTTTTAAGGAGATTTTTTATGAGGTACGAAATTAAAGGTGAACCTATGCCCGTTGTGCTTGTCTATCTAGACGCGAATGAAAGCATTATGTGTCAAAAAGGCGGTATGGCTTGGATGACGCCGAATATGCAGATGTCAACAGGTACTGGTGGAATTGGCAAGGCTTTCGGAAAAATGTTTTCTGGCGAGTCGATGTTCCAAAATACTTATGTCGCACAGGGTGGCCCCGGTATGATTGCATTTGCGTCAAGCGTTCCGGGCTCTATCATTCCGCTTGATATCAGCAAGGGTGATATGATAGTTCAAAAAGGAGGATATTTGGCATCTCAGCCTTCTGTTGAATTATCTGTTGCCTTTCAGAAAAAGGTCGGTGCCGGATTCTTCGGTGGCGAGGGCTTTATTATGCAGCGACTTCACGGAACAGGTATGGCTTTTCTGGAAATTGATGGCTATGTTGTTGAATACGACCTCCAGCCCGGTCAGCAGATGGTTATTGATACCGGTTACCTTGCGGCGATGACAGGTACTTGTACAATGGATATCTCTACTGTAAAAGGTATCGGAAACAAATTGTTTGGCGGCGAGGGCTTCTTTAATACAGTTGTGACCGGTCCCGGCAAGATTTATTTGCAGACAATGCCTATAAATCAGTTGGCAGGAGCTGTATCAGGATTTATTCCTCACAGTTGATAAAATCAATTGTCCTCGCAGTTAATTTGCGGGGACATATATTTTTCCTGCATTCATTGAGTACAAATATCATAATAATCAAAATCTTTTTTATGTAATTTGTAGAAAATCTATTGATTTTTTCTGAATTTTATTGTATAATATTAAATAGAACGATGTTTTGTTGTTCAAATGAGTCGTTAAATAATAAAATTATGGATAAGGAGCTTTTTGATATGGAAAATAATATTCTCCTTGAAAGCGGCACAAACGAGTTGGAAGTACTGGAATTTACAGTGGGAACTCAGAGCTTCGGTATAAATATCGCCAAAGTAAATGAGATTATGAATTATAGACCTTTGGTTTCAGTTCCGGACTCTCCTCCTGAGTTTGAAGGTGTTTTTACTCCGCGTGATAAAATTATTTCGGTAATTGATTTACATAAGGTGTTGAAAAAGGAAAGTACCGATAGCACACACGATTTGCTGATAATTTGCAGTTTCAATCAAATGGATGTAGGATTTCATGTATCGTCTGTAAAAGGCATTCAGCGTATTTCTTGGGAAGATATTGAAAAACCGCCGAGAATTTCCGGTGATGGTGTTAATAATATTGCTACAGGTATTGCCAAACTTTCCGACAGAATAATTCTTATTCTTGACTTTGAGAAGATTGTGTCCGATATCAATCGTTCGGCGGTAATTGACGCTACCGGTGCAACAGAAGTAGATTCATCAAAGGCAGATAAGCATATTGTAATTGCAGAGGATTCACCGTTCCTTAACAAACTTATTCAGAATACGCTCTTGGACGCAGGATATCAGAATGTGGTTTCTTTTGATAACGGAAAGGACGCATGGGATTATATAAGCGGTCATAAAGAAGTAGGCGGTGATATTCTGGATCAGGTTTCGTGCTTGATTTCGGATATAGAGATGCCTAAAATGGATGGACATCATCTAACCAAACTTATTAAGGATGATGAAGTACTCAAACGTATTCCGGTATATCTGTTTTCATCACTTATCAATGATCAGATGCGGAAAAAGGGAGAAAGTGTCGGGGCAGACGCTCAGTTCTCAAAGCCCCAAATCGGTGCGCTTATCAATTATCTTAATGAGCATATTTAGTTTTCAATGCCGGGGTTAACCTCGGCATTTTGCTTGCACAGTATAAAATATTTTTGAAAAACTTGACTATTTTCTAAAAATGTGTTACAATATAATTTGGAATGTTTTAAACAAGCACATTCACTATTTGAAAGAGGGTATTTAATATGACAAAAATAGATGTCTTTTCGGGCTTTTTGGGAGCAGGTAAAACCACTCTTATCAAAAAGTTGCTTAAAGAAGGTTATAACGGCGAAAAGTTAGTGCTTATCGAGAATGAATTCGGTGAAATCGGAATTGATGGCGGATTTATGAAGGATGCAGGTATTGAAGTAACCGAAATGAATCAAGGATGTATATGTTGCTCATTGGTCGGAGATTTCGGGAAAGCACTTGAAAAAGTACTCGACCAATTTAATCCCGATAGGATTCTTATTGAGCCCTCCGGTGTCGGTAAACTTTCCGATGTTCTGAAAGCGGTTATGAATATTGGCAGTGATAAAATTGTCCTTAACAGTTACACTACCGTTGCCGATGCTACTAAAATCAAGATGTATATGAAGAATTTCGGCGAGTTCTATAAAAATCAGGTTGAAACCGCGAAGACAATCGTTCTTTCACGGACACAGAAGCTTTCAGAAGAAAAACTTGACGAAGCGGTAAAAATGATCCGCGAACTTAACGAACACGCTACAATAGTAACGACAAATTGGGATGAAATCAGCGGAGCGCAAATTCTTGCGGCTATGGAGACTGAAAACAAATTTGCTGATGAACTCCTTCAAGATGAGGACATTTGTCCTGTATGCGGTCATTCGCATCATCACGATGATGACGATGAGTGTTGCCACCACGACCACGAACATCATCACGATGACGATGATGAGTGTTGCCACCATGACCACGAACATCATCACGATGATGGCGATGAGTGTTGTCACCACGACCACGAACATCATCACGATGACGATGATGAATGTTGCCACCACGATTATCACCACCATGACGACGGAGATGATCACGATGAATGTTGTCATCATGATCATGACGGACACCACCACCATCATCACCATCACGCCGATGAAGTGTTTACTTCTGTTGGGTTTGAATCGGCAAAGAAATTTACCAAGGAAGAATTGGAAGACAAGCTTTCAAAGCTGTCAAATGAAGAATATGGTGTTGTTCTCCGTGCAAAAGGTATTGTTCCGGGAGAAAATGGCGTTTGGTATCATTTCGATTTTGTACCGGAAGAATACGAGGTTAGAACTGGTTCGGCAGACGTAACAGGAAGAATGTGCGTTATCGGATCCAAACTCGCTGAGGATAAGATCAAGGCGTTATTTGGCGTTTAATAGGAGTAAATAATGGAAATTCCGGTTTATCTTATGACAGGTTTTCTTGAAAGCGGCAAGACGTCTTTCATTCTGGAAACCTTGAATGACAAACAATTCAGCCGCGGCGAGAAAACTCTTGTTATCGCGTGTGAACAGGGTGAGGTTGAGTTTGATGAGCGTATAATCAAAGCCTCAAAATCCGTTGTTGAATATATTGAGGATGAGGAAGATTTTAATCCCGAAAATTTGACGGCGCTTGTTGAAAAACATAAGCCTACTCGTGTAATGCTTGAATACAACGGTATGTGGAGTTTGCGCGATATGGCGAAAAAAGCTCCGAAGGATTGGATTTTTTATCAGATTTTTATGTTTGTAAATCATCAGACCTTTGAAATGTATATGAATAATATGCGTCAATTGTTGTCTGACGATATTACCATTTCTGATATTATTATTTTCAATCGCTGTGAGCCTGGAAAGGTTGATAAAAAGCGTTTGCGTCGTGCTGTAAAGGCTTTAAATCCACGTATTGATATGATGTTTGAGTATACAAACGGGGAGGTCGAACAAGGTTTCCAAGGCGACGACGAAATGCCGTTCGATGTAAATGCAGACCCGATTGAGATTGTTCATGATGATTTTGGCTTGTGGTATATAGACATTATGAGTAACGCACCGCGATATAAAGGAAAGAACGTTCATGTTCGAGGAATGGTTTTCAGGGCGTCTAATATTCCGAAAGGCTATTTTGTTATTTCACGCAGAGCAATGACTTGTTGCGCGAATGATATTCAGGTTGTTGGCATTCTTGTGAAGTCGCCCGACGAAACAAAGTTCAAGGACGGAGATTGGGTTGAAGTAACGGGAAAAGTTATTGCAGAAAAGCAACAATGCTATAAGGGCAACGGACCTGTAATACTTGCAGACAGCATTCTTCTGACTGAAAAAGCCGACAGCGAACTTGTTTATTTTAACTAAATTACTTTAATGTTTAAGCAGACCGATTGTTCGGAAAGGATTGAAATGAAACTTAGATTTTATAACGCGAAAATTCTGACAATGCGAGATGAGGATATAATTGAAGGCGAACTTCATACCGACAATGGTAAAATATCTTATATCGGAGATCATAGAGCGGATAAGTTCGACCGTGAAATAGACTTGAAAGGTAATCTGATAATTCCCGGATTCAAGAATGCTCATACTCATACTGCAATGACATTTTTGCGTTCTTTTGCTGATGATCTTTCTCTCAATGATTGGCTGTATAATCAAGTTTTTCCTCACGAGGCAAAGCTCACGGAAGAGGCTGTTTATGTGTTTTCACAGCTTGGAATTATGGAGTATCTGTCAAGCGGAATTACTGCGGCATTTGATATGTATATGAAACTTCCAGCGTATGTTAAAGCTTGTACAGATATGGGATTCAGAACTGTTTTATGCGGCTCGATAAACGATTTCGGCGGCACAATAGAGAGTGTTGAGGAAGAATATAACACATACAATTCGCAAAGCTCGCTTGTTTCGTATCAATTGGGATTTCACGCGGAATATACGACAAAGCGTGAAACACTTGAAGGATTGGCAGATTTGTCGCGGAAGTACAAAACTCCGCTTTATACTCACAACAGTGAAACAAAAGCGGAAGTTGAGGGATGTAAAGAACGTTATGGTTTAACTCCAACACAGCTGTTTGACAAACTTGGAATGTTTGAATACGGTGGCGGCGGATTTCATTGCGTTTGGTTTGATGAAAAGGATATGGAAATATTCCGTGACAAAGGATTGTGGATGGTAACCAATCCCGCGTCTAATCTTAAAATTGCAAGCGGAGTTGCTCCGATTTGTGAAATGCGCAGGCACGGAATGACCAATTTTGCAATCGGAACAGACGGTGCGGCGTCAAATAATTGTCTTGATATGTTTAAGGAAATGTTCCTTGTTGCGGGTCTGCAAAAAGTTAAAGAAAATGACGCGGCGGCGTGTCCCGCATTTGAAGTCCTGGAAATGGCAACCAAAGGCGGTGCGCTGGCAATGGGACTTCGTGACAGCGATGTATTGGCGGAAGGTAAAAACGCCGATTTTGCCGTGATTGATTTGAATATGCCGAATATGCAGCCTGTTCACAATATCGCGAAAAACCTTGTTTACGCAGGAAGCAAAATTAACGTGAAAATGACTGTTGTTGACGGGAAAATTCTATATGAGGACGGAAAATTCACAACTGTTGACGCTGACGAAGTTTACAAGCGCGCAAATAAACTTGCTTGCGAGATTTGTGGGTGAAATGGGTTTGATGATTGTTGAAAATCAATTTGGAGAATAAAATATGGATCTGAAAAAATATTTTAAAAAAGGGGAGCTTATTCCTGCGATTGTTCAGGATGTGAACAACGGTGAGGTGCTTATGCTCGCATATATGAACGAGGAGAGCTTAAAAAAAACTCTGGAAACGGGTTATACTTGGTTCTGGAGCCGTTCCCGACAGGAACTCTGGAATAAAGGTGCAACTTCGGGACATGTTCAGAAAGTGGTTGAAATTTACGGGGACTGCGACGATGATACTCTGTTGATTAAAGTCGAACAGACAGGCGCGGCGTGTCATACGGGAAACAGAACTTGTTTTTTCAATAAAATCAAATAAAGGAGATTTGCTATGAGTGAAGCGTTTAAGGAAATGTATGATGTGATTGTTGATCGTCGCGCAAATCCGCAGGAAGGCAGTTATACCTGCTACCTTTTTGAAAAGGGGCTGGACAAAATCCTCAAAAAGTGCGGTGAGGAATGTACCGAAATGGTTATTGCGGCGAAAAACAAGGATAACGATGAACTTGCAAATGAGATTAACGATTTGTTGTATCATGTTGCGGTTTTAATGGCAGAGCGTGGATTGTCTGTTGAAGAAGTAGAAAAGATAATGCGCGAGCGCAGTCAGAAAATAGGTAATCTTAAACAATTCCATGTAAGCGATCACAATACTTAATGCATATACAAATTGTATGGCAATTGAAAATATAGAAAAATTTTCAAAATATATTGCATTTTCACGGAAAGTGTGATACAATATATATGGATTGTTTGATCCTAAATAAATAATAAAAGGAGTAATTAAATATGTTGGTTTCCGCAAAAGAAATGCTGAACAAAGCACGTGATGGTAAATATGCTGTCGGACAGTTCAACATTAACAACCTTGAATGGACAAAGTCCATTCTTCTCACCGCAGAGGAACTCAGAAGTCCCGTAATTCTTGGTGTATCCGAGGGTGCTGGCAAGTATATGTGCGGTTATAAGACCGTTGTAGGTATGGTTAACGGTATGCTTGAAGAACTGAAGATCACCGTTCCTGTAGCTCTTCACCTTGACCA
>JALEQE010000011.1 GCA_022766825.1 Oscillospiraceae bacterium | reverse complement strand
GTTCAGACTGTCGCTGAGTTCACGGACAATTGCCGAGCGTTCATCTGCCGTCTGCGACAGCGTGGCAGAATTTTGCGACATCTGCGCAGAGCCGAGCGAAACTTCACGTCCCGCCGCCTCAATGTTCGCCACGATATCCCTCATAGAATTGACGATTTCGTCAAGCGAATTTTTAACGGGTAAGAAATCTCCGTTGTACTGCGCTTTCGGTTGAACGCAAAGGTTCTCCTTTGCAATTTCCTCGGCGGTATAGTTTATGTCGCCGATAATATTCTTTGTGTAGTCGGCAAGATAATCAACCGAAGACGCGAGAACGCCGAGTTCGTCATCGGTGTCAATATTGATACGCTCGCCCGACAGATTTCCGTGCGACATATCCAGAATTTTGTTGCGGATTTTATCAAGCGGCTTTATAACGTCCTTTGTGAAAATCAAAATAGTAGACACTCCGAGAACGCCCATAATTACTACAAGCGCAATGCTTACCCAAAACGCTGTTATAAGTCCGCCGTAATATTCCGAGGACGGTGCGCAGATAAGCAGCGTATAATCCGTACCCTCAATACCCTTGGCGGCATAGCAGCGGCGACTGCCTTTCAAGCCTGACGCCATAGGATACAGCTTGCTCTCACCCGCATTTTGAACGTATTCACTGTACTCCGACTCTGCAGTTCCGTCTTTCATATATGAAGCGACGGTTTTTCCCTCAGAATCAAGTATTATCGTATCGCAGGAATTGCTGTCGATAATGGTTTGCAGATTTTCTGGAGTAATCGCGGAAACATCTCCGCCGAAATAGCTTATCCCTTTCTGAATCAGAGCGTAGCTTCCGTTTAGATTATCCGAAAGCATATTTTTCACGTTTTTTTCCGCCTGCCTCGACTGCAAAACAATCCCCAACGCGACATTCACCACAAGAAGCGCCATAAGAATCACTAGCATCAAAATAATTTTACCCTTAACGGATTTTTTCATTTCTTTGATAGTTTCCTGTGTCATTTTTATCCCTCTTTCAGTTTACATTATTTTTTTATATTATACCACATTTTGTTCAAAAAGTCAACGATTTTTTGAAAGAAATACAACATTTTGACTAAACAAGGGCATAATATCAACGAAAAATTTCATTTATTTTTCAGTTTGTGAGGGTTGTCAATAAAACAAAAATCCCTCCTCGCAGAGGGACTTTTTTATTTACTTGCATTGACTTCCTGCAATTCTTCCAACTCTTCCTGTTCTTCACGTTCAACGTCTTTCGCATGTTCTGCTTGAATTACGGGGTCATAGGACAGCATCGGTTCAATGTTCTTGTGTTTTATCCGCCTGTCAACATAGTTCTTCGTCAACTTAATAACCATCGGCAACAGTGCCAAAACGCCGATAAGGTTCGGAACCATCATAAGTCCGTTGAATGTATCGGAAATATCCCAAGCAATCGAGCTTGACATAACCGCGCCCGAAACAATCATCAGTACGAAGAATACTTTGTAACCCTTTGCGGCTTTTGTGCCGAACAGATACTCAAAAGATTTTGAGCCGTAATGAGACCATCCGACAACCGTAGTAAACGCGAACAGCAACAGCGCGATACTTACAAACACCGTTCCGAATGTGCCGAAATATTGTCCGAAACTCTCAGCAACCAATGTCGCGTCGTTTGTCCCCTCGACAACCGTGCCCGTGTTCAAGTCGATTTTTCCGCTTGAAAGCACAACAACCGCAGTCATAGTGCAAACAACCATTGTATCAGCGAATACTTCAAAAATGCCCCACATACCCTGTTTTACAGGCTCACGAACATTGGACGCGCTGTGTACCATAACGGACGAACCGAGACCCGCTTCGTTGGAGAATACGCCGCGCTTGCAACCCTGCGTGATAACGGTTTTAATCGCGACACCCGCAACGCCGCCCGCAACGGCTTTAATACCGAACGCGAACTTGAAAATGCTTCCGAAAATCGCGCCGAGATTTGTAATGTTCATAAAGAAAATAATCAAGCAGCCGAGGATATATGCGCAAGCCATAAACGGAACAACTTTCTCCGCGAAAGCAGCTATTCTCTTCAAACCGCCGAGAATTATAAGTCCGCCGATTATCATCAGAACAACGCCGATAATCAGATTTGTCCACTTGACATCACCGAAAGCGTAGCCCAAATCAAGGCTTTTCGGGAGTACATTGTCAATATTGATTACAATCTTGTTTATCTGCCCCATATTTCCGATTCCGAAACTTGCCAGAACCGCAAACACGGAGAAAATGCACGCCAAGACTCTTCCTATGTACTTGCAGTGCTTATAGCCGCCCAAACCGTCCTGCAAATAGTACATCGCACCGCCGCACCATTCGCCCTCGGAGTTTTTGCGGCGATAGTAGATACCGAGAATATTTTCCGAAAAGTTTGTCATCATTCCGAAGAACGCCGCAACCCACATCCAGAAAACCGCGCCCGGTCCGCCGATGACTATTGCGGACGCGACGCCCGCGATATTACCCGTGCCGATTGTCGCGGCAAGCGCAGTACAAAGAGCCTGAAACTGCGATACAGACCCGCTTTCCTTATTCTTGCGCGCCTTGCTTTTCCTTGAGAACAAGCCGCCAATAGTGTTCATCCACCATTCCTTGATGTGTGACACCTGAAAGACTTTTGTGACAACCGTCAGCAAAATGCCCGCACCGATAAGCAAGAACAGACCGTTGTTCCATATGAACGTGTTCACCGCGTCGTTTACGGCAGTAATGTTATCGACAACAGTTGGTTCGGTTTCTGCCGCCGACTCGCTTACTGCAATAAGCGTTGACAAGAAATTCATTTATTTCACCCCGTATTTGAAATTTATATTGTATATTATAACACATATTTTTCACATTTGCAAGGGCTTTTTAACGTTTTTTGCAACTTTTTGAAAAATAAATTGCATATTTTTTCTAAAAAGTCAAAAATATGTTTTACAAAGTATATTTTCTCTTGACAAACTCTCCGTAAATGAGTTATAATATAAATATGTGTAACACACTTACAAAAGGAGAACGTTATGAGAAGAACAAAGATTGTATGTACGCTTGGTCCGGCAACTCAGACGGATGAGGTGCTGAGACTGCTTATTGAGAACGGAATGAATGTCGCGCGTCAGAATTTTTCGCACGGCACTCACGAAAGCCACAAAAAAGTCCACGACCAGATTGTGCGCGTGGCAAAAGAACTCGGCAAGCCTGTTGCAACACTCCTTGACACAAAAGGTCCCGAAGTTCGCCTGAAGAATTTCAAGAACAACAAACCTGTAGAAATAAAAACAGGCGACACATTTGTGCTGACTACAGCAGATGTGGAAGGTGACAGTTCGCGCGTTTCCATTACCTATAAAAATCTCCCGAACGATATTGACGTGGGAACCGATATTTTGATAGACGACGGCAACGTCAGCGTGCGCTGTTCCGATATAATCAAAAATGCGGACGGCACGGCGGAAATCGTCTGCACCGTTCTTAACGGCGGAACTCTCTCCAATCACAAAGGAGTAAATGTTCCCGGCGTAAAACTCTCTATGCCGTATTTGTCGGACGTTGATATTTCCGATATCCAGTTCGCCGCTCGCGAGGGATTTGATTTTGTCGCGGCAAGTTTTGTTACCTGTGCCGATGACGTTCTCGGTGTTCGCAAGATACTTGAAGATGAAGGCAGACCTGATATCCGCATTATCGCAAAAATAGAAAACGGCGAGGGCGTAAAGAATATAGACGAAATTCTCCGCGTCGCGGACGGAATTATGGTTGCCCGCGGCGATATGGGTGTTGAAATTCCTTTTGAAAAAATACCGCAGTTGCAAAAAATGCTTATTAAGAAGGGATACAACGCAAACAAGCAAGTAATCACCGCAACGCAGATGCTCGAAAGTATGATACACAATCCGCGTCCCACAAGAGCGGAAACCACGGACGTTGCGAACGCTATATATGACGGTACAAGCGCGATAATGCTGTCGGGCGAAACCGCCGCAGGCGAACACCCCGTTGAGGCGGTTAAAACAATGGCGCTTATCGCCGAAACAACTGAAAATGCGATAAATTACAAAAAGCGTTTCTATGCACTGGAAACAAAGAGTACAATAAATGTTTCGTCGGCGATTTCTCACGCGACTGTTGCGGCGGCTATTGATTTGGGTGCGACCGCGATAATCACCGTAACGAAAACGGGTACGACTGCGCGTATGATTTCTCGTTATCGTCCCGAATGTCCGATAATCTCCTGCACAACAAGTGAAGTAACATGGCGGCAGACCGCGCTTTCATGGGGTGTTATTCCGCTGATGGCTGAGGAAATGATGACAAACACCGATGACCTCATTCACCACGCGGTTGAAAAAGCCGTTGAAGCCGGCTTGCTGAAAAACGGCGACCTTACCGTAATCACGGCAGGCGTTCCGCTCGGTGTTTCGGGTACAACAAACCTTATGAAAGTTCATGTAGTAGGCGATGTTCTCGTCAAGGGAACAGGTGTTACAAAAGGTACTGTAACCGCCCCCGTATGTGTTGCGCAATCGGAAGAGGACGCTCTCGAACGTTTTGAGGCGGGACAGATACTGGTAATCAACAAGACGTCAAACGCGATACTTTCCGTACTGAAAACGGCGGCGGGTATCATCACGGAAGACAACGGCGCGGACAGTCACGCGGCAATTGTCGGAATGACGCTTGATATACCCGTTATCGTGGGCGCGCAAAATGCTGTTCAGATACTACGCAGCGGCACAGCGGTAACAATCGATGCAGACAAGGGTATCGTTTCATCAGGCAATATATAAAAGTAGTATTTTTATAATTTGGGGAATATAATAAAAGAAACAATAAGCGAAAAGGGGAAATAATATGTGCGGAATTGTTGGTTATCTCGGTCGGCGCGACTGCACCGACGTTTTGATGGACGGTTTGGAAAAGCTGGAATATCGCGGCTATGACAGCGCGGGAATTGCGGTTTTTGAGGAAAACAACAGCATTAAAACCGTAAAAACGCGAGGGAAACTCACAGCTATGAAAGAAAAGCTGACGGTTGAGGGAAAGCCCCTCGGTCATTGCGGTATCGGTCACACCCGTTGGGCAACGCACGGCGAACCGTCCGACGTAAACTCTCACCCGCACAGCAACGGCCGGGTTACAATCGTTCATAACGGCATAATCGAAAACTATGCCGAACTTAAAGAATTTCTCACAGACAAAGGCTACAAATTCCTTTCGCAAACGGACAGCGAGGTTGTCGCTTGTCTGCTGGACTACTACTATTCGGAACGAAATCCTCTGCGCGCTATTACCGAAACGCTGAAAGAACTCAGAGGCAGTTACGCTCTCGGCATTCTTTTCAAAGATTTCCCCGACAGAGTTTACGCGGCGCGGCGCGGAAGTCCGCTTAT
The DNA here is from genome assembly GCA_022766825.1 of Oscillospiraceae bacterium. GTDB lineage: Bacteria > Bacillota > Clostridia > Oscillospirales > Ruminococcaceae > CAG-115. Next base: position 4,518 of record JALEQE010000011.1, on the reverse strand, counting down.
TGTCGGCGTCGGCGAGGACGAAAGCTTTATTGAAAGCGATATTCCCGCATTTCTGAAATACACCAAGAATTACGCAATCCTTGAAGACGACGAAATAGTTTGCCTTGACAACAACGGGGAACATTTCTTTGACGTTCACGGAACACCGATACAAAAAGAAATCCAAACGGCGGAATGGGACGTTGAACAGGCACAGAAATGCGGTTATCCGCACTTTATGCTGAAAGAAATTCACGAACAGCCCGAAGTTGTCAAGAAAACGATTGACAGCATTGTAAAAGACGGCGTTCCCGATTTTTCGGGTATAGGACTTACCGATGATATGATACGAGGATTTCACCGTGTATTCATCGTTGCCTGCGGTACGGCAATGCACGCGGGTATTGTAGGACGGTACGCTATTGAAAAACTCGCGCGTCTGCCTGTCACCGTGGAAATAGCAAGCGAATTTCGCTATATGGACCCGATTGTCGGCGAGGGCGACCTTGTTATTGTTGTATCTCAATCGGGAGAAACCGCCGATACAAAAGCAGGTCTTGAACTCGCGAAAACGCGCGGCGCGAAAACACTCGCGATTGTAAACGTAAAATATTCCGCCATTGCGAGAGAGGCGGATATGTGCATAAATACTCTTGCGGGACCCGAAATTGCTGTTGCGTCAACAAAAGCGTATTCGGTTCAGATTGCGTCATTGTATCTGCTTGCATTCCGCTTTGCGTATGCGCGCGGAATAATTCTCGAAGACGAACTCAAACGGCTTACAGCACAGCTTTACAAAACACCCAAAGCAATTCAGGACGCAATCGACCAAAGCAGCCAATGTCAATTTATCGCGTCACAGCTTATCAACACGGAAACTCTGTTCTTTATCGGACGTGGATTTGATTACGCTTTGTCGCTTGAAGGTTCTCTGAAACTCAAAGAGATAACATACATACACTCTGAGGCATACGCCGCGGGAGAACTGAAACACGGCACAATTTCGCTTATCGAACAGAATATCCCCGTTATCACCGTTGCAACGCAAAAGCACATTCTCGAAAAAACAATCAGCAATATGGAAGAAGTCAAGGCGCGCGGCGCGTATATTATTGCGCTCTGCCGCAAAGGAACAGCGTTCGCGGGCAAGACGGTTGACTTGAAACTCGAACTCGATTTCGGCGACATTGACGATATGTTCGTACCGCTGCCGACAGTCTGCGCTTTACAGCTTATTGCGTATTATTCAAGCGTTCTTCGCGGAAACGACCCCGACAAGCCACGAAACCTCGCAAAATCGGTTACAACAGAATAAAGGCAGCACCTCATAATTATTGTCGTTCGATTGCGCAGTAAGATTTATAGTGCGTTCGCCTTTTTGTGCGGCACGTCCTGTGCCGCTTTGGCGAACGCCTTCCGACTTCGTGTCGGCGGCAGATTGTACAAATTGAGCGCAGGCGGGCTGGCGCAGCGTTTTCCGCCGAAGGCGGATAATGCGGTCAAGCGAAATTTTGTGCACGCATTATGCGCTTCGCGCAAAACGCTATGACGAAAAATATGCAAGCAAAGCGCTAGACGACGGTAACGTCGTCTGAACAAAGGCGCTAGCCGTTAATTGTGCGGTGTTGCCTTAAACAAACGGCGCTGTAAATCACAGCGCCGTAAATTATTTATCGTTACCAATTCATCAATCCGTAACCCATTATGTACTTGAAATCAAGCGAATAACCTCTCGTAATGCAAATATCGTCACGGTTTCCCTCAATGGTGTAAACATACGTTCCGTCAGTCCCAAGAACCAGACCGACGTGATCCGCACTGCCATCCAGATTCCAATCAAAGAAGATGCAGTCCGCGGGAGCAATATCCCGATAATCGGGGTCTCCCCATTGATCGCGTTCCTTAAACCACTCTGCGCCGGTATAGCACCCCGTGAAGAACGGCTCACTTTTTTCCGCCTGCGCGTAACACCACGAAACAAATGCCGCGCACCATTCGATATGCTGACCAAAACCGTACCATTCCCAGTACTTTCTGCCGCCGATATTTCCCACCTGTTCTTTTGCAAGCTCCATAAGCTCAGGCGCGCCGACACGTTTCGTTTTAATAAGCTCCGAATACAGCGGTACGAACGCGGGCGCGTCCGTTATGTAATTTTCAAGCCGCCACGCGCCGTTCTCTTTTACCGCTCTGAACTCCATATTATTGGGTTTTGCCGAATTATCAGAAGAATTGTTTGTGTAAAAACGCTCAAATACTATTTCGCTATCGGAAGAACTTACAATTTTGGCATATGTTGCGCTCTCAAACGATCCGCCGTTGTTTTTTCTCAAATGATACAAATCAAAACACAGCTTTCCGTCCTCATTGTATTGAAAAACATCGCCGTAACCGCCCACTTCCTGCGGGTGCATAAGCCGCCACGCCTGATTTTCGGTGTAAGTGTCGGCAAACAGCGTTTCCATTTGCTCCACGCTTTTGATATATTTTGACTCAATCGGAGCAACACCGCTGTATTCGCTGCTTGTCCAGCATTTACCCTGCATTGCGGCAAAGCACAGAATATTTCGTTCCAAAAGCGTTTTCACAATTTCCTCGGGAGATCCTTCGGGCATTTTTGTTGAGATTTCCGAAAATCTGCCTAGAGCCTCCGTTAAGCTGCAAATCGGAATGCTCTTCCCTGCCGGAATGGGGAGCGTTTCGCTGTGTGAAAAAGAAAAATGCGGTTCAGACGTGTTATAATCAACGGATAGACCTGTGCTGCTCGCAACGCTTTCCACCGATGATACCGAACCTGTGGAAACCGATGAAGTGCTTACCGTCGAGGTTTGGGTGCTTTCCGTTGAAGTGGATGAAACAGTCTGCGAGGAAACCGAACTCTCCGTCGAAGAAGAATTGCTGACGATAATTGTGGGAAGCGACGCAGGATCATTCTCGATTCGGGTGCTTTGACATCCCGAGATAAGTCCCACCGAACAAAGCAAAGACGCCGAAAGCAAAATTGATGTGGTTTTTTGCGTGATTCTTTTCATTCTATTCTCCCTGTGTATATTATAATATATAGTAATGATTTTCGCCATATATATTGTATCATGACATGTAGAATTTGTCAATATATATTCTTTTTTGTAATCATTTTGTAATCATATCTCAGCAAATTAAAATCCCTCGCCGAAAACGAGGGATTCTTATGAACTATAACATCAAAGTATGCTCTTGGGTACACCCTTATCATCATACTGCGTACTGATTTTACCGTTTGCGTATGCGTTCACAACATTAGCCGCCAAAACTTTGGCATACTCGCCTTTTTCAAGACAAATGCTGAATGCAATTTCGGGATTGTCCGCGGGATAAAATCCGATAAACGCGGAGTTGTATTCGTCAACGGAAGTCTGCGGCGTACCGCTCTTTGCCGCGACCTTGCCCTTAAATCCCAGATAATCAAAAGTGTTTACATAACCCGTTCCCTGAACTGTAAAGCTGACCTGCGTATCTGCCATAAGTTGCATACCTTCTTTTATTGCGTCCATATATTTATCCATATCGGGGTAATCTGAGAAGTCTTCAGCCACTTTCGGTTCCTCATCATACAGCTTTTCGCTTAAATCATAGTTATAAACGGACTTTATGATGTGCGGTTCATAGCGCACACCCTTGTTTGCTATCGTCATTGCCTGAACGGCAAGGTGCATAGGAGTTACTGCTGTTTCGCACTGCCCGATACCCGCTTGGATAACGTTGCCCTCATACCATTCGTAACCCATTTCGTCAAAGAATTCAAGAGAACTCATATGACCGTTCGCCATATCGATTTCAAGTCCCAGATCCTTACCGATACCGTATTTTTCGCCCCATTTCGCGAGCTTGTCGATACCTAAAAGCCGCGCAGTTTCGTAAAAGTAAATATTGCAGGAATATTGCAATGCGTTCTGAACAGGAATATTTCCGTGCCAACCCAGACAAGTGAATTTTCCGCCATAATACGGATAATTGTGTGCGCAGTTGATTGTGCTTGTAGGAGTTATAACACCCTCTGCCATTCCCGCTGTCGCCGTGATAGTCTTGAACGTGGAACCGGGACGGTATTCACCGAACAGAGCACGGTTCAGAAGAGGGTTGTTTGCGCGGTTAAGAACGGCGTCATAATCCTCGACCATATCGTTTATATCATATCCGGGATAGCTTGCGCTTGCCAGAACATCTCCGTTTTTTACATCAAGCACGACAATAGAACCGGCATTGCAGCCTTTTCCAAGACCCGTATAGTTTATGCTGTCTGTAAGGTAGTCGGAATTGAGGAAATCAATGTGATACTTCAACGCGTCCTGTATGAGCTTTTGAAGTTTGCTGTCCAATGTCAGCATAACCGATTTTCCCGCCTCAGGCTGTTTTGTTATTTCCTCTTTAACTCCCTCCGCCTCGCTGCTAATCGTTACGGTACGTTCACCGCGAATACCGTGAAGTTCATTTTCAAGAGCCTTTTCAACGCCCTCTCTGCCAATAATGTCATCGGCTTTATAGCCTTGATCCTTCAGT
>JALEQE010000010.1 GCA_022766825.1 Oscillospiraceae bacterium | reverse complement strand
AAAGGCTCAAAATTGGACGACGAAGCGTTTTACCGCGGAACGTCTATTTATTACGCCGACCGTGTTGTTCCTATGCTCCCGAAAGAGCTTTCAAACGGAATTTGCTCGCTGAATCCTAACGTTGACAGACTTGCTTTCTCCTGCCTTATGGACGTTTCGGCAGAGGGAAAACTGTTATCCTACCGTTTTGAAAAATCCGTTATCAGAAGTCGTGTAAAGGGCGTTTACTCCGAAGTAAACAAAATACTTGACGGAACAGCCGATGATACCATAAAAGATAAGTATTCGCGCGTGATTGAACGTATTCCGGTTATGTTGGAACTCGCTCAGATTCTTGAAAAGAACCGTGTAAACCGTGGCGCTCCCGATATAGACACGGTTGAATCGAAAATAATAACCGATGAAAACGGCATTTGCATTGACGTAAAACCTCGCGAACGTGGTGTGGCAGAACGAATTATCGAGGAATTTATGCTTATGGCGAACAATGCCGCGGCGGCTCTTGCAATGAAAGAAAAGTTCCCATTCGTGTATCGTGTTCACGAAGCACCGCCCGCAGAAAAGCTGCTAACACTCAACGAAACGCTAACCGCTCTCGGCGTTAATCCCGAAGGAATTACGGAACGTTCCACAGCGGGCGATTTGGCGAAAATTCTCCGCGACAACAAGGACTCCGACAAATACATTGTTATTAACCGTATCGTACTGCGTACAATGATGAAAGCGCGCTATTCTGAAGAACCTCTCGGACACTATGGACTTGTAATGCCAGAATATGCGCACTTTACCTCGCCAATTCGCCGTTACGCGGATTTGTCAATTCACCGTATCCTGACAGATTATGTATATGCGCTGTCAAACGAGAAACTGAACAAAAAGTATACAAAGTTTGCCGCGGAAGCGTCAATGCAGGCAAGCAATACTGAGCTTTCGGCTGTTCGCTGTGAGCGCGAATGCGAAAACTTCTATATGGCGGAATTTATGAAAAATCACGTTGGCGAGGAGTTTGACGGATTTATATCAGGCGTTTCTCCAAGCGGTGTATTCGTCGCACTTGACAATACCGTTGAGGGAATGGTAACCGTCGCGAAACTTCCTCTCGGCGAATATGAAGTTCAGCACGGAGTAATCCTGACAGGCGCGGCAAACGGACAGGTATTCACAGTCGGCGATAAAGTTAAAGTCAAATGCGTTTCGGTAAACGTAAACGGCGGCTTTATTGATTTTGAATTTGCATAATATTCATATTTAATCTCAACAAAGGCGGGGCAAAAGCTCCGCCTTTTATTATTATAAAACCAAAAAACAGCGCAGAACTTATGTTCCGCGCTGTCATATGCACTTAATTCTTATCGAAAAAGATTCTTTTCAGGAATTAGCCCTTTTTCTTCTTAGAAACTACAGCTGCAACAGTAACGAATGCAACAGCGAGACCTGCAGGAGCGATTGCAAGAGCGATACCTGTGCTGGGGTTGGTAGGATCTTCTTCAGCAGCCTTCTTAACAACTACTTCAGCATTTACGGTGAACTCAGTCTTCTCGTCTTCGTTAACCAGCTTAACATAACCGCCGTTAGTCTTAGTAGTATCGAATGCTGCGAGATCCTCAGCAGTCAGATCCCACTCAGTGTTCCACTTAGCCTCATCGCCTCTCTTAGGAAGAGTATCGATGCCCTTTGTGTACCAGCCACCGTCAAATGTAGAGAACTGAACAGAGAACATAGTATCAGATGTGAACTTTGCAGACTGAACGTCAGCCCATGTGTAACCGGACTCACCAAAGATTGCCTTAGTGAGATCATCACCCTCGATCTTACCGGGAACCTTAACCTCTACCTTGAGAGTTTCGGTAGTAGCATCGGTAGCGCCGGGATCAGTAGCACCGGGCTCCTCAGCGAATGCGCATGTCGTAAGAGACATAGTTGCTGCAACTGCAAGTACAGCAGAAAGAACTTTCTTCTTCATAATTATTTCCTCCATGAGTTTTTTTTAGATTTATATAAATAATGGCGAAATGCCAATATTTAACGCTTAAACCAACCGTCAATATCCGGAATACTAAGATTATAAATCGACTTGTACGGAAGAACGCCATGTGCCCCATACTTTGGAACAATGAGTCCCAACATATTATAAGCAAACATCAAAACCAAAACCGCAGAACTTACTGTCACAACAATTCTGTTAGACTTTTTTTCGACACTACATTCAGCAAGATGTGCGTGTTTTTTTGGTTTGATTTTCTTACTTTCATGCAAATCTGAACTATTTTCTGTATCCGCATTCTGACTTCTCTCAACAAGTTTTTCCTTGAAAGCATATATTGCTTCCGGAACGGCTATAATGAGATATATCATTGTATAATATGAGAAACGCTCAAATAAAGCGTGTTTTGTCATAACTATCTGCCAGAAACCCATCATCAAAGTCAGATGAATAAGTAGATTAAGCGACCTTGACAGCTTGAATTTCAGGAAGAACGCAAGCGCTATCATTGCCACGCAGATTATCAAAGGAATTATCGCATAATAAAACGCAATTCCGTTGTTTATGAAACGCGAATCCGCATACTCCTGATGGAAATGCGAGAGCAATTTGTCCAAAATAAAATCAGACGTAGCAAAATATACTATAAGACCGACCGCATAAATCGGCAATGTCTTCCAGTTCAGCTTTATAAATGATATAAAGAACACCGGAATCATATAAACAACAGGCAGATGGAATGTTGCCGCAACAGCAACCAACAGGAGAAACAGCCACATATTCTTGTCTTTCCAAAGTTTCTTTCCATTACCTAAATCGCAGTTTTTCATAAACCCATAAGCAAAGCACATTATTGACATCGCAATGCCTTGTCTTATATAATTCATTGTAAGGTAGAATAAATAAGTATTCAAAAACAGAAAAACTGACATAAAATAATTCTTTGAATACCGTAATATCAAGTAAAACGGACCTGCTAATGAAATAATCGTTGTCACCGCAAAAAGCACTGCCGCTCTATCGGTGAAGATACCAATTATTTTATTAAGGAGTATGTATCCTATCTCCCAGTCCTCGTGCTTCATATTGGAGAAACCGCTTTGTGCCATTTCTTTGAAGCCATTGAAGTACATTACATAATCTGTTCCGATGTTACTTCTCATTATAGAAATAACCGCGCATTGAGTAAACGCCAAAACCAAAAACAGGATCTTGCTGATTTTAAGTTCCGCATTTCTCCCTCTGCAAAAGAACAGCGCATATAAACATATTGAAAGAATATTTATCAAGTATACAAACATTGCTTCCCACCATTTTCAAACGTAAGTTATGACTTCGAGGAAGAAACTTCATTGCTTGACTGACATTCCTCTTTCAACAAATTTATTATATCACACAACAGGTGATATGTCAAGTTTTTTTTGATGTTTTGCTTACGCTTATTTAATATTTGTACATTTTATATCGCATATCAACAATTTTCAACACGCATATTTGTTTATTTTTACTTGCCACAAAGTAATATTTGGTAATTTTATATAAATTCGCGCGGAAAATTTTTCCAAACAATACAATAAAATTGATTCCTTATAGGATTTATTCTGTGTATTTCAGCAATCTGAGATTCTCGTTGAATGCGTTTTCCAACAAATATTTTTCATCAAGCGAGTTATTGCCTGTACACGGAACAGCACTTTCCATAAGCTCTGAAAGACGCTTTATATCACCGTACCCGTATAATTCTCCCCCGTTATCTGTCAGATCCTTGTTACCCTTGACATTACTTACAATAATATTCTCATGACAGTACAATGCCTCCATTACATTAAACGGAAGTCCCTCAAATCTGCTCGCCGAAACAAGACAATCGCATGTACGATAAAGCAGATTTACATTATCGCAGTGTCCCGCAAAAATAACGTGTTCGTCAAGTCCCATTTCGTGGGCTTTGGATTTACACTCCTCAAGCATTTCGCCCTTTCCCGCGAAAATCATCTTATAATCCGTTCGCTTTAGCATACCGCACGCCTCAATTATCGCAGTCTGATTTTTCCGCGGCGAAAATTCTCCCACGCACAGGAAAAGCACATCTTCTTTTTTCGCGCCGAGCTTTTCACGCTCTGCGTAAATCTCACCGTCGCTCAAATCCGGAAATCTGTCCGCGTCAAGTCCCATTCCGTTCAGGAACACAATCTCCTTGCCAAGGTTGTATTTGCGTGCTATTGCCAAATCGTCACTGTTCATTACAGCAAGAAGTTCCGTTCTTTTTCTCACAAGCTTCTCAAACGCAAGATATAGCTTGGCGCGCTTTGAACCGTCATCGTCAAACAGATACCCATGGCAAATATGCCGGCATTTCATTTTGCGAACGCCTGATAATTTTGCAGCAATTCTGCCGGCAATACCCGCAAGCGTGGAATTTGTGTATACAGCGTCGAATTTTTCGTGCCGCATAAGTGACGCAAGCTTGAAAATCACACCGATATTTGCGGGTGATGTTATCTTCTTTTTGAAATTAAGCGTTGTATGAACAACATTTTTATATTCAAATATACCGTTAGCCGCCGTATAGACGTCAACACCTCTGTTCAGCAGACTTTCAATATACGGAATGTGAAAGTTACGGAAATGAGAGCTTTCCGAAGCAACCATCAGGACTTTTTTCATATTTTCTCCAATTTCTCCGATTATAGAACAGGGACGCAGGTTTTGCCACACGTCCCTACCTTATTATATTATACGCATATTCTCACTGACCGCGTTTGAATTTTTTCAGAATTGCGCCGAATGTTCCGAAACACAGTTTTATATCCATAAGCAATCCTCTGTTACGAACATAATAAAGTTCCATCTCCTGCCGTGTTCCGTTGGTGTATGACGAGCCATTTGAGCAGTGAACCTGCCAATACCCTGTCAATCCCGGACGTATCGACAAAAACAACGCTTTTTTATCTCCGTAATACTCAAGTTCATCTTCCTGAATCGGACGCGGACCGACAATACTCAGTTCGCCCTTGAATATGTTTACGATCTGCGGAAGCTCATCAAGACCTGTTCTGCGAAGAAATTTTCCGAATCTCGTAACGCGCGGGTCATTATCAACCTTATACTCTTTATAATATTGTTTAAGTTGCTTCGGATTCAGCCATTTCTCAACATTATCAGCGTCCTCGACCATTGAACGGAATTTGTATATGTAGATTTCCTTACCGTTTTTTCCGAGCCGCCTTTGTTTATATATAACTTTCTTTCCCGTACGTTCCGCAAGAATCATAATAGATATCAGCAGAAACACAGGCGACAGAACTATCATTCCCAATGCTGAGCCAATGACGTCAAACGTTCTCTTAACTGCCTCGTACAGTACCTTTTTCCGCGTGCCGGTATGTATTTCACGTTCCTTGACAGTCTGCTGTACACTGCCCGAAGAAGTACTGTTAATATTATCTGTATCAATCCGTTCTTTTAACATCACAGCACTGCCGCGAATATCCTGATTTCCGGACTGCAATTTTACACTCCTAACATTTTCCATATTTATTCCCCGATCCATAACAAAAAGCCAAATCTATTTTCTCTGTATATATTATAATACAAAAATAAAGTTTTGTAAAGAGCAATTTGTCATAATTTAGGCGAATTTGCAATAAAAATATTAGTTTTTTTGACATATACTTAATGGAATATCAGAATCATAATATTCATATCACCCATTTTTCAAAAAATTTAAAATTTGCTTGACAAAACACAGCAGATGGATTATAATATAATGTGTGGGAGGAAAATCGAACCCTAGGTTTTCCGACGGAACGAACCCCCCTGCAAATTTACGGAGCATTAAAGCTCCGAAAAATGCTGACGGCAAAATTTTATTGAGCCGAAAGACTATGAACAGGTATAATTCTGCGTTTTTCGCATTATATATTTGTGCGTCTTTCGGGGCGCATTTTTTGTTTTACGATTATCTGCATTGAAAAAGCATAACTTGTCAATAATGATAACAGCTTCAAAAAATCGCCAATGAGGACAATGCTTATGAATACTGAAAGCAGAGTAGCGATAATCTCTATGATTATTGAAAACGAGGAGATAGTTCCCGATGTGAACTGTCTTCTGCACGAATACGGCAAATTTATTCTGAGCCGAATGGGTCTGCCATATCGTGAACGCGGATTAAATATAATAAGCATTGTCGTGGACGCTCCCGAGGACAAAATCTCGGCTTTATCGGGAAAGCTGGGCAGACTTCGCGGAGTAACCTCAAAAGCCGTTTATTCAAAACAAACGGCAGCATACAAGAAAGAAGGACAAGAATTATGAAACTCAAAAAAATCATTTCAAGCGTACTGGCGGCGGCTTTATGCGCGCTGTCACTTACAGGCTGCGGAAACAGCGGCTCTTCAAGCACGGCGAACTCGTCAGCAAGTTCCACTGCAAACAGCACAAGCACCGCAGAATCCGACAAAAGCACGACCGTTTCGTCAACCGCTTCGGAAACAAGCACAGACACTTCCGCTCCGACAAGTACGGCAAGCGCAACGGATACTTCCTCGGCTCCGACTTCGGACGGCGACGGTATCAAGGTAGTCGCGCTTAAAGGTCCGACGGCTATGGGACTTACAAAACTGATGGACGATAACGAAAAGGAAAATCTCGGCTATAATTTTGAGATAAAAGCGTCGCCCGATGAGATTTCACCGATGGCGGCACAAGGCACCGCTGATATTTTCTGCGTTCCCGCAAACCTCGCAAGCGTACTCTGCAACAAAACCGAGGGCAAAGTTCAAGCAATCGCGATAAATACGCTCGGCGTGCTTTATATCTGCGAAAAAGGTGAAACCGTCAAGTCTGTTACCGACCTTAAAGGCAAGACGATTTACTCCGCGGGAAAAGGCTCAACACCCGAATACGCGCTGAACTTTATTCTCAAAAAGAACAATATCGACCCCGAAAAGGACGTTACAATCGAATGGAAGAGCGAACACGCGGAATGTCTTGAAGCTATGCTGAAAGGCGAAAACTGCGTTGCAATGCTTCCTCAGCCGTTTGTTACAACCGCGCAGGCAAAGAACGACGCAGTTAAGGTTGTTCTCGACCTGAACGAGGAATGGGATAATCTGGGTGTTGACAGCTCGCTTATTACAGGTGCCGCAATCGTTCGCCGCGAATTTGCTGAAAAGAACCCCGAAGCCGTCAACAAATTTCTTTCACAGTATGAAAAATCCGTTGAATACGTCAACAGCAACATTGACGACGCGGCGGCTTTGATTGAAAAATATGATATTGTTCCCGCGGCGGTCGCGAAAAAAGCAATCCCGAACTGCCACATTGTTTGCATTTACGGCACAGCAATGAAAGACAAACTCTCGGGTTATCTGCAGGTTCTGTTTGACAACGACCCGAAATCCGTCGGCGGCAAACTCCCTGACAACTCTTTCTATTATGTAGGCGTTGAATAATATCCGGCTGAAATATTACGCTCCCCGCCGTAATTTTAAAGGCGGGGAGTAATTTCGAGGTGAAAAATGAACAAGCTCAAAAAGATACTCACAACTGCGGCGGCTGTGCTGTTTTGGCTGGTGATATGGCAAATCGCCGCCTGGAAAACAGACAGCAGCATAATACTTGTATCCCCTGTTGACGCGGTTAAACGTCTTTGTGAGCTTGCGGTTATGGGCGAATTTTGGCAAAGCGTTCTTTTTTCGGCGGGGCGCGTCCTGTTGGGATTTATTCTCGGACTTACCGTCGGAACGGTTCTCGCGCTTGTTTCAGCAAAAGTAAAACTTATACGAACGCTTTTTTCACCGCTTATTTCCGTGATGAAATCAATCCCCGTTGCCTCTTTCACCATTCTCGCGCTTATTTGGATAGGTTCAAAAAATCTTTCGGTACTTGTATCGTTTCTAATCTGCGTTCCGATTGTTTGCTCAAATATGATGGAGGGATTAGACCAACTTGACCCAAAACTGCGTGAAATGGCTGTAACATTCCGCATACCGCCGTGGAGACGGTTTGTCGGAGTGTACATATCACAGCTCCTTCCCTACTTTCGCTCGGCTTCACGACTGGCAATCGGTCTTTGCTGGAAATCGGGCGTCGCGGCAGAGGTTATCGGCATACCAAACGGCTCAATCGGCGAAAAGCTGTATCAATCAAAAGTATATCTGGAAACCGCCGATTTGTTTGCGTGGACGATAACGGTTATATTGCTGAGCTATTTGTGTGAGAAAATCTTTGCATTGATTATCAATCTTTTGCAAAAACGTGTTGAAAGAATGTGAGGACGATATGCTTAAAGCCGTTAATATCTGTAAAAGTTTCGGCGAAAACAAGGTTCTCGAAAACTTTTCGCACGAATTTGCCGAAGGAAAATCCACCGCCGTATTGGGAAAATCAGGCGGCGGCAAAACCACTATGTTAAACATACTTATGGGACTTTTATCCCCCGACAGCGGAGAAGTAATCCGCAAGGGAAAAATCGCCGCGCTTTTTCAGGAAGACAGGCTTTGCGAAAATCTCACGGCTAGCGCGAATATTCGGCTTGTGACGGGAAAACTTTTCTCCAAAGCGCAGATAGCCGATGAGCTTTCGGCTGTCGGACTGACCGATTGCGGAAACAAGCCCGTCCGTGAACTTTCGGGCGGTATGAAACGCCGTGTGGCTATGCTGCGCGCTTTGCTTGCCGATTATGATATTCTTTTCGCCGATGAACCGTTCAAAGGTCTTGACGCGGATACAAAAGGTTTGGTTATTAAATATTTTAAAGAAAAAACCGCAAATAAAACAGTAGTGTTTGTCACTCACGACAAAAGTGAATGTGAAACGCTCGCGGACGAAATAATCAACATTTAAGGCAACACCGCACAAAGAACGCCTTACGGCTTTGTCGTCAGTTGCCATCTGTTGTGCGGCATCCTTGCCGCACTTTTGGGGCAACAACGCAAACATCGTGTTTGCGCATCTTGCTTGCATATTTTTCGCCATAGCGTTTTGCGCGAAGCGCATAATGCGTGCACAAATTTTCCTTGACCGCATTATCCGCCTTCGGTGGAAAACGCTGCGACAACCCGCCTGCGTCAAATTTGTACAATCTGACGGAAAATCTGACTGCGCAATATGCGCACAATCTCTGTGCGGTATTGCCTTAATTCGGGGGTGAGAATTTGGAATTTCTTCTCGGATATGTATTGATCGCTGTAATTATGCTGTGTATGGGTTTTAAGCTCGTACATATCGGAATAATGACGCTGTTACTTCTGGGCGCAGTTATTGTACTTATCGGCGTGTTTTTTGCCGTTTGTCTGATACTGCTCGCTTTGTCGAAACGAAAAAACGCCGTATTCGTAAAAATTGACGAAAAACCGCGTTTTCCCGTTGCTATTTACAAAATTGACGGAAACGAAGTATACAACCTTTTCCCCTGTGAAATGATAATGCGCGGCAAGCTTTACAATCCCGACAAGGAAATCCGTATCCTGTACTGCAAACCCCGCCGTGCCACAATCGACAAAAACGCGCTTGTAACAATAATCGCGGGGAGCGCGGTTTTCATTCCTGCGGCGGTGTTCGCGGCATATATGATAATCTCCTTTTTTGTTGGGATATCTCAATAACAATTTCAAAACGGCTTTTCCTAAATCGGATAAGCCGTTTTTATCATACTGTCACACAATAAGAATAATGCCAACATATTTTTCCTTGACATTGTACATATTATGTTATATAATAAACAAAAGGAAGGAAATGATATTATGATAATAGATGCGCACGCACATATTTTCCCCGATAAACTTGCCCCAAAAGCGATAATGGGGATAAGTTCGTTTTACGATGGTATGGAAATCAACTGCAAAGGCACAGTTGACGATTTGTTAAAAACAGGCGACGCGGCGGGCGTTGACAAGTTTATTGTGCAATCTGTCGCGACTGTTCCCGAACAGGTTGTCGCAATTAACAACTTTATTTCCGAAAGCGTAAAAAAGCACCCCGACCGTTTTATCGGATTTGGCGCAATACACCCCGATTTTAAAGACATAGACGGAGAAATTGAACGTATAATTTCTCTCGGACTCCGAGGAATAAAGCTGCACAGCGATTTTCAGAACTTCAACATTGACGATGAAAAAGCGTTTCCGATTTATGAGGCGGCAGAGGGCAGACTTCCGATACTGTTTCACATTGGCGACATTCGCTCCGACTGTTCCTCACCCGAACGGCTTTTGAAAGTTGTAAAGCGTTTTCCGAAACTTGTTGTTATCGGCGCGCACCTCGCGGGGTGGTCAATGTGGGATAAAGGTGCGGAACTGTTCGACCACAGCGGGATATACGTTGACTGTTCCAGCTCGCTTTACGCAATGTCACCCGAACACGCCGCCGCTCTTATCAGAAAAATCGGCGTCCACCGCGTAATGTGGGGCACGGATTATCCGATGTGGAACGCGAAAGATGAACTTGAACGCTTTGATAAACTCCCGCTTAACGACCGTGAGCGCGAACTTATCCTCGCCGAAAATGCTCAAAGATTACTTGGAGAAATTGCTTGACTTTTCTTTCCATAAGTGGTAAAATATAAGCAGATGTTTGTAAGCGTTTTACGCGACAGTGTTTAAAGTATATTCCCACGGAGGAATTAAAATGAAAATAGAACGCAACCAAAAATATTTCACCATTTCAAGATACGCTGTTATGACAATTGTCATCAGTGCGCTTGCTATTATGGTGATTTTCAATTTTGATTCGGTAACAGAAAAGCTCTCTGTTATAACAAATGTTACCACACCAATAATAATCGGAATATTCTGTGCGTATATCCTTAATCCGCTGATGGTACGACTCGAAAAAGGTATGTTCGGGAAATGGTCAAGATCGGAAAAGCGCTCCGACAAAACGCGGGCGCGTGTTCTTGCGCTGACTGTTACAATGCTGTTTGTCCTGTCGATATTGATTTTGCTTGTGATACTTGTTCTCCCGCAATTGATTTCAAACATTGTCGCGCTGTTTAACAATATGGACAACTATTTCGACGTTATACACGGTTTCATTGATAAAATAGCGGTTAAAATGCCTTTTCTCAAAGGATTTCTCGAAAATCCCGTAGACGACCTCAACAACTTTCTTTCAAACATCTGGAACAACTACTCCTCGCAGATACTGGGATTTGCCGGAAATATTGCTTCGGGAATTATGACAGTCCTGGACGCTATGAAAAACGTGTTCATCGGACTCACCATATCAATATACCTGCTTGCTAAAAAAGAAATGTTCATAGGTCAGAGCAAAAAGCTTATTTTTGCTTTTTTGAAACCGGAAAGAGCACAGCGTTTTCTCAGTGTGTGCCGTGAGGCAAGCAAAAAATTCTTAGGCTCGATATTGGGAAAAATCGTTGAGGCTTTCCTTGTCGGAATACTGATTTTCCTTTTCTGCTGGATAGTCGGAATACCATACACACCGCTCATATCCGTAATAATGTTCCTTTTCAATCTTATTCCGTTTGTCGGTCCTATTCTCGGAGCGATACCCTGCTGTCTGCTTTTGTTGCTGTCATCAAATCCGTCTATGGTCATCGCGTTCATCATTATTGTATGTATTTTGCAGACTATCGACGGAAATGTCATTGCACCTTGGATACTTGGCGACTCGACCGGTCTGCCCGCTGTATGGGTGCTTATATCCATAGTTATTGGCGGCGGATTTTTCGGAATCCTCGGAATGTTCCTCAGCGTTCCTGTTTGCGCTGTCGTTTATATGCTGTTCAAAGATTTTGTGGAACACAAGCTCAAAAAGCGTAATCTTCCGCAAAAGACCTCCCAATACGTTGGTAATGTTGATTATATTACACCCGATTATATTTATGAAGAGCCTGAACAGCCGGAGCATACCGAAACCGAAATTCAGGAGAAGAAGCCGAAAAGATATTATCTGCGCGAGCGTATTCGTAAAATGAGCGTTGCGCACACTAAAAAAATTATGAGTAACCATAAGGAAAACCCAACAATTAAAGTCAGTCAAAAAAAGAAGCCCGACAAACCAAAAGAGGGAACGGGCGAAAATGCTCCCGAAAAAAATGACAGCAAAAAGCAGTAAATCACAGATCGTTGCTGTCAACTGAAAAATTCGGTTTACAAAAGCGGCGCGGTTATAAAAAACGCGCCGCTTTTTCATTTCAAATAAATAATTACCAAAAACGATATTGTTTAAATTATTATCATACAATCTCCGAACGAAAAAAAGCGATAACGCTCTTCAATCGCGACCTGATACGCAGAAAGCGTTTTTTCTCTACCGAGAAACGCACTAACAAGCATAATCAGCGTACTTTCGGGCAGATGAAAATTAGTAATCAAACCGTCAATGCACTTAAATTCGTATCCAGGATAAATGAAAATGCTTGTATCATCAATTGCTTTTCCCGTTTGCGCCGCACTTTCAAGCGTTCTGCAAGAAGTTGTTCCGACCGCGATAACACGTCCGCCGCGCGCTTTGCAGGCGCGGATCTTTTCGGCGGTTTCGGGCGGTATCGAATAATGCTCTGTGTGCATTTGGTGGTCAAGTATATTATCTTCTTTAACGGGGCGAAACGTACCCAACCCAACGTGAAGCGTTACAAATGCCGTATCAATACCTTTTTCGCGGCATTCCTCAAACTCTTTTTCGGTGAAATGCAGTCCCGCCGTCGGCGCGGCGGCAGAGCCTGTTTCGTGACAATATATCGTGTTGTAACGGTCGTTGTCCTTTAATTCTTCGGTGATATAAGGCGGCAACGGCATTTGCCCTATTCTGTCGAGAATATCAAAGAAATCTCCCTCGAATGTAAATTTCACCAGACGGTTGCCGCCTTCAACAGTTTCGAGAATTTCGGCGGATAGGTTTTCGGGAAAATCAACAATTGTTCCGGGTTTCAGACGTTTTCCGGGTCTTACCATAGTTTCCCATTCTGTAAGACTACGGCGTTTCAGCAGAAGAAATTCACAATGCGCTCCCGTATCGCGTTTTTGTCCGTAAATCCGAGCAGGAAAAACTTTGCTGTCGTTCATCACAAGCAAGTCACCTTTTTTCAAGTAATTGCATATATTATAGAAATGGTCGTGTACTATTTCGCCGCTTTGACGGTCTATTTTCATCAACCGGGAACTGTCGCGAGGTTCAACGGGAGTCTGCGCTATTAGTTCTTCGGGCAAATCGTAATAAAAATCACTTTTTAACATAATTTCTCCATTCTTAACATAAAGATAATATTCCAAGTGATATTATAGCATAAGAAGAAGAAATTTTCAATAGCCAAATGGGGCAAAGTGCAATTTCACTAATTTTATCCGCAATTGATTGAAGAATTTTTTCGATACTGAATAATAAATATATTGACAAACAACAAATAATGTGTTACAATATACATTGTAATTGATAGAGGTGCGAAATTGATAAGTAGCGCGTCACGGGTTTAAAGTCCGTGGGATTGTTCCGCTTTTCGGAAAGCGCGGCGCAAAAGGCAATTTCGCCGAGGAGTGTACGTTCCGAAGCGTGCATATCCGGTCGTACGTTGAACAGGCGTGCGACTGTCATCGACTTGCTTGATGGAGTGCTATCGCAAATATTTTTGCAGCATAAAATCATTGCCGGTGACATAAGTTCATCGGTTTTATTTTTTGTTAAGGAAAAGGAAGGTAACAACAATGAAAAAACAGTACAATGTCGGTATAATCGGCGCAACGGGTATGGTAGGACAGCGTTTCGCAACGTTGCTTGAAAATCACCCGTGGTTTCATGTTACGGCTCTTGCGGCTTCTGCGAGAAGCGCGGGAAAGACCTACAAAGAGGCTGTCGGCGACCGTTGGTTTATGGATACTCCCATGCCCGAAAGTATGGCGAATATCATAATCGAGGACGCAACTGCCGATGTTGAAAAAATCGCGTCAAAGGTTGATTTCGTATTCTGCGCGGTTAATATGAAGAAGGACGAAATAAAGGCTCTCGAGGAGAGATACGCAAAAGCGGAATGCCCCGTTATGTCGAATAACTCCGCGAACCGTTTCACACCCGATGTTCCTATGATTATCCCCGAGGTAAACGCGGATCACGCGGCGATTATCGACGCGCAGAAAAAGCGTCTAGGAACAAAGCGCGGATTTATTTCCGTTAAGTCGAACTGCTCCATTCAAAGCTATGTTCCCGCTCTTTCTCCGCTGAGAAAATTCGGTATTTCCGAAGTACTTGCATGCACATATCAGGCAATTTCGGGTGCGGGCAAGACTTTTGAAACTTGGCCCGAAATGGTCGATAACCTCATTCCGTACATCGGCGGCGAGGAGGAGAAGTCCGAGCAGGAACCTCTGAAAGTCTGGGGGCATATCGAGGGCAACGAGATTGTAAAGTGCGACAAGCCGAGAATTACAACACAGTGCCTGCGTGTTCCCGTATCGAACGGTCACTTTGCGGCTGTGTTCGTAAGATTTGAAAACAAGCCCACAATCGAGGAAATTAAAAAGGAATGGGCGGAATACAAGGGCGAACCGCAGGATCTTCAACTCCCGTCCGCACCGAAACAGTTCCTGAATTACTTTGAGCAGGACGATATGCCCCAGGCAAAGCTGAACCGCAATCTTGAAGGCGGTATGGCTATTTCAATCGGACGTCTGCGCCCCGATACTCAGTATGACTACAAGTTTGTTTGCCTGTCGCACAATACACTGCGCGGTGCTGCGGGCGGAGCTGTTGAAATGGCTGAATTGCTTGCGGCAAAGGGTTATTTTGACTGATTTTTATTCGATTTTTCCTTTAGGGAAATTATTGAAAGGACTATCTTATGAGCAAAACTATTTTTACGGGTTGTGCAACCGCTATCGCTACTCCTATGAATGCTGACGGCAGCATAAATTACGAAGAGTTCGGCAAGCTGATTGATTATCAGATCGAAAACGGTATCGACGGCTTGGTTATTTGCGGAACAACGGGTGAAAGCGCGACTATGACCGATGAGGAACACCGTGAGGTAATCCGTTTCGGAATTGAGCGCGTAAATCACCGTGTTCCCGTTATCGCGGGCGCGGGTAGTAACGATACTGCTTATGCCATTGAGCTTTCAAAGGAAGCCGAAAAAATGGGCGCCGACGCTCTTCTGCAGGTTACACCGTACTATAACAAGACGTCACAGCGCGGATTGGTTAAGCATTTCACAACCATTGCGGATAATGTAAATATCCCGATAGTATTGTACAATGTTCCGTCACGCACGGGTGTTAATATCGGAGTTGACGCTTATATTGAAATGTCAAAGCACCCGAATATCACAGCAGTTAAGGAAGCAAGCGGCAATATGAGTACCGTTATGGCGATTTCCGCGTATACGGATCTGGATATTTATTCGGGCAACGATGACGAGGCGCTCTGCTGTCTGGCTCTTGGCGGAAAGGGATTGATTTCCGTTACATCCAACGTTGCGCCGCGCGAAAAGCACGACGAAATGAAATTGTACCTTGAAGGCAAGCACGAAGAGGCTCTTGAAATACAAAAGAAAATTCTTCCGCTTGACAAGGCAATGTTTATGGACGTAAATCCTATTCCCGTTAAAGAAGCACTTAATATTATGGGATTTAAGGCGGGCGAATGCCGTTTACCGCTTTGCTCTATGACCGATGAAATGAAAGCAAAGCTGAAATCCGTTATGGAAAATCTCGGATTGGTTAATAAGATTAAATAATAAAATAGGGCAATGCTTTTGGCGTTGCCCTTCTTGAAAGGAATTATAAATGGTAAACATAGCAATAACAGGCGCTTGCGGTTTTATGGGGCGGGTTATCGCGGGAATTATTAGCGAACGCTCTGACTGCACGGTTTGTGCGGGAATTGACAGAGCCGGTGAACAATACGGCGATTTTCCGATTATAAGAAGCGTGTTTGACCTCGCAGAAAAGCCCGATGTAATCATTGATTTTTCGCACCCGTCCGCATTACCCGACCTGCTGAATTACTGCAAGATGAATAATGTTCCGCTTGTTATCGGAACAACGGGATATTCCGATGAAGAAAAATCGGCTATTACAGCGGCTTCGGAACAAATACCCGTATTCTTTACATTCAATATGTCACTCGGAATAAATCTTCTCGCGGAACTTGCAAAAAAAGCGGCACAGGTTCTCGGCGGACAGTTTGATATTGAGATAGTCGAAAAGCACCATAACCGCAAAAAGGACGCGCCTTCGGGTACTGCGATTATGCTTGCGGAAGCGATAAACGAGGAACTCGGCAACAGCAAGCACTACATCTACGACCGTCATTCCGTTCGCCGTCCGCGCGACAAGGACGAAATCGGAATGCACTCTATCCGCGGCGGCACGATTGTCGGCGAACACGATATTATTTTCGCGGGTCACGATGAGGTTATCACGCTTTCCCACTCGGCACAATCAAGAGAAGTGTTTGCTGTGGGCGCGGTAAATGCGGCAGTGTTCCTTTCGGGTAAACCCGCTGGATTGTACGCAATGAAAGATCTAATTAAGTAATCGGAGGAGTTTAATATGAAAATTGAAGTAACCGAAAATGTATCCGCTGTTTCGTTCAACAATGTACCGCTGAACAAGACTATTATGGAAGACACTCTGAAAACCGTCGCAGATGCCGGAATAAACGTAGATATGATTTCGATGACTGCTCCCACTTCCGAAATATTCAGTTTTGGATTTACTATCGACGATGATGATATGCCAAAACTGCTCGGCGCGGTAAAGTCAATCCGTGAAAATGGCGGAGTATCACCGATGATAAACAGCGGGAACAGAAAAATTGTTCTGAAAAACGAAAAAATGGCAGATTCCATTGGATTTGCGGCTCGTGTATTTGAGATACTCAATCGCCTTGAAGCAATGATTTTGATGATTACAACGGGCGTAAGCGAAATATCAATGCTAATCCGTGACGCGGACGCTGATACTGTTGTTGCGTCATTCGAGAAGGAGTTCAATTGATGACGGGAATAATTCCGTTTATATTATCTATTGCCGGAACCGTTTCGGATAATCCCGAAACGGTATCTGCTGTATCGGACGTTACAAGTGACAGTGCAACTCTTGGTGACGCTGTGGATACGATAGTGGACGATCCGGCACAGACATTTTCCATTCTCGGCACGTTTTTCAGCAATATAGGCAAAAGCATAGTTTCTGCTCTTCCAAAAATTCTGCTTGCGGCGGTTGTTCTTGTTATCGGAATAATCCTTACAAAACTGATAATATACCTGACTTCAAAAGGACTGAGCAAAACAAAAATCGACCTCACGGTTACTAAATTCACAACTCAGCTCGCGAAAATTGCGCTGTATGTTCTTCTGCT